>JAJYZF010000127.1 GCA_021800165.1 Planctomycetota bacterium | reverse complement strand
TTCGGGCCATAATAGCATCTCCTTACAGGCGTCCTAACACGCCTGTAAATCATAAGCGATTTCCAGCATTTGTCAACACCACAGCCTAAAAAAAGCAAATAATCCCGCGCAAGGGCTAAACTGTTACAATGGCATGTGGGGACTGGCCCACCGCGGCTTTGGTCTTAACGATCCACGCTGGCATCTGGTTTCGACATTAAAGGCCGTCGGCTATCAGACCATCCTTTGCGGCATCGAACACGAGTCCAAAAATCACCACACGGCCCAGCTTGGCTATGATCAAGTCTTGGAAGTTCCGGAGTCATGCAGCCCCAATGAAGGTGTGGATACCGCCGCCGCCGCGTTTCTCAGCTCCGCCGTTACGCAGCCATTTTTTCTTTCGGTCGGGTTTTACAAAACGCATCGGCCATTTCCAACCCCGGAGCCGGCAGACGATCCACGGTTTCTCCGGCCACCACCGCCTCTCCCCGACCTGCCTGAAACCCGGCTGGACATGGCGGGGTTTCATACCAGCGTGCGTCGGCTGGATGACGGTATCGGGCGCGTGCTGGCGGCATTGGACCAAACCGGACTGGCCGCCAACAGCCTTATCATCATCACCACGGACCATGGCCCGGCTTTCCCCGCCATGAAATGCAATCTCACCGATCATGGCCTGGGTGTGCTGTTGATGATGCGTGGTCCGGGAGGATTTACGGGCGGCCGGGTCATCGACGCCATGGTCAGCCAACTGGACATCTTCCCGACGCTGTGCGAACTGCTTGATATTCCCCGGCCACCCTGGTTGCAAGGTGTTTCGCTGATGCCCCTGCTACGTCGGCAGGTCGTAACCGTGCATGACGCCATTTACGCCGAAGTTAATTTTCATTGTCCCTACGAACCACAGCGTTGCATCCGCACGGACCGCTTCAAGTACATTCGCCGCTTTGATCCGCCCCGTGGCCCCCTGGTGGCCAATTGCGATCCCAGCCCCAGCCGCGAGCTATGGCTTGACCATGGATGGACCAGCCGGATCATACCGCGCGAAGAGCTTTTTGATTTGCTCTTTGATCCCAAGGAAAATAACAACCTGGCGGACCACCCGGCATACGTGGCCGTGCGCGATGAAATGCGCCAACGCCTGAGTGCCTGGCAACGCCAAACGCAGGATCCGCTGCTCAACGGACCGCTGCCGATACCGCCCGGAGCGCGCGTTAACTCGCCGGATGCGGTAGATCCGGAATCCTCCTTTCTCTGACCAATCACCATCTCTGGCGGGAAGGACACGGCGCGGTATTATAAGCTCACTGCGGCGGCGACTGTCCATCGGTCTGCACCGGCCGACAGGGTGTTGATGCTGCCGCGTGCATTGAAAAACTGAATCATGTCCCGGGCTGCCCGTAACAGCCCACGTTTTTTTGATGGAACGAGTATGAATAAAGACACCACGCCGGCCCGCTTTGTCTGGTTGCCGGGGAACCCGCCAAGCGCCGGCCCAACCGATTGGCTGGTTTTTCGCCGCCGGTTCGATTGGGCTGGAAACAGTGCGCCGGCAGCACTGCATCTATTTGCCTCCACCCGCTATCGGCTGTGGATCAATGGTGAAATTGTCGGCTACGGTCCCGGGCGTTTTGTTCCGCCGCATGAAGAATTTGACAGCTATGATCTGGGTCCCCACCTATGGGTGGGCAGCAACTGTATCATGGTTGAAGTCTGTTTTATCAACGCCAATAACTTCCAGAGCATGCCGGGCGATTGCGGCCGATTTATAGCCTGGGGACAAGTCCATACGCCCACCGGCACGCTGGATCTGACCACGCCCGGCGATTGGCAGGTTCAAAGGGTGGCGGCATGGAAAAATGAGGTACCGCATTTCAGCTTTGCCATCGGCCCGGTGGAACTTCTGGACCTGGCCGCCCGGCAACGCCTGATTGCCGCCAACCCCTTGTGGCAAGCGCCCGTGGCCATCTCCCGGAAGTCGGATCTGGTTGCGCGTTTACTGGTAATGCCCACGGGCCATATCATCCATCCGGACCAGATCCAGGGCGGCGTGCTTATTGCGGATGAGCAGCGCATCGGTTTTATCAGCATGGATGTTTTGCCGGAACCTTCCCCGGGCCATCCCGCCGTCCCGCGCCGCTTTAGCTACGCCACGTTCCTGCACAGTCCCAGTGCGCAAGAGATAACCTTGGGGCTGCACTGGGGACCGCATTTCCTTAATGGCCGCGAAATCAGCGGCATCGATGACGCTGCCAGGGGCAACCGACAGAACGCCACCGTTTGGCTCAACCAAGGCTGGAACCTCTTGTGCGGCCAACCGCAGCAAATTCAACGAGCCTATCCACTGCTGGTGGGCCTGCCTGTGGCCTCCCATGTGCAGGCCAAAGCCAGTCCCAACTTATCCGATCCGCACGTTTTGCGTTATAAACCATCGCGACCCATGGAAAATGGCCCCACTTGGCAAGCCGCACCGCCGACCTTGGCTAACCTAAACCTTGATGATCCGGCGTGGCGGCTGGTGTCGGCGGCAGAATTGCCGGCTTGTCCCGCCCGTATGATGAGCTGGGATCAGCCGCAACCGATGGCTCCCCTCGGGTCATCGCCCTGGCCGCTGACCCTGCCGATGGACAACGACTTCACCGTTATGGCTGATTTTGGCACTGAATATCTGGGCCATGTTATCGTGGACATTGAAGCCCCAGCCGGTACCGTGGTGGATCTGGCGTACGATGAGCGGCGGCGCACCGATGGCAGCCTGGATTTATTTGCCTGTAACCCATTTGTGGAATCGGCGGATCGCTTTATCTGCGGCGGTGGTCGTGGGAACTTGGAAACCTTTCACCCGCGTGGCGGGCGTTATGCCCAGATCACCATTCGCCGCCGGTCGCCTCAATCCGGCCGGATTGTGCTTCATGCGCTGGCCCTGCGCGACGCCCGGTGTCTGCCCGCCTCCATCGGAGCCTTCCATTGCGATTCCGATGTGTTGAACTGGACGTGGGATATCGGCGCGCAAACGCTGCGCGCCGGTACGGAAGAAGTATTCTGCGACTCCCCGTGGAGGGAGCGCGGACTGTATCTCGGTGATAGCTACGTACAATCCATGGTCCACATGGTGCTGTGCCAGAATCATGCGGTGGTGCGCAGGGCGTTGCGGCTTTTTGCCCAGGCCCAACACGCCAACGGCCAGATGCCGGGAGCCGCGTCCGCCTGGCTCCAAACCACCTGGGGGGATTTCACCCTGATTTATACTCTGTGGCTGCACGATTACTGGACCCGCACCGGAGATAACTCCACCCTGCTGGCGTGTCTGCCGGCGGTTGATCGGCTGCTGGGCAGTCCCACGTGGAAAACCTCGTCCCATTCGGTTCTCTGGGATGTCCGCGACCACTACCTGCAGTTTATTGATTGGGGGGTCTTGGAAGAGGCCCGAAAATACGATGAAAATGGCGTGCTCAACGCCCTGCGTTACCAGGCCCTAAGCGATGCGGCGGAACTCCACCACGCCGTCGGCCACGAACCGAAAGCACGGGATTATCGGCAACAGGCGGGGCTGGTTGGGCAGGCCTTCCGAGATCGGCTGTGGCTGCCCGATGCCGGGCGCTTTGCCGGCGGGTTTGCCGAAGGTCGGCGGGTGGAACGGGAAATTCTGCATGTGAACATTCTGGCCCTGGCCTTTGGCCTGGCCGACCCCACTCAGGAACCAGCCCTGATCGGCTACGTCTTACAGCGGCTGCAAACCAACGCCGAAAAGGCCGCCCGGGGCCGGCCCGCCGATGACTTTGCCGAGCTTTATTTTCTCAAGTATGCCCTGCTGGCACTGGTGCGCATCGCGCGCTTCGATATCGCTGAACGCCTGATCGCCGATCACATGCGCCTCATGCAGGATCATCACGCCTGGACCCTCTGGGAATGTCTGCATCGCGGCATCCGGCAAAAAGGCAGCCTGTGCCACGCCTGGTCCAGCGCGCCGTTGGAATATTTTGCACGCTACGTACTGGGTGTGCGGGAAAAAACACCAGGACAGAGCCGGCATTTGTTGGTGAATCCACGGGTGGCCGCCATCCGGCAGGCCCGCGGCGTTGTGCCGCACCCCGCCGGGCCAATCCAGGTCCAATGGCACCGCCGGGAAGACGGCCAGTGCGAGATTACCGCCCAAGGCCCACCGGAGGTAACGCTGGAGATTGTCCCGGCCGGCAATCCAGAGTCCAGGGCCGGTGGACTGCCCGTTGCGGGATAAGTCTCAAGGCGACCCGGCCCAGCACCGCACCACCTCTAAGGCGGGGGGGCAAGCTCCGGTCAGGCACCCACGAGCTGCTGATAGGGCCGGTCGGTATCCGTGCGCAAACACCATTGCAGCATTTTTTCCATCAGGTCGGCGCGAACCGGGCCTAGCGCCGGGTCATGGTAACGGTTGGAAAGTTCCCAGCGATCCGTTTGCAGATCATAAAGCTCATGATCGCCGGTTTCCCGTAGAACCAGCTTGTAACGATCGGTGCGCACCATCTTGGCCCGGGCCATGGCGTCCGGGCAATTGCGATACGTACGCTGCTTGCCGCTGTCCGCTCCGGGAAAGCTGAACCGGCGGCGCATCTCGGCCTCGTGACCGCCGTCGGCAAATACCGCCTCCCGCACCCGCTCCACCCGGCCCTCCAGCAGCGGCCGCAGATCATGACCATGCACCAGCCAGTCCGGCTTAAGCCCCAGCAGGCCCAGCAGCGTCGGAGCCAGATCCGTATGATCGGTCAAGCCGGAAATGGTTTTGCCCGCCGGCAAACCACGGCCCGCCAGCACACATGGCACATGGGTAAGACAGTCCGCAAATGTGGTATCCCACTTTTCGCCCAATCCGTATTGACCGGCAAAATCGCCATGGTCCGAAAGCACCACAACGATGGAATTCTCCCAGAGTCCCTGCTGCTCAATAGCCCGCAAGATACGCCCCAATTGCTCATCCACCCGGCTGATCATGGCGTAATAAACCGCCTGCATCTTTTTGAGCAATTGCTCCCGCGGATGCAGCCCCGTGCGGAACTCCCGCTGCTTCCGCAGCGACAGCGGAGCGTTCACCGGCAGGTCGTGCGGAAACGCCGTTATCTTTTCCGGATCGTACATCGAATACCATGGTTCGGGCGCGGCATAGGGTGGATGCGGCGGGCTTAAATTCACCTGCAGATACAACGGACGCGATCGATCCCGCAGCGTGGTGAGCAGCTCAATGGCCTGTGTGGTAATCGCTTCGCTGTCCCAGTGTACATCAAGGTCGCCACGGTAGCGGGTATCGGCGGTCAACGGGCGGTCCAGTTCCACCAGTTCGGCCGCCCCTGTCAAGTCCGGTGCCTGGGCCTTATACTTTTCATAAATGGCTTTCAGCGGCCGCGTCCAGGAATGATGGTCAATCCGCAGCCCACGTTGGCCGGGTTTCAACTCCGGTGGTGTATGGCTGGCCTCGTGCATGTTTTCCCAGGCATGGTTGAGTCCCAGTACGGCCGCCTCATAGTGCAGACCCACCAGGGTCTTGAGGACATTCGGCTGGTCCACCGGCAGGTGTTGCCATATCGTGCGATAGCCATCCGTATGGGTGTAACGCCCCGTGGTCATGCTGATGCGGGCTGGCACGCATTTGGGAAAGCAGGTGAAATGCCGGGAAAGATTCACCCCGCGCGCCGCCACCGCGTCCATGTGGGGCGTGCGAATATCCGGATTGAGTCCGTTGGCGGCCAGGCAATCTCCGCGCATCTCATCCACGCACAGGATAATCAAATTCGGGGGCAATGAATGTGAATTGGTCATGGTATACCTTGTCCTTGAAAAAAAGCGGGTGCGAGTCTTTTGCGCACACCCGCGACACCTTCCGGGGTTTAGCCGTAGTCTACTCTCACCCGCCGCGGGCTTAGTGTGGGCAAATCCATACATAAATAGAGTGAATTTTCAGTGCGTTGGCCGGTGTAAGCGGCGGGCGCTCCATCCACCAGAACCGACCGCACCGCAACCGCCTCCGGCGGCAGAAGCAACCGCAGCGTACCGCACCGGCCGCTGCCGGTCAACAACAGTTCCAGCATCTTGCCCGCGTGGTCATGCCGATACCGGTATGCCACGTAGCCTTCACTGGCTGACCAGGCCGCGGTGGCTTCCACGTGGGCTTCATCGGTGGCCGCCCAGCGTGGTGCCAATTCGACCACATCCATCGCCCGTGCCCGGTCCGTGACGCCCACCAGGCCTTCCATCAGCGCCCGCACCACTGCCGCCGCACCCCATTTGGCGGGAATACCGTAGGATATTTCCGATACCGGCAGTTGCACTGGTTGATCACTGAGGGTCAGTCCAAGGACCATCCACCGGCTGGAATTCTCCGCCGCGGTGAATTCCACACGCTCCAAGGCCACTTCAGGATGGTCCACCCCCATGCCCCAGGTATAAACGCCCACATTTTTAAACTTGGCGTTGGCCCCGCGCCAGGCCAGTCGCAGGGTGTGGTGGCGTTCCGGTTCCGCATTGCCGGGCATAAACCATGACGCCACTTCCCGGCCCGTCTGGATGTACCGGGTCTGGTGGGTACCATCCGTATAATGCAGCGTCAGCCAACCCACCAGCACTCCGACTTCGGGACCGACATTGGAACAGGCGTGGAGCAGGTAAATGGATCGGGCGGTCCGGCGACCCACGACCACACCAGCCTGATGATGAAACCCGTCCGTCCGGCCCAGAATCAGGCAACTGCGGCCGGCGTTATGCTCCGGATCAACAATGTCAAAATCCACCCCATTCCAATTCTGCCTGCCGGTGGGTATTTGCGCTAAATCATTGCCCGCCTCGCCCAGCCACGGCAAAACCCCTGGGTGGTGCGAATCGGCGCGGAAGTGGGCGTTGGCCGTCGGCCTTAAGTCCAGGGGCTGGTAGTTGGCGGCCACCGGAGGCGGCATTTTCCCCTTCCAACAGCAGTGCAACGTTCCTCCATGGTTCTCCGCCCAGCCCAGCATCCGTGTAAGAATATCCACGGCGTAACTTTCAAAGCCATGCGCAAAGGCTCCGCGGGCCAGTTCGCCGGCCACAATCGGCGACACCCCACCATTCATATATTCCCATTGATCCACATGAAAACCACGCTCGAACGGCGGATAGCAGTTGTAAAATTCCCCCGGACTGCTCGCGGGCATCCGTTGCCTGATTTGCTGATAACTGCGGATAATTTTCACCGCCTGATCATGCGTAATGCCGCGCCCCAGAGCGTAGGCATTGGATAGCGTAATTTGTTCCGCGGTGGGTGTACCGCCCACATCGCGCTTTACGCCCGGATCTTCATCCACAAAATGCGTAAAAAACTCTCCGTTCCAGGCCAGTGCCACCATCCGTTGCATCAGCTTCCGCGATAGATCCTGGAAGTTTTGCGCCTCTGTGGCCCGACCCACCGCCAGAAGCATTTCCGCCAGATAGCCCAGCGCCGCCGCCATGCCGGTGTTATCGCCGTGCATCACGCCAAAGCGGGTGCGCTCCGGGTCGATACGCATCATGGATCCGCTGATCGCGGCATCCTCTTCATGCTGAAAGTCCCACGTGTCGATGGTATAACCGCGTTTGAGCAACTCAAATTTACGGCTCCAGCGGCAAGGATCGCTGGTGGCGTAGCCCACCGCCCGAATCGCCCGGTCCAGCAGACACCGCATCCAGGCGTCATCGCCGGTGGCCTGCCAGGTTAAATACAAGCCTTCAATAAACAGGTATTCGACATCGTTTTCAACGGGAATGCGCTCCAGCCGAGCCTGCGGATTGCCGGGCACCGTGCGGATGAAACCGCCATCGGCGAATTCGTGGTCGCGCCAGGTCTGATAGGGCGAAAGCCCCCGGCCCACCCGGTCCCAGATCATGCCGTCGCTCCGCTGAAAATCGGCATAAAGATCAATTCCTGATTGCAGCAGGACTCCGTCAAAGTAACGCAGGCCCTTCAGGGCATGCACATGGTCACGCAACCAGCAAATATAAAATTTGTACATTTTGTCGTTGATGCAGATGAACTCGCCGTCGCCGCCCTCACTTTGCAGCATAGTATTGAGCAAAACACGCAGCAACCGCGCCATTCGGCCGGAAGCGTCGGCCACGCCGGTCTGGGCCACCAGCCTATAGCTCGTCTCCGCCGCCAGCACCCCGGT
>JAJYZF010000002.1 GCA_021800165.1 Planctomycetota bacterium | reverse complement strand
GCCGCGTCAGTGGCTCTCCGCCGCTAAGCAGCACCGCCGGCACGCCAAATCCACGCAAATCATCAAGCAAATCCAGGCCTTCGCGCCGGGTTAATTCGCCGGTATCCGGCGCGGCCGTGGCCGAAGCGTAGCAATGCACGCAGCGCAAATTGCACGCCCGCGTCAAGGCCCACACCACCACCGGTTTGGGCACCCCGACACGGCCATCAGCCAAACTGCCGGCGGCCCCCGTATGGCCATAACGCAACCGTTCGTTGCCGGCCTGCTGGCCACAGAGTAAGTTGGTAATGCTTAGCATAAGGCACCACTCCTGGTAGAACGCAGTGACACGTGTACACAATCCGGTTCCGATTCCAAGGGATCTCCGGTGAGGGCGTAGGCTCTGGCCCGGCTGCCGCCGCAGATCTCCCGGTAGCGGCAAAATCCGCATTTACCCTTGATCTGATTCGGATCACGCAACGATTTGAACAGGGGGGAATTTTGATACACATCCACGGGTGAATCTTTGGGAAAAGTGCCGCAAAGAATGGGCATAAAGCCGCTGGGATAAATTTCTCCAATATGGCTGATAAACATGACTCCCCGTCCATCGTTGGTGCCCACCATACCCGGCAGGGTTTGGCCGGATTTCTCATTTTCGCGGCCAGGCTTCCACCCGCTGCGCTCCAGCATGAAGCGCCGAAAATGCGGGGCTTCCGTGGTTTTAATCTGATACGGTTGGATAAGGCTGTGCTCGTAGAGCTTTTCAAACGCGATTTCATATTCCCACGGCGCTATGCGCTGTTCGGCCAGGCCGCGACCCGTGGGCACTAAAAAGAATACCGACCACATCACAATACCATGGCCGACCAGCAAATGGGCCATCTCGTCGATCTGGTCAAAATTATGCCGGGAAATCGTGGTGTTAATCTGCATCGGCAGGTGTGCCGCACGAGCGTCACGCATAATCTCCAGGGTGCGCTGGAAACTGCCCGGTACGCCTCGGAAACTGTCGTGCCGCTCGGCGCTGGCCCCATCCAAACTGACCGCCAACCGATGCAAACCCGCCGTTTTGAGCCGGACTACCGCTTCCGTGGTCACCAGTTTCGTGGCGGAGGGAGTCATGGCGGTTTTCAGGCCCAAACCTACCGCATGTTCCACCAGATCAAAAACATCAGGGCGTTTTATCGGGTCTCCACCGGTCAATACCAGCATCGGCGGTTTGGGAAAACCCGCCAGAGTATCCAGCAAACGCCGCGACATGCCGGTGTCCAGTTCCAAGGGATGGCGATGCGGCTGTGCTTCGGCCCGGCAATGTTTGCACAACAGATTGCAGGCCCGGGTGACTTCATAAAATGCAATCAGCGGCGAGATGTTAAAATCCGCAGCGCTGTAACCGCTGCGCCGCTCGCTGACCGAGGGCAGTTCCGCATCCGCTCTTTGAATCATGGTCCAGACTCCTGCAGCGCCAAAGCGACTCTTCGGCTTAGCCAAAACGGTCCCGATACCGCGGCCCCGGCCGACTCCACCGTCCGACAGCCGCGGTCACTTGCCTTAGTACTATAGCAGGTATATTCTGGATATCAAGGTTGTAATACCGTGTTTAGGAGTAACCGATGATAGCCATGGCCAATGTTGCGATAGACCAACTTCTCAATGACTCGCTGATCGGTCGGCTGGGGATGGCCGATAGTGACGGCCGGCCCTACAGCCTGCCATTTCCATTTTGTTGGCACCAAGGGGCTATTTACCTGCGTCTGGCAATGACCGGCCGCAAAGGCGCAATCCTTCAAAACAATAATCAAGTATGCTTTGAAGTGGACTGGTGCGCCGCAGAGATGAATGATTACGCCTCAATTATTATCGAAGGCCGATTGCTGCCGGTGACCGATTTGTCCGAAAAAAACGCCGTCCGAACCGCCAACGAGGCCAAATATCGGCGCTTGCGGCCGCATCATCGGCCAGGCCATGGGCGTAGTACCGCCCTGGAAGATCTGGCCATGCACAAAATTGTGGTCCAGACCATCTCCGGTCGATGTATGGAACCGCAGACTCACCGCACCGATCATGTACCCGACAGTCAACGATGGTTGGCCGCCGCGCCGCTGTAAAACCAAAGTATGCCGCGTGTGCCGTGCGCGGCCGTCAAGGATGGGTGGGCACCCAACGGTATTGGCCCAGGAGTTTTTCAATTCGCTCCATCGACGAACGATTGATCGCCAAGGCGTTTATCAGATACCGCTTTAAACCGTGATTGGTCGCATACCTCATCAGTGACTTATCCAGCGCTACCTGCCACGAAAAATCGCTATACATGAACACCAGATATAGACGCTGAAACTTCGGCTCGCCGGCCGCGAGCAACGAATGCCCGTCTACCCCGGCTTGCACCCGCAGGGCCGCACCGCGTACCGACTTGGGATAGTCATATTTCAAATTCAGATGGTGCCGGTCCGCCCACGTTTGTAACTGCCGCAACAGTCGCCCCTGCTGGAGGGCCATCTGTTGGTTGAATTTGGCCACCGGCGGGGAAAGCCCCTTGAACCTTGCCAGAAAGGCCAACTGGGTTTTATCCCGGTGTGCTCTGGCCAGACTCGGCAAAAATCTTGCCAACACCGCCCTATCCACCGGGCTTATATGCGCCGATGCGGCAGGCCCTTTCGGCGGGCGCGGAGGCGACTGCGAACAACCCACCAGCAGGGCCAACAGCGCTATCCCCACAGCCACCCAAGCGGTACGTTGCATTCGCATACAGATCCTCGGTTGGCCCGCAGAGCCTTACTTACCGCGTACTTTGGCTCGTGGGAGTTGGACCGCCACCCATACGTGCGCCGCGCAGCAAAGCCCCCAATGTCAGTCGGCCCGGCCCGGCCACTAATAAACCGAAAAGCACTACGCCCAATTCCAGGGGGTATTCATAGCCTCCCTGGTCATGCACGCCGGAAAATCCGTGGCTATGCATCACCCACACCGCCACGCCCATGTTGATGCACATAGGTATAGCCGCCAGCCGGGTGCCCGTACCCAACAATAGCACAATGCCGCCACAGAACTCCGTCAGGGCACTTAGATAAGCGCTGACCTTGGGCATGGGTGCCCCCACACCGGCAATGAAATGCTCAAAACCGACCATGCCCATCCCCCCAAACGCTCCGAAAAGTTTCTGCGATCCGTGATAGATAAACACCCACGCCAACATCAGTCGAATAATCAGCAGACCCCAATCCTTTAATGTTGGAGGATAAATGATTTTTCCTTTATTCATCGTCAGATCTCCGTAAAAAATCTACACCGCTTACAACAGACCGATTTGCGAAAGTGCCCGGCGAATCACCTCACGATTGCCATCCGCAGGTTCGCATAGTGGCAAACGCATTTCACCGGTGTCCCTTTCCAGCATCGCCATGGCGGTTTTAATCGGAATTGGATTGGTTTCCACAAACAATGCCTTGCATAAACCAAATATCCGCTGATGCAACCGCCGCCCACGTACAAAATCGCCTGCTAATGCCGCCTCCACCAGCTTACGCACCTCACCGGGCACGATGTTTGAAGCCACGCTCACCACCCCCACCGCACCCACGGCCATCATCGGCAAAGTCAAGGAATCATCACCGGAGAGCACCGTCAGACCGGCCGCCACCGCTTCCGTCGTCAAATCCAGATTTCCCGCGGCATCTTTGACGGTTGTGATGTTCGCACAATCGTTGGCCAGCCGGGCCATGGTCGCCACCGTCATGGTTACATTGGTACGACCCGGAATGTTATAGAGCACCACCGGAATCTTCACGGATTGGGCTATGGTCTTGAAGTGCCGATACAGCCCTTCCTGCGTCGGCTTGTTGTAGTAAGGATTGACCGAGAGCACGGCATCCGCTCCCGCACGCTGGGCGTGGCGGCTTAAATCCACGGCCTCGGCCGTGCTGTTAGACCCGGTGCCGGCCATGACTTGTAGGCCGGCCTTGTGGCCGGCGCGCACCGCGGTTTCAATGACCAGGTGATGCTCGTCATGGGAAAGTGTCGGCGATTCGCCGGTGGTGCCCACCGCCACAATCCCCGTCACCTTATGCCGGGCTTGAAAGGCTATTTGCTGCGCATAGCACGCGGCATCAAAGCCCCCCTGATTAAATGGTGTTACCAACGCGGTGAAGGTACCTTTGAACATTTCAGATTTTCTCCTCAAAAGAACATCGCCCAACACGACGATGGCATCGCTTCACATCATAGCCGCGCCAGAGCGCCCAAGTCTATTTACCGGACGGACTCCGCAATGGCCAGTTTCATTTCCCGCACTGCCGCGCGCAATCCAATAAACAAAGCCCGGCTGACGATCGCATGGCCGATGTGCAATTCGTTAACATGGGGCAAAGCGGCGATCGCGCCAACATTGCGATAATTTAGACCGTGTCCGGCATTGAATTGCATACCCAGGTTTAAAATCTCTTCCCCCGCCAAACGCAGTCGCTCGTGCTGCAACTGCACAAAACCGGCACCGGTTGCCAGCGCGTAAGGTCCGGTATGCAATTCGCACAGGTCGAAACCAACCGCCTTGGCCGCCTCTACCTGCCGCACATCGGCATCAATAAAAGCGCTCACACGAATGCCCGCGCCATGCATTTTTTTGGCCATTTCGGCCAACATCGTCTGCCGGCTGCAAACATCCAATCCGCCTTCCGTCGTCACCTCGGCGCGCTTCTCTGGCACCAGGGTAACCATGGCGGGTTTAAGCTTCAGTGCAATCCCGATAATCTCGCGCACGGCCGCCATTTCCAGATTCAAAGGAACGCCCGTCGTTTGCCGCAACACTGTCACATCCCGATCTTGAATATGGCGTCGATCCTCGCGGAGATGCACGGTAATCAGGTCGGCCCCGCCAAGTTCCGCCTCCACCGCCGCCCAGACCGGATCCGGTTCCCGGCCTTGCCGGGCCTGGCGCACCGTGGCAATATGATCTATGTTGACCCCAAGCTTTACCATCTTTAGTCTCCGCCGATTGTCGCGCTCATCCCAGTCTTTAGTCATCTGTAACGCCCACCGGGCGTTTCATCAACCTCTGGGATTCTACACTCCCATCGAAAAATCCACATCTTTCCAGCATTGGCGTGAGTGGAAGATTGGCAGTGGCAACGGAACAGCACCGATACCATTTTCAGGCCGGCTGTGCGGGCCGTGCCACCATATCAGCAACAAGCTGAATCACTTCCAAGCCCAGGGCCACCATCCATAACAACCATTCGGCGAAAAGCACGTACGAATGATGCGCCGAATAACTCCGGGACCGTCCCTGCACCAGCAAAACGGAAATAGTGGCAAGCCAAAAGGCGGAGCGGTTCCAGGCCAGCGTGCCCAACGCTACGATGGGCAGCAGGAACAGATAGAAATAAAATGGGCATAAGATCAGGCTCAGCACACATAAATGCACCGCCGTCCGGGCCACGGGCCATTTACAGCGGATAGCCGCGGTGGCGACGGTTACGACTCCCGTCAGCCAGGCGACCGCCTCGAAGCAGTACAGATTTCGCAGTTGTGAGGAATCATGCAACAGCCTTATCATCGGCCAGCGGGTGTACCCAATGCCGCTGCCGAAGGAATTGGCCCAATCGTGGATAGCAATCGGCCGGAATAAAAGCAATGTGGCGGCCGCCAGCAATAGGCCCGCAAACGATCCAGCGATGAAACGTGCGTCTTTTTGCGCAATGCGACCGTGCTTTCGCTCTCGCCAAACTCCCACGGCTGCGACCACCGCCACGGGTGTAACAAAAGGGCAAGCCAGCGTAGAGAGTGCAAGGCAAACCCCGGCCCATGGCCGCAGTTTGGAATTGTAGGCCCGAAAAGCCGCCAACAACAGCACGGTTGCGGGCAGCCAGAGAGGAAAGCTCAGTTCTGCAAACGGTCCGATACCGAAAACCCAGAAGCAGGCCCACCACGGGCTTCGCAGGGTTTGCCGCAAGAGCGAAAAAATAGCCGTCACCACCAGAATATCCGCCAAGCCCATGCCAATGCCCTCCAGCCACATCCGCCACGAATTCCGGCCATGGGGCGTTTCAATAGCGGCTATGGTCATGCAAATCAGCCCAAAGGTGATCATGGCAGCAATAATCAAAACTTCACTTTTGAACCGGGAAACACGAATGGTTTGCCCACTTGCCAAAAGCCAATACATCACTGCCGGCAACGCGATCAACAGAAAGTACAACACGCTTTGTGCATAATGCAGCATTGGATCACCCAGCACCACTGCAAATTCCATAAAAAACGCCCCCAACAGGACCACGGTTGGCAAGACTCCAAGAGCCGGCCTCAATGGACCGTTGGGCTGGGTTGGTGAATTGGTCATAGGTTTTCCCCTTCATAGGCGGTGCCTGACGGGGCCGTGCCACGCACGTCAGGCGATTTCGGCCGTTGCCGTAGATCAGCTATTATTTGGATGAATTCCAGTGCTACCGCCCCCGCCCAATACAATAACCACCATTGGTCCCAAGCCATGCCCAGATAACGCCCCGGCAAAGTCAGGATGAGGTACACCCCAACCGTTGAAAGCCACAAGGCGGAGCCGTTCCATGCCAAGGCACCCAAAATAAGAATCGGCAGCAAGAGGGGAACCAGGTAGAAAGGGCAGAAGATCATACTCAACACGCACAGATGAAGCGAAGTTCGCGCGAAAGACCATTGGTAGCGCACCGCCGCAATGGCCGCCGTCACCACGCCGATCAGCCAAGCGACCGATAAGCATAGATCAACCAATCCTGGGGAATGCGCCAACAGAAATATCCCCGGCCAATGGGAATAATCGACGCTGGCCATGGAAGAACCCAGCCAATGATGGATGGCCGCAGGCCACGCCAAAAGAACAAGTGCGGCCACAAACATCACCACGGAAAATGAGGCGATGATAAACGCCGCGTCGCTCCGTGAAATTCGGCCGCCTTTTTTATCCTGCCATAATCCAAAGACTCCAGTCAAGACCACGGGCACAACAAAGGGGCAGGCCAGCGTGGACAGCGCCAGGCACACCCCGGCCCACCGCCGCAAACTCGAACCGTAGGCCAACAGCGAAGCCGATAACAGCAGGGTAGCCGGAATCCACAAAAACATGCCCGGCTCCATCACGGGACCGATACTGAAGATCCAGAGGCAGGCCCACCACGCACTTCGCCCGGCTTGCCGCAGCAGCGCAAAAATGACCATCACCACTAGAATATCAGCCAAGCCAATGCCAACGCCCTCCAGCCATATCCGCCACGAATTCTGGCCGTGGGGGGCTTCAATGATTGCCGCCGCCAAACCAATCAGGCCCAGCACCACCAGTGTGAGGAGGATTAGAACCTCGCTTCTAAAGCGGGAAATGGCAGTAGCCCGCCCACTTCCCAGCAGGCAGTAGATGACCGTCGGCGGGACGATGAGCAGAAAGCACAGCGCCTTTGAAGGATAATACCTAAGAAAGACGACTGGCCCCGCCGCCAATTCCAAATAGAACGCCGCCAATAAAGCCACGGTTGGCCAAAATGCGCGGGCTGGCCGTAAGGGCGCGGCAGGCTCACGGCCAAGCTTGAACATGGTTATACTCCTGCACCAACGGTTCGTGGCGGGAGCCAAGACCGGAAAAAGCGCGGGCTTAAACATGCACGGAGCGGTGCAGCCCGCATGGCAATCCTCCAATACCGCGGAAAGGCACAATGCAGCACACCGCCGTCATGCCGTGGCCCCAGCCCCGCATACGCCTGCCTGCTTTGGCAAAACGCCGCCGGCCATCGATTTCACTCTGGCTTCCGCGCGCAAATCTAAGGTGCCGATCTGACTGGTCCGCCACTCTTGTTGCGCTGGCCTACCACGTGTGCGATGGTACTAAAGCAGCCAACTTTTGTCAAAAAAATCGCCAAGAACATACGTTTGCAGCGCTACGACATAGGCTTGTGCCGCTGGGCGCTGCGCTGCCATACTTGCACGTGCCAGGTGGTGTAAAAATAAAACCACCATTGATAGTGCCACTGATAGCTTTTGGCTTCAACCAGACGCCAGTGCGGTCCAAGAGCCTTGGGAATCGCGATTTGTTCCAACGGCCGACTGATATCCGGCGGCATATCCTCAACCGTTACCAACGTACGCACCGATCGATTGGCATTGACCCAACGCATCAGATGAATCCAGGGCAACGGGGCGTCAGGCACGCGGCGGATGAGCGGTAAGTCCCGCCACGAATAGTCGTGCGGATCGATATGGCGCAGGCTCATCCACTCAAAGCCCAGCGTGCCCACGCCGTGTGTCCAGCGCGGACACGCCAACACCATGGCCTTGGGATGCGCCGGGCTAAAGTAGTGGATGGCAACTTTTTCAATGGGTTTCCAGATAATTTGGCGGTAGAAGAACTGATTGGTCAACGCAAAGATCGTGCAGACCAGCACCACCGCGACCATGGCGGAAATACGCAAAATAAGCGTCGGCAGGTTGGCCAGCGCCATACCCAGCCATACCACCCAGGCCATCGCTATAAAACCCAAGTAACGCTGCTGCCAGATCACGTGATGCGGATAGATGGACCAACGCGAATGTACCGGCAGTGAGCCTAAGGCGAAGATGGTCATGGGCAGACCAATCCATGAAACCAGATGCCACCGCCGCCCCACCGGACGTGGCTCCGCCGGGATGCGTTGCACGCGTTGCCACCGTGGAACCAACCCCCACACCATGATCAGCCCCACGCCGATGGCAATCCAAAATTCTGCTTCCGCCAACCAGGGAATGGTTTGTCCCGCCAGATTCAGTGAAAAATGCCGCGGCAGCGAAAACCAATCAATCATACGATCCGACGGCGGGTAGACCGGCCAGAGAAATCCCAACAGATGCACGCACGGCAAGCCGACAATAGTACGCCAGTTGATGCTATTGTAAGACTGCACCCACGGCACCGCGTTTTGAGCGTGATTGATGAGCCAGTGATTTTGATATAAGTACCACCATGTCGGCACGACCCCCATAACCCCAGCCCCCAAACACCATAGCGGGACATCCCATGGCCGATGCCGTGGTTTGCAAATAAGCCACAGCAGCTCTACTGCCACCAGAAACCAGCCCAAGGTATCCGTGAGCAGCATTGCAGCGCCGCTGCATGCCCATAACGGATACCACAGCCATTGCCGGTCCGAACCCTGCCACTTCAAATACAGGGCTACATTCAATGTTGTCAGCAGATAAAAGGCCCCATACATTTTTAGATCGCGGCTGTAATAGATCAAAAATGGATTTACAGCCACCAGCAGCATAATCAACAACGACTGCCATCGCCCCGTGAACTGCCGGGCGAGAAAATAGGCGCTCGGCACCATCAAGGTACCAAGAAGCGCCGGCACCAGCCGCATGTACGCGGCGGCCAGTGCGGCGCCTTGGGGAACATGCAACCAGTGCGTGACCAGCCAGACGTATCCCCAAAGGGCCACATACCAACCCGGTGGAAAACCTTGTTGGTTCAGGGCTTGCAGCACCCAATGAAAGCTGGCATCCACCTTGTTAATGGTGAAGGCTTCATCGCACCAATAAGATTGATGGCTGATACGCCAGAAGCGTAAAAATACCCCGGCCGCGATGATGGCAAAAAATGTGGCCCAAAAAAGCACGCGCCTTGGGTTGGCTACGGACGCTGGGGGGCCTTGACTCTGGGCCATAGCGCCAGAGGTAAGCTGGGTTGACGGCGAGCGCCCATCGCCGCCGTTAGCCGGGTCAGACGCAAGCAGGCTACCCGTCGAAGTACCGACAACAATTGACCGCGAAACATCGAATTGATGGGAAACAGACATACAGGCAGCTTAACGCTCACTACCGCGTATTGTTGCCTGCAAACCCGCTCCAGCGGTTCATGCGGAATCACGATTCAAAACAGGATAATTTTCCCGCTCGCCCAAACCAGTTACCGGATAGTCCTTGCGCAGCGGATGCGATTTGAATTCATCCCAGGTGAGAATGCGCCGTAAGTCCGGGTGGCCGTTAAAACGCACCCCAAACATGTCAAAAACCTCGCGCTCCATCCATTCGGCTCCAGCATAAAGAGGGACCAGCGAGTCGATCGCCAGTTGCGCCTCGCCTAGAAAGACCCTCAGAATCAACCGCGGTTGCTCCCCCGCCACGCTGTTAAGAATATACACCATTCCAAAACGAGCCTTGTCCCAGCCCGGATAATTCAGGTAATCCACGCAGGTGATGTCACAGAGCATATCATAGCGAAGCGCGGCATCGTCACGCAAAAATCGGACCACTTCCGTCAAGTGCTCGCCCGGAACTTCAATTTGAGTTTGGCCGCGAAACGATGCGATTTTTAAGGGTATATTGCCAAAGCGTTCTTTAAGTTTGCCGGCCGCTGGATGATCTATGGTCATGGACATCTCGCAAAAACACGATACCTTTACCTGCCGACTGACATTATAAGGCCGGAACAAAAAACTGGCCAGTAAAGCTCAGCCCAACAAGGAATACCAACATGCACATGCTTTTGGCCACACTCAATCCTGGAAAATCACGCGAAATTGAACATGAAATCCGCCAAGCCGACCTGCTCGATATTCAGATTCGGACCTTGGCCATTTTACCCATTTCGGAAAATGTGGTGGAAGACCGTCCCACCTTTATCGGCAACGCCGTCAAAAAAGCCCGCGCCTATGCCAGCCAGAGCGGCATGTTAACCCTGGCCGATGATTCCGGATTGTGTGTCGATGCCCTGGCCGGCCAGCCCGGAGTTCGAAGTGCCCGTTATGCCGGAGAACCCTGCAACGATGCCGCCAACAACGCTAAGTTGCTCCAGGCCCTTGCCGGGGTAGCCGCCCCGCAGCGCACCGCCAAATTTGTTTGCGCCCTGGCCCTTGCCCACCCCACCGCTACCGTTGCCGTGGTGCAAGCATGGGTGGATGGCATTATCCTATCCGAGCCGCGCGGAGCCAACGGTTTCGGTTACGATCCGCTTTTCCTGCTCCCATCGCTCGGACAAACCACAGCGGAATTGCCGCTGGAACAAAAATCTGCTTTAAGTCATCGCGGCCAGGCGATCCGAAAAATGATCGCACTCTTCCGGACGGGTATATTTCCACGGTAGGCGACCCCGCGCTGCCTTGTGGTGAATCCAGGCTGAGCATCGAATGGACTGGTGTTGATCAGATACAGTCCATTAAAATTTCAGCGTCAACGCCGCCACAAATCGCGTGTCATTACGCTTCTTTCCCGTGGTGCCGGCGGTATTGTCATAAAAATCATCGAATTCCAAGCGCAAGCCAAACCCGCGATACACCTGTGGCAACGCAACGTTAAGGGCCGTGATGCTGCTGGCGTAGTAATCGTAGGCTGTTTTCAGGCCTTGCGTGTAGAGGTCGTTGTTGGTGATATTGACCTGCGAATTGAGCACATATTTCATGTGCCAGCCCGCCGAAGCCGTCGCCGTGGAGACACTGCCGCCATGAAAAAAAGTTTCGTACAAATAACCGGGGCCGGCCCGCACATCCGCCTCGAATTTCGGCCCTGTAAATACTTTATAGCCCAAGCCCACAAGATCGTTGGTTTGGAATGAAATACCGCGAATGGCGTCGTAAAGCTCGTGTGTTTCGCCAAAGGCGTACCAGCGATCGTGCGGATGCCACCGCGGCAGCAGACGACGATAGATACCGTCAAAACCAAGACGGCCCGCATCTTGCACGCCATTGGTGGTTCCGTACGCCCCCGTCACATCCATGTTTAACTCATTGGGTTGATTGAGATAATGGAACCGCACCGAGCCGGTAAATTCCGTTTGTTGCGTATTGCCCGTGATATTGGTGGCTCCCAAATCCAGTTCGTTATTCCAATGCGGCCCAAAGACGGACTGCGGTTTAGCCGGTACCGCCGCTACGGCCACGGCCACCGGAGCCTGCAAGGGAGCCGGTAAGTTGGCCGCAATCAGCGGTTCTTTGCGCGTTTCCCGCCATCCCGTGCCTTGGGCGTTTGGCTCTACGTACGCCGTGTGAATTTGGCCATGGCGGCTGATAAATTTTACCGGCTGACCACTGACCATGGTTTTAACCGCCGCCAATTGCACTTGCAGCGTGCCGGCAAAGTGCGTTTTGATGGTAAGCTTGGTTGCGGTAACTTCCGTGATTTGACCGGAAATGCGATCTCCGGATTTCATCCACACGGTATCCGCGCCAACGGGATTGCCCGCGCCCAACATCAATAAAATGGCCGCCATAATCGTGGCACCAATCTGATAGCGTAACTTGCATTTCACGAAAACCTTCTCCTTATCTACCGGCTAAGCCATCCAACAACACTTTAGGTATCTCCACCACCAATCCCACCCGCCCAGATGTTAACAAAATGATAATATGATAATAAGATCAGGTCAACATAATAATCATCATGATTTTCCCACGGATCACTCACGCGGTAAAAACGGACTGATATCATATTTACAACGGCCATGGGCCACCAAGTCCGCGATAATTTCTCCTGTCAGTGGGGCCATGCCGATGCCGATTTTGAAATGACCTCCCGCCACAACCAGGCCGTGAATATGCTTCAACTCGCCAATAATCGGCCGCCCATGTGGCCCCGATGGCCGCAATCCCGACCAGATTTTCTCCAGCTTGGCCTTGGCCAGCGCCGGACAGGTGGCCACCGCCCCGGTCAACAGAAAGTTCACGCCGTCGGCGGTATTGGTATTGTCAAATCCGGCTTGTGGTTCCGTGGTGGAGCCTACCAGAATGCGCCCGTCTGGCCACGGCACTAAAAAAATCTTTCCATTCTTGATGATCCGGAAAATCATCTCTCGTCCCGTATTCAGCAGCAGTGCCTGCCCACGCACCGGATGAATAGGGACCGCCTTGGCAACCTCACCAAACAGACCTGTCCCGACGCCGGTAGTGAGCACGCCCTTACCCGCCGCAATTTTTTCCGACAGGGTGTGCACCCCGCGAAAGGTGCCCTCCGCAATATCCAGCTTAACCGCCCGGGTACTTTCCATAATGATCACCCCCGACCGCCGACACACCTCTTGCAAAGCCGCCAGCAGGCTCTCGACTCCTACCTGGGCTGAAAGTTTGCACCACAAGGCTCCCGCCGACCAGGGTATCACTTCCGGCTCCTCTCGGTGCAGATCATCACCGGCCAGCAGTTGCATAACCGGCGGCGACACCATGGGCGGCCAGTTAGCCTGGGCCGCCGCGACTTCCTGCACCGCATCCGCCTGAGCCTTCACATCGGAGAGCAGTTCAATGCGGCCCCGCCGCAGAAAATCCACCGCCACGCCCGCGGCCTGTCCTAATTCGTTGGCAAATTCTTCAAACCCCCACAGGCTCTGGCGATGCAGCGACTGCAGTGGACCAGTGCGGGTGGCTGACGGCGGCCATAACGCACCCAAGGCGGCTTGGCTCGCGCCGGATCCACATCGATTTGCCTCTAGCAGCGTCACCTTCAAACCACGCTGCGCCATGCGCCAGGCACTGGTTAACCCCATCACCCCCCCACCAACCACCACCACATCTGCTGTCATAATCACCAAGCTTTCAGCCGTCCGCAAACGTCATGTCAATTCTGCCCAAGACTCGCCTGAAGGGCTATTTTTGGCCCGTCCCAGCGGACATGGGCACTTGCCATAATCCATGAACCTGCGATAAGATTAGCCGAGAATTCCGGCGTAAACAAATCGTCCGGTTCAACTGATAATGGATCGCGGCTTAGCGGCGGTATGCTCTGGCAGATTAACTGGTGAAGGAAAACCTATGGCCACGGTGGATTTTCGAGATGTATCCAAGGTCTATCCCGGCGATGTGCGGGCGGTCAACAACATTTCCTTATCCATCAAAGACCGGGAATTTGTGGTACTGGTAGGTCCTTCCGGCTGTGGGAAAACGACCACCCTGCGGATGTTGGCGGGGCTGGAAGAAATTTCTGAAGGCACCTTGAGTATTGATGGTCGAGTGGTCAACGACGTCCCTCCTAAGGACCGCGATATTGCCATGGTTTTTCAAAATTATGCCCTGTACCCCCACATGAGCGTTTATAAAAATATGGCTTTTAGCCTGCAATTGCGCCGCCGCGAACTCGGCCTCACCAAGTCGCAAATTGACCAGCGGGTACAAGAAGCCGCGGCAATTCTGGGCCTGACGGATTATCTCCAGCGCAAGCCCAAAGCCCTCTCCGGCGGACAACGCCAGCGCGTGGCCGTGGGCCGGGCCATTGTGCGCAATCCCAAGGCCTTTTTATTCGATGAGCCGCTTTCCAACCTCGATGCCAAGCTGCGGGTGGAAACACGGGCGGAAATTAAGAAACTGCATTTGCGGCTCAAGACCACCACGATCTACGTTACCCACGATCAGGAAGAGGCCATGACCCTGGGTGATCGCATCGTGGTGATGAAAGACGGCCTGATTCAGCAGTGTGCCCCGCCACTTGTGGTTTATGAGCAACCTGTCAACCGTTTTGTGGCGGGTTTTGTGGGCACCCCACCCATGAATTTTATAACCGGAAGTATTGTGGATGGTCGCTATTTTACCTTTGAAAAGCAAAGGTTGCTTCTGACCCCAAGATTGCAGGAATGCTTGCGCCAGCAGCCGGCCACCCAAGTGACGCTGGGCGTGCGCCCAGAAGCCATTTCACCCATCGGGCAGGGCCGCTTTGCCGGCCATGAAAACACCCTCCAAGCGACGGTTTCCGTCATTGAGCCACTGGGCGACAAGGTGGATGTTTACCTTTCGCTGGGCCAACAACCCACCCTGATCTGCCGCACCGATGCGCACCATCTGCAAGGGCTGGCGGTTCAAGCGGATATTCCGCTTTTTTTGAATATGGACAAAGTGCATCTTTTCGCGGCAGATACGCCGGGACGCAATCTAACCTTGCCACCCCAGACTTGAGATCGAACTGGCCTATGATCTCACCATCAATTTCAATCCAATGCCATTACGAGATAGATACTCCGCTTGCCTCCTCCTGAAGTTTGTTGTTCGCAAGGCCGCCCCTGCCTCAACCACTTTACCTGCATCGGCATGCGAATCCGGCACGCGGGATGGCGGCCTTCGCGGCGGAACCTATGCTTTTCATACCCTCTCCGAAAGATATCACCATTAGCCGCATAAAACATATGCCCTGAAAAATTTTTAATTATTTAAGGACATATTGGATACCAGTTAGACCACATTTTCCGCTTGCGTATATCGCGAAAGCCTTCTTATTTCCGTCATCATCGACAAATCTTTCCCATGTCCATATACTCCTCGCCCGGCCGTAGCCGCTGCCGCTGGCCTATCTGGCCGCAACACCCAAGAGCTTCTTTTTCCAACAGTTCCTGCACCATGACGTTTAACCACATCTCCTGTCGTGGTTTGACGGTAAAAATTCAGGACTATTGGCGATGAGCACCATGCGAAGCCAGATCAGCCCGTGGAGCCTCAACGGTTGCCAGCAGTTCACTAATGCGACGATAGTGATACCCGCAGATGACCAATTGAATGGCCAAGGGTAAATTTCTGGGCCGATGCAGGCTGGTCCACATCAGCATTCTCCAGTAAAGAAAGCGTTCTCTACTGATTACCCCCAAGCACCACGTGGCCCGTACGCCGGCCAGCACGCGTTCAAAACTAAGTCGCGTGCGCACCGGCGGCGCATGATACTCCCGTAAAAATGTCCGTAATCTCCGGTAGTACTGCTTGGAAGAATAAATGGACCGCAGTATCGTCTGATATCCTTCCTGCAATAGGTCCGAATCCATGGATGGTATGATATTGGAAGTGCCGTCAACATTATCTCCGGTGGAGATGCCCACGAGACGCTGAGCTTGCTTCATGCGTTCATAAAGTCGCGTGCCGGGAATGGCCTGCAAGCGCCCCACCATCGCCGTCATAATGCCGCTTTTTTGTATGAAGTCGATTTGCCGCTGAAATATATTCGGCGGATCGCTGTCAAAGCCCACGATAAACCCACCCTGCACCTGAAGGCCGGCACGGTGCATGCGATGCACGTCCGCCACCAGATCACGGTTGCGGTTTTGCCGCTTGGAACATTCCGCCAGACTGGAATTGTCAGGGGTTTCAATGCCGATGAATACCGTATCAAACCCGGCCTGCGCCATCAAACGCATCAGTTCTTCATCATCGGCGAGGTTGATCGACACTTGGGTATTCAATGTAATCGGTCCGCGTTCCTTCTGCCATTGGACCAGCATCGGAAGCAATTCATCTTTAAGTTCGCGCCGGTTGCCTATAAGGTTGTCATCGACAAAAAACACCCCGCCGCGCCAGCCGCTGCGATGCAAGGCCTCAAGCTCATCCCGGATTTGCCCTGCGGTCTTGGTGCGGGGCCGTCGGCCGTACATGGCAGTTACATTACAAAAATCGCAATCAAACGGGCAGCCACGCGAGAACTGAATGCCGGCACAGACATAGCGCTGTAAATCGGCCAATTCCCAAAGGGGAACCGGAGTGGTACGAATATCGGCAAAACCATCCGCCTGGTAAAACTGTTGCGCCTTACCTTGCTGCCAATCCGCCAAAAACGGCGCTAATGACAACTCCGCCTCACCGAGCACGAAGTGGTCAACCTCATCAAATAATTCGTGTTCCGTAGTAAACAGCGGCCCACCCGCGATAACTTTAAGACCAGCGGCTTTGCAGCGATGAATCAACGCCTTCGCGGATTCCCGCTGTACCACCATGCCACTGATCATCACCAAATCCGCCCAAGCCAGATCTTCTGCCAAAAGTGCCCGAACGTTTAAGTCAATAAGGCGCTTCTCCCACTGCCGCGGCAGCATCGCCGCCATTGTCAACAGGCCCAGCGGCGGCGTCACCGCCCGCTTGCGGATAAAGTGCAGCGCATGGCGCAGGCTCCAGAAGGTTTCCGGAAATTCCGGATACACCAATAACACCCTCATGGGCACCACTCCTGACGACCGCACCCGGGAAAGCACACCGTGGTACGATCTGGGATGAAAGGACTTTCCGTATAACCAATTTCCCCTGGCTTGGAATTATTTCCAACGGACGGCTTCATACCGAGTCATCATCTATTATTATTATAGCCCGGTTTCCAACCCCAATCAAAAAACGCCCGCAGATAAAGCCGTTTGCGTGAACGGTGTCACCAACGATTTGAAACATATCCTTGGTCAACAGCGCACTAATATATTGGCGGAAATCCTCCGAGAATCCCGCTGGCTGCCCGACTGCGTGCCCGCGATGCCGCCCATGTCGGCGATGTAATTCCACAGGAACAATCAGGGCCGTCCCGTCATTTTGACTTTCTTGCGCCATTGAGTAATTGCCACCAGCGGCCATCATCCGCCCCCCCCAAACCCCTCCTTGGCAGTTACCGATCGCATCTTCCCACTGACAGCCAACAACCACCGGCCATGTCAAAAAAGGCGATTCTGGCTCTCGGGAACCCCACACGACGCATCTTTCACCGGCAAAACACAATCCGGGTCATCCCAGCCGTTGCGATTGACCTGCGATCCTACACGATACATCCGCAGATCGCGGTCCATTTCCATAGTCAGGGAATCCCGCATCGCCTGTTCAAGGGTACCTTGCAGATATGCCCGCATTGACGGCGGATCCAGAATCACAGGCATGCGGGAATGGACCTTGGCAACCAAGCCGACCGCTGCCGTCGTGAGGATCACACACTGACTCTCACCTGAAATAGGAGCAGCGCTTGCGGGAACAAAAAATCCCGCAAACGCAAAGGGTAGCCTATCTTCTCGCAGAAAATAAAACGGGCCACGGTTGGCCTGGCCTCTGCCCGCTTTTTCGACCGGCCATTCATAAAATCCATCCGCGGGAACCAGGCACCGGTGGGTCCCGAACCAATGCTGGAACATCGGCTTTTGCAGAACGGTTTCTCGACGGGCGTTAATCATCCAGCGCACGGCTTTAGTGTCCTTGGAAAATCCGCTGGATAAACCCCAATGTCCTTCAGTGGCAACATTGGATGTGGCGGCCGCCACCATCATGATCCGCTGACCGGGAGCGATGTTATACCGCGGTGTTAGACTTTGTGGCCAGGAAATAATCCACGGGCACTGCTCAAAAAACTTCGCCGGATTGGTAAGAGTGTAACGGCCACACATGTTGGTTCTCCACAAACGTTGGGCCAACTCAAGGCCCGCCTCGACGTACGGTTATCGTCGCCGATTTCATAAGCGAAAGCACAAACCCGTTGGCCCGTCCAACGGTGCCATCTTCGGCCTTTAGGGCGCGGGCTATACATTCATTGGCGGTGCGACCATCTCCGTATTGATTAGCCATCAAATGGAAAAGCCCCATCGCCTCCGCAGCCTTGCCCGAGAGCAACAACAGATTGCCGCGAGCCAGCAGGCTTTGATAATCAGTAAATGGCTGCAAATCTCGCAGCGTGCTGGCGAAAGGGCGGCCGTGCAGAGGTATGGATTCCAGCACCATGCACCGCTGGGCTTTACCGCCCGGCGCGACCGGCACCGCTCCGGCCACCTGCTGGTCCATAAAGTTCTCCACCATTTGCGGATCCTGCGGAAAGGCCGCATTAAGGCATTGGCCCACCAACAGCAGGGCATGTTGTGTCATCCGCATGGAACATATATTCAATAAACCTCGCGCCGCACTTAGCGCCTGCCTGGGATGGTTGGCCTGCAAGAGCGCTCGCACCCGCAAATCCATCGCCCCCTGAAGAACCCAGAGATTTCCCGGAAAATTGCATATTGTCTGCAATTCCAACCTGGCCGCCAAGTTGTAATGCCGGCCGCGCATCAGCGCCGTAGGCCATACCCGCAACAACAACCACTCCATGGGCGGGCCGACTGCGGGCATATCCCTGGATATCTGATGAAATGCCCGTACCGCCACCTTCCGGTCAGGGTTGGCTAATTCCTGCGTTAGGTGATCATGCAGCCATGGCGGTTGGGCCCAAACTACCGGACCAGGGCGCAAGACCATCAGCCCGATGGACAACAGGCAGACAATATTCAGCCATCGCCGTTTCACTCTCCGGCGGTTCGCCGGAAAAAAACCACGGCGGGTAAAGGCGGCTACGAACGAATACTCTAACTTGATCCTCACTTTGTTACTCCACCGGTACTGACATGGTGCACCCATTGATTGGCCCGCCCGACGGTCTTATCCAACGCTTTGATCGTCCGGGCGATACCTTCCGCCGCTCCCTGCAACTGCCACGCGCCTTGTGCCACCCCATAAGCCCGCCCCCACACCAGCGCCGCCTGACGACAATGGTTCGCCAGCAGAAGCAAATTGCCCCGCCGCATCAAACTGTTAAAATCCTCTCCGGTTATTTGCGCTGCATGGGTAACGTACGGCTGTGGATTGAGCCTTCGCCATGCCGCCGACAAATCATGATCACCTCGGCTTAACTTGTCCGACGAATCACGCCTGTAACGCCGAAATGCGGCTGGTAATGGACAATGGGGATCGGTCGGCGGCGACACGTACTGCTGGCCAATTTGCTCCGCTACGAACCGCCGGGCCGTAAGGCCAGCGCCCATCGCCCCGGATTGCAGGCACTCTGCGATCAACACCACGACCTGTCGGACATCGCGCAGGGTACATACATTGTACAGCCGCAGCGCATTATCCAGCGCCCGATCGGGGTGCCGCGCCGCCAGAAGTGCCTGCGTTCGCACCAATAACATGAACTGCACCCAACCGGTATTGGCCGGTTCCCAAAGAATCAGCAAACGCGTCATGCCCAGCGCAGTACGATAGTGCCGCGCATCGAGCACGGCAGGCAACAAGGTTCGTTCGACTATCGGGTAGGCCTTCCCGCCGGCGTCTCGGAGCCAGACCGCAAATTGCCGCAGCCCCCGAACACGCCCACGCCTCTGATCTCGACATAACGCCTTGCGCAAGCCCACCACCCGTGGATTGTCCGCAGGTGCCACACGCACCTGGGTCCACCACCAAGGCACCGCCATGTGTGGCCAATAGCCAGGTAACGAAGCGGCATACAGCCGCATCCGCACCGGATGACACGCGTTATTGTGCCATGGGATATGAGCTAGCGCGGGCACGACCGATGGCCCAGTCTGTGAACCTGCGACCGACTTCTCGGCAGATCCCGTCCCCACCACACTGATGAGCCAACTGCTCCCCAAAAGAAGCAACCCCAGAAACAGCACCGCACCGGCGAAGAAACCCAGCCTGCGCGCTGCTCGCACCCGAAAATCAGCCACATCTGAGAAATATTTACGGCTCTTCATACGCACGTACCTGCCTGAAACTCCGTCATGATGCGCCTTGTGGACATATTATACGCGGTGCCTGTCGTACGGATACCGGCAATGGCTTGACCATGCCGATCCGAGCGCAGCCGGAACTTATGGTCAAACCCAGCGCGGACTGGCCGGCGCTCAGCGTGCCACCGCCAGTCACCCGGCGAAGCCCTCCGAGAAAGATCCTTGGGATCGCGGTCGCGTCACTTTTTCCCCAATTTTTTTCCCCTCACCGCAGTCAATTTTGAGACCTCCAGGCACGAGAATACGGCGTGCCTGCGGCAAATCCGCGGCCAACAGACGGCACCGCTGTGCCCGCGCCCCAAACGGAGGCGGTCTTGGAACAACCGCCAACTTATCTTACTTTCTTGATCTGTTTTGGCGGACGACCAATGGGGTGAAGCGTTTGCTCCTTACCAGTCTTCTTGGCCGTCATTCTCACCCAAAGATCTTCGCCCAGAGGACGTGAGCGCTTCAAGCTGGCCACAACCACATCTCGGTCGGCCCTGCTCAGCGGCTTACTAACCACCTTACGCCAATGCTTAGGCCGATCCACCGGCCAGGAATCTAAAAGTGCCGATGCCACCTTTTTATCACAGCCCAAGCTTGACCATGGCCACTTCTCCGCCCGCTTTTTCAACCCAGCACGCTGCGGATTGCTTTCAATATAGCGCAACAGGTTGATGAAATGTCGTCCACCTTGCACTGGAAAACTTTTATAACGCCCCTGATACAAGCTTCCCTTGGCATGAGGGTGTCGCACGCGGCAGCGTTTGACATGGGTGTTGGTGATCCAGGAAAGATAAGCGGAAAGATCGCCGTCACCTCGCGGGCGAACCACCAAATGCCAATGGTTGGGCATCAAACAAAACCCGAATACTTTGATGGAAGCCCGCTCCCGGCCCGCTCTGAGTATTTCCAAAAACATCTCATAGTCTTTCCGCTTACGAAAGACCACCCTGCGGCCGTTGCCGCGGTTAAAAATATGATAAATGACGCCGCCTTTGGCGGCCCGTGCGGTTCTTGGCATAGGCTTAAAGCGTAGCCGCGTTTTTCCACGATGTCAATAACGTGAGCGCCTCATGGAACCACCAGAATATCATCGGGGCTTTTTGGTTCTTCGCATCCGGTGAAGGGAGGCTTGGAATCTCCTTGCACCGTCCAGATATTATCGTTCCTTGGTCCGACATCTGGTGTTGTCACCCAGCGCACGCTCCCATCATCACACAAGATGTTTTCCCCACGCTGGTCATGATTAAAAGAGTTGGCATTTGCGAGAACTTCGCCCGTGGTGGCTTGAAAAAGCGGATTATAATCGGCCATCACTACCACATGACCAGTGTTCCCCCAACGATGATGATACGCGGCAAGCTGATCAATGTATGAATAGCTGATATCATCCGTCGGCAAACCGTGCGACAAGTTCGCGCTTAGGCCGAGCGTAGGAGCAACATGACAGCTTGGACAAATCAGGTGCTTCCATGAAACAAACCGGCTGCGTGCAAACAAGGGTCGTAAATTCGCCAGATTGCCATGGGCATGGGCACTGCGCGGTTCCCCCGGAGTATCGGCTCGCGGTAACCAATTCCCATCCGAGGGTGCAGCGATGCGCGGCAACATGCCTGCATCGTCCGCGGCATAACCGGCAAACGCACTGGCCAATGCGGTGAGGTTTCCCGCGCAAGCTGTGCGGGCCGCAACATAACGGGCCTGCTGAATCCCCGAAATTAAAACGACAAAGAGTAAGCCCGCCGCAACACTCATGGCAGCCAAGTCTATTTTCCGCCGATCCCACCCAATACGCATTCTCGCCGCTGGTTGGCCCACGCTCTTACCCCAGGTAAGGCCGCCAACCGACGACCGCTGCCGAACCATGGCCATGGTCCGATCAGCCAGCCCAGGTGGTACCGCCGGCTCACCGGTCTGAGAGAGCAGATGGATAATTTCGGCCAAGCCCGGAGTGGGGGCATTTTCTTGGTCTTCTGACGCGCCATTGCGGCCCGGCGGCTCTTGACCAAACCAGCGGTCCACATACGCCGCCTCCACTTCGGTCAAACGATAACCCTCTAGAGAAAAGGCCTCTTGGTCGTTGGGATTAAACTGAAATGGATCGTGGGTCATATAGGTTCTACACTCACATCAAACATACCAACTCTATCCTCGCCGCACGCTGCCATATTTCCATGTACTATCACAATCGCTGCTCCGCCTGCCGTTGTTTCCACAAGCGGCCAAATTGGGTTAAAGCGGAATGTAACCGACTCTTCACCGTGCCAACCGGAACATCCAGCACTTCCGCGGTCTGTTTGTACGAAAAATGGCTGAAATAACTCAAAATCAGCACCTCACGGTAAATATCCGGCAACCTCCCGATCATCTCCCGAATCGCCGCAGCATCTTCGCCGCCGATGAGCAAATCCTGTGCAGACCCTCCATCTGTTTCCAACACATCCGCAAAAGCGGCCTTTTCGTTCTCGGTGCCAAAGTTCGCATCCAAAGACTGCGTCGCACGACGGCGACTCGCTCGCAAATAATCGCGGGCTTTGTTAGAGGCGATCGTAAAGAGCCAAGAGCGAAACCTCCTCTGCGAATCAAACTTATCCGCATTGCGGTATACCTGAATGAACGCCTCCTGAAATAAGTCTTCTGCCGCAGCCCCGTTATTGACAAAGCGTTGCAGAAATACATACAACTCGCGTTCGTAACGCGACACCAACTCGCGAAAGGCCGATTCACTGCCCGCAATAAACTCGGCCATGAGTTGTTCGTCCGTGGCCATTCGGCCCTTCCTTTGTCTATACGCCGTACCCACGGCTAGGTTCGCCAGCAGCATCAAACCACTGCCATCCCACAAACCTCCCCAGAATAATATAAGTTTCCACTAAAGGCCATTGCTTTCCATTTAATTCGTTTTTACGAACGCCTCGTAATAGCCTATACAAGGTTTCTCCTTCCCGGAGTTATCGAAGAGTCCGTCAGCCACCAGCCAGCGCCAACAACCGCATCAGCACAGGTTCACACGCTGGATCAATGCGTATCGCTCGCCGCAGCCAGTCCATTTCCACCCAACGGCTGGCCCGTACTAGATGGCGTGCCTGCCACTTAAGAGCCAACAATTCGTGTGCCGCCAGCAGGGATTCACCCGCCAACTTGGCTCCGGCTGATCCCGGTGGATACACGCCCGCAGGCGGCAGGAGAATCTCGTCGGCATGGCCCGGTTTACCAGCCCTCTGGTCTGATAAATTTTGTACCCAGCACACCGGTAAACCAGCGGCAAAGGTTGGATCCGCCACAGATGCAACCCTCCACTTCTGGCCACATCGCAATAAAAGCAATGCCTCCAGAGCATAGCCTCTCTTTTGCGCCGCGTATTGCACCCTCTCCAGCATTTTCAACACCAACCGGTCCCCGCTTCTTCCCCCCAACAGTATCGTACCCGCACGCTCGCCCACGAACTCCCGCATCATCCGCCGCCGTACCATGCCATCGTCTTGTGTGCTGATGACGATCATACCTTCACATGCCTGCTGGCGCAGCAGTCGAGACGCCTCCGTCAGCGACAGGTAGATTCTTGCCAGTGCGATCCCATCACGTTGCCGCCACGCCTGCGTCTCCGCCTGCCGCAACAATCGCTGTGCCTCCACGTACTGTCCTCCCGCCAAATATTGCTCACCTGCCCGGCACAACAGCGAAACATGCTCTTTCGGCAACTTATTGGCTTTGGCTAAAGGTTGATTCATGGAGGTCATCGCCCGAAATCATGGACCAATTTAGCCACCGCGTCAATGTTGTTGGATGGCCGAATCCGCGCCCACACGCTTTTTTTTTACCACGCCTTTATAATTCTCTCGGCCGGATTCGTAAAAATCCGGAAGTGCTATAAGCTTGGGGTGTTTTCAATGAAAGTGGCGATTGTAACTGGTGGCGGTGGCGGTATTGGACGCGCGACGGCGTTGGCACTGGCGGACTTGGGCTACGCCCTGGTGCTGGCCGGGCGCACACCGGGACGCCTGGAGGAAGTCGCGGAGCAAATTAAGCGCGCCGCCGGTAGAGCCATCTGTGTGCCAACAGATGTCACCCAGCCTCAGGAGGTGGATCGCCTGGTGCGGCAAGCAAGGGAAGAATTTTCCCGCATAGATGCCGTAATCAACACCGCGGGCATGGCTCCAATGATACCCACGCCCGATATATTGCCGACCCAGTGGCGGGAAATTCTGGAGGTGAATCTATCAGCGGCATTTTATATGACCCGGGCGGTTTGGCCGGTCTTTCGCAACCAACATCTTGAATCGCAGTCTGACCTGCATGAACATGGCCGGTCCGGAGCGGAGTTAGGACCGGATTCGGGAGGAGTCATTGTGCATATCTCCAGCGAGTCCGCCCGTGATCCCTTTCCGGGCTTGGGAGCGTACGGTGTAGCCAAGGTAGCGTTGAATATGCTAACCAAAGTCACCGCTCAGGAAGGCGATCCGCTGGGAATTCGGGTGGTCGGGATTGCACCTGCCGCAGTGGAAACGCCCATGTTTCGGGCGTTGATGACAGAAGAACAGGTACCCACCAGGGAAATTCTTGCGCCGCAGGATGTGGCGGAAGCCGTGGTTGGAGCCGTTACCGGGGCCATGCGCTATGCCAGCGGAGAAACAATCTTCATCCACCGGCGGATATGAATTGGCCCCGGCCAAGACAGTTCCTCCCGGTGACCACACGCCATCCCCCTCGACCGTCGTTGCCGCTCTTGGGAGTGCATCAGTACAGCCATCAACCCCCGATCTCGAGATCCCGGCGGCGTTGGCTGCCGGCTGGTGGTTACGACCTCTGTTGGCGTGGGTGGTGGTGATGTTGTGCGTGAACTTGGCGGCGCAAATTGCCCTTCATGCCCCGCAGCGATCCTTGTTTTTGGCTTCGTGGGCGTATCATCCAGGATGGAGCCCGCACCAGCATGCGCTCATTCGCTGGGATGGCATTCGCTATTGGCAAATCGCCCATTGGTGGTACCGCATTAAAAATGTACCGGTGGGCACCGCAAACACTGCCAATTATCCCGGCTACCCGGCGCTGGTGTTGGTGCTTTCACGCCTTCTCCCACTGCCGGTCTGGGTGTGGCTGCTGCTGGTCTCGAATGTCGCCTCGGTGACAGCCACGATTTTGCTCTACCGCCTGGCGGGAGAATTATTCCCTGGTCAACCCGCGGTACCCATGCTGGCGGTGCTGGGCTTTTTGCTGCAACCGGAGGCCGTTTTTCTATTTGCGGCTTATACGGAACCGCTTTTTGACATGCTGATGATTCTGTTTTTCTTTGCCGCACTCCGTGAGCGTTGGGGGGTGGCCGCCATCCTCGGAGCCCTTGCCGATCTGGTGCGCCCCACCGGTGTGGTTTTTTCGGCGACACTGTTTTTTCTTCTCCTTGCCGCGGCCATTGCGACATGGACAACATCTCGCCAACGCCAAAGGCCGCAGGATCTTCAGTCCCCCGCCACGGCCATCACCGCGTCCCGGGCCATGGGCCGGGCCATTTTGTGGCCGATGGTAGCCGCCAGTGGATTTATTCTCTGGGCGGCGTGGCTGGCCTGGGAAACCGGCAACCCGTGGATGGTATTGGACATTCAACGCTGGGTACACGTGGGGCTTACCTGGAAACACACGATGCTGGCTTTAGACCTGGGTAAAATATTTCATCGCCTGATAACCCATTTGCTTTCTCCTGCGGATCCATCTCACATAACCGCACTGGAAAACGCCTGCGCTTTGTTCACACCTCTGGTGCTGCTGGCCATGCTGCTGCCCAAGCTGCGGCTCCCCGTGCCGCTGTGGTTGGTGGCCCTGTTCTTATGGCTAATTCCATTTTTCTCGCATAGCGCCATCCACTACCAGGGAATGGGGCGTTACCAACTGGCCACCAGCGTACCATTATGGATCTTCTTCGGCTTGGTGATGGCCAAATTGCCACCTCGCTGGGCCTGGTTGTGTGTGCCGCTGCTGTCGCTAAGCGGTCTGTGGATGTTGATGGTGACCATGCGTTTTACCCAAGGCTTTTGGGTAGGCTAACCGAAGGAGCTTTGATGAAACTCTATTTATGCCGGCATGCCGCGGCCAAAGAATTCGCCCTTGGCGGCGATTCCCAGCGGGCACTGACTGCCGAAGGTAAAAAAGATTTCACGCGCGTCGCCGCTGGACTGGCCACTATGAACCCACGCATTGACATCATCTTCACCTCGCCTTGCGTGCGAACAGAGCAAACCGCCGAAATTCTGGCAGCCACGCTGGAGCCTCCAGCCGACGCGGCCCCGGGCCACACAATTCCCATTTTCGTAGCGGTAGAGTTGGCCTGCGGCGGCTCGCCGGAACTGCTGCTTAAGCGACTAAAATCGCAAAAACACCAGCCGCAAGCCATGATCGCCGTCGGCCATGAGCCGGACTTAAGCGGTTTTCTCGGACAACTCTGTTTCAACAAGCCCGGGCGCGTGCGCTTCAAAAAAGGGGCCGTCGCATGCGTGGATATGGACGCCACGCTAACCCACGGCGAACTCCTGTTTTTGATGCAGCCCAAGCAGCTTATGGCGTTGGTAAATCCTTAAATTCAAGGAGCATGTGTCCAGCACGCATCCTATCTGCCGCCGTGGCAACGGCGTGGCGGGGCCACGCAACGCTGCAGTAACGGCGATGGCGGCCGACTGGCCGTGTTACGCAAGATTTGTCCCGACGTTTTGCCACATCTTTCGACTGGCGCTGGCCACATCTCGCACCCAAGTCTGTTTTGGTGCCGCTGTGACGGCCCCACGTGTCATTGCGGTGATGGCACGATGAAATGCCGGCAGCGCAGCGATCACACCCGCGGGCACCAGCGATAAAAACAAGCTGGTTTTGAAACTCAAAAATATCGTATGCGTCCCCGACCACACATCCACAAACCACTCCAACCCACTATCTACTGCCCGCGATCGCAGCCGTCGCCACCGACTATTTCAAGAACTAATCTGCCTGAACTCATTGGCCTTGCCGATGAGTTCAGGCTGCGGCCACTGCTTTTTGTCCGGCGGAAGATAAATCTTACCCAACGGTGCCTTGAATGTATCCGCCCCACCGTGTAGCTCCAGCATACTGAGTTGGTTCAGCTTGGCCGCGTTCAACCGCATGTGGTGATCCACGTCAAGGTAGATCAGGCCATTGTCATACGCACGGTGGTACGTTGGCGATAACGCAATACCATTGGTCACATGGTCGATGCTGCCTGGTGCGCCTACGGGAAGAATGTGTGCGGCGTCCACAAGCCTAAGTTGCATGCGGGTCACCGCACAGCGACTTCCGTACGCGTGCAGGACCTGTTGTCTGAAATTAGCGCTGCGCGATAGCTTCACAACCGTTTGAACGATCTGCCGGCGCCCCGCAGGTACCGATCTTATTTCCTTTTCACCAATAGGATCCAGTACGGCCGCTCGTTCCAGCAACTGAAGAATTTCCGGCCGTCTGCCCGACTTGTGCAAGTCTGCCGCGTTCAGCGCGTAGTTTATCAACTGGTCCGGCCGTATTCCGATGGCTATTTCGCCATTCCCTTTGCGGTGAAAAGTCAACCCGCTTTCCAGTGCCTGTCGAACCGGCGTTATGTCGACTTGAACAGACGGCGAACCTTGTGTAAATTCCCGGTGACGGATGATATCGAAGCCGGCAAAAACGCCCAGATCACGCTCGTAGCCCAGCAAAACGGTTGGCCCATTCGGATTCAACGCCAAAGGAGATTTAACCGAGGTCATCTGAATTCGCCACTCATTCCCAAGCGCGGGGCGTCCTCCAAATGTCAACGTCCACGCGTAAACCCACAACACGTAGCCCTCGCCGCCTGGTGCCGTGATCAGGAATTTCCGGGGCTGGTGGCGCACGGGGCTGATCAAGGTGGCGGCGCTACCGCATTGCTGCACTGCATTAATGATTGCTTCCACCAAAACTTCTGGAGTTGCAGCCGGCATTCTCACTCCTTCTTGGCTCTTCTGCTGATTCTGGCCCTTCCGCCCTCGTCCGGTAAGGACACGTCCTCGCTGTCGTTCCAAAGGGCCGCCGGGTGCGATATCCTGTAGGAGGCACCAATCCCCTTCGCTTCCGGAAAGGACCCGGGGAAAAGCGCCGGTTGGTCCGTGTGGAGCACCGGAAACCTGCCCTTGGCGGCATGAACGTATTCCTCGACGATCTCGCTGCACACCCACCGCCGCCGTAGACGCTCGGCCACCTCGCCGGTAACACAACTCCCGCCGAACGGATCCACCACCAGATCACCAGGATCGGTGAGCATACGAATAAAATATTCTGGTAACGCCGCGGGAAAACGAGCCGGGTGCGGCGAAAGACCATGTTCTGCGCAATATCGCAAATAGTATGAGTTGCTTTCCGTGTTGGGTATGGCAATCAAATTGGGCGGGATCGCCGCGCCATTGTCAATGGCGAACTTACCACTGATGTCGTGGCCGCTGGGCCGTAATTTGGCTTTGTATCCATTTTTCAGCAAACCCTTCATGGCGTCACTATAGGGAGCGAGAACGCGGCGGTTGCTGGCTTTGGGCCACGGTGTCGGCGATAACCACCAAACACAGTTGACAGCATCTTTCACCCGAATCCGGCGAACGGTGACCCATTCGGCTGGCGTCGGTAATTTGGATGGATTCCACCAAAAAAAATCTTGGGCCAGATGCAGACCAAATTCCTTGCATAACATGATGAGGAGCTCATAGTGGTAAAGGCTGCGCGTTGGTTGCCCAGGAATCCACGCGCCGCCAATGTCAATGACCAATGATCCTGTATCCTTTAAGGCGCGGCGGAAGGCTTGTCCGAAAGGTCTGAACCATTCCAAATATTGGCCGGAATCGACATTCCCATATTTTTTTTTCCGCACCAGCGCAAATGGTGGGCTGGTCATGATAAGGTCAACCGAACTCGGCCTGATATGCCGTTCGAGAACTTGCAGGGAATCTCCATGATAAATGGTTCCCAAATCCGTACTAAAATATTCGCGGATGCCGTCGGGCTTGGCGGAAATCGCTGGTGGGCGATTGGCCGCCGACGCAGCGCCCCTGGAGCGGCTTACAATCGTTGCGGTGTGCGTGGCGACGGGCACGATAAATCCTTTCACGTCAACCTATGCATCTTATCGGAAACTTTCAGTCCCAGCCAATGTACAAAAAAGCCGCTGGCGCTCGCCTGCCGTCCGATTGGTCCATTCTGCCGCCTGTGTTTACCAACGCCGGCCCAGCGATTATGCTACCAGCATGATAAAACGTCCGAGTAACATGTTTCTGGTTCTTGGCCTGGGGCTTTTGCCGCTTCTGCTGGGGGGATGCGGATACTTTCGACCACTGTCTATTATTCCCGTGCGGTCGCGCGGTGGTAGCGCATTGCAACCACACTTTCAGCAGGCCTTTTACTATGTTACCCGCGACGGCACGTACCGATTCATTCTAAAATCCAAGCCCGCGGGCAACACCGGCGTCACCCAGATCATGGTCATACGGGTATTTTGGAAACCAGTGCCCGGCTTAACGCCAATCTTATCCACCGCCATCAACGCCACATTTGAATATATCGTTATTACCCCCAGCGGCACGGGCCGATATTCAGGCGCGGGCTTTATTCGTCTGCACAATGGCAAACATGCCGCAATCATGCATGCCACCCTGGTAGACGGCGATTTACGCTTAACCGCCAGTTCGGGTTATTTTCAAAATGCGCTGGGCCCGTCACGAATTCGCGGTGATTTTACCGCCGACCGCGATCCCCGCCGCTCCATCGCCATGTTACTGCAAGCCCGACGGGTTTATTTTATTCGCTCGTACCACACACGACTGGCCCGACCGTAGCCGGCCGGAGTTATCTTTCGAGGTTGATCTGTGCGTTGTCCATTTTGCCATGTTGCCGATAACGACCGCGTGATTGATTCACGCCCCGTTGAAGGCGGCGAAGTCATCCGCCGCCGCCGAATCTGCCAGGCCTGCAACCGTCGCTACACCACCTATGAACGGGTGGAGCAAACCGTCCGCCTGACCGTGGTAAAAAAAGATGGTACCCGCGTACCTTTGGACCGTACGCGCATTATGGAAGGTATCCAGAAGGCCTGCTATAAACTGCCGGTACCCGCCGAGCGCATTGTGGCGATGGTCGATGCCGTGGAGGAGGAAATCATGCAGCAAGGCACACGCGAAGTAACCAGCTCATTCATCGGCGAAGCGGTAATGAAGCAATTGCGTATGGCTTCGCCGATCGCCTATGTCCGTTTTGCCGCCGTTTACCGCCAATTCAAGGACTTAGGCGAATTGGTCAGTGAAGCCCAGGATGTGCTGGACAATCCTTCGTGCCACGATTCATCCCAATCGGTTTTATTCCCGGAGAACCGACCGTCGTCCGGCAATAAAGCCACAACCTGAATCGTGCCCCGGCAATATTCCGATCGGTCCGCCATTGGGTTGCAAGGTGCGGGGTATCGGCAGCGTTAATTCATTAAATTACAGCAGGAGTGTTAGGCTTGAGAATTCTGGTCACTGGTGTTGCGGGCTTTATTGGCTCGCGACTGGCTCGCAACCTCTTGGATCGCGGCGATCAGGTGGTGGGGTTTGATAACCTCAATGATTATTATCCGCTCGTTCACAAGCAACGCCACTTGGCCGACTTGTCTTCACATCCCCGTTTCACCTTTGTGGAATGTGACCTGCGGGATCTGCCAGCCTTGGTGGATTTGTGCCGCACCCACCCGCCGGATGCGGTAGCCCATATCGCCGCCATGGCTTCCGTGCGCTATAGCGTCCAGAATCCGCATGTTTACAGTGCCGTCAATGTGCAAGGCACCATGAACTTGCTGGATGCCGTTAATCGCGTCGGAAAGCCGCACTGCCTGCTCGCTTCCACCGGCTCCGTCTATGGACGCTCCACACCCACGCCATTTGTGGAAACGGCACCCGCCGATCGCCCGCTGGCACCTTATCCAGCCAGCAAGCGTTCCATGGAGCTTTTCGCCCATAGCTTTGAACATCTCTGGGCCTTGCCCATCACCATTTTGCGTTTCTTCAATGTCTATGGCCCCCATGGCCGCCCGGATATGATGCCTTGGCAGTGGGCCACCGATATTCTCGCTGGTCGCGAATTGACCCTCTATGACGCCGGCCGCCTCAAACGAGATTGGACGTACATTGACGATATCACCGCCGGGTTTCGCCTGGCCTTGGATCGTCCACACGGCTACCAGATATTCAACTTGGGTTGCGGCGAACCGGTGGAGAACATTGATTTTGTCCGAATTCTCGAAAAGCTCCTGGGCCGTCAAGCTCTAATCCGTAATGTTCCAGCGCCTGCTTCTGAACCGCCGGTTACCTTTGCGGATATCACACTGGCCCGTCGCACCCTTGGCTACCAGCCCCAGGTGCGGGTCCAAGAAGGGCTTTCACGTTTCATCGCTTGGATGCGGGAGACGCAGATCATCCATTGAAATGATTCTTCGGGCCAAGACCCAAAATACCTTGTCCCCGATCAACACGGCACCGCCTGACCTTGACGGCGACGTGCCAACACGAGTGTTCCGAAGCTGCCCGCGGCTAGTAGTAAAGCCGGAGCTGGTTCCGGCACCGGTGCCACCGTGGAGGTCCAACTAACCTTCACCGCATCCCCGGGATTGAGCGTTACCGCCAGATCATTACCGAAACTGTAATTTGGTTCCTGCACGCCCAAAGGAGTCGCCGTATGCGGCAGATCGGCAACCAGCGAGCCGCCCAAATTCAACGCCGCGATCGTGGTGGCATAGCCGATACCCTCTAGAACACTAACCTCGCGGACCAGATCTTGGGAATTTTGTACATCACCGGAGGCCCACTGCACCGATCCGAAACTGCTGACTTGCAGGCCCGGGCCGCTTGGAGAGACAAAACCGCTGTCCAGTAAATTCACATCCAGTGTTTCCACATTGGCGGACGTATTTCTCATTTGCAGCGAACTGCCCATCACCACCGCACTGGCACCAGCCCCGACGCTGTTGGAACTGGCGGTGAAATTTTCCATCGTGAATTCCGAGGCGCTGCTGCTGGGAGAATTAATCGTTACATTGGTCGGCCCGATAACCAGCAGACCTCCTGAGGTAGCCAGCGTCCCAGTGAGCGACGTGCTGCCACCGCCGACAACGCTGATGTTGGCGGTGAAGCTCGCTTGCGCCGCTGCGCTGGTCAAGGCCAAAGCCGCCACCATGACTGCCGCCTTGGCCGCACCCGCCGAACCCGTAATCCCGAACCTGATTTTCATGAGTGTTCTCCTGTCGTTGGACTCAATACACCAATCACAACCGCGCCGGCGGTTACGCCCGACGATACCATCGCCTCGGGCCGATCTATCGTGCCCTCAACCATCCTCTCCAGGCTCAACACTCTCTTGACTTTTCCGACTTTTCACGATCCCGGACGATGATGCCTCGCGCCATCGCCGTATCACCGGTGTCGGAGTCGTCCGGCAAGGCCCCACGTGCGGCCTCTCCGAACATCTCCTTTCCGGCCCTTACTATCGGAACAAATTTGCGGCGCAATAAATCAAATGACCGTGCGTGATGGTTATTGGTCCCACAAACATGATTTATGCCACAACGATTTTTTTGTCCGATAACCTCCGACGATTTTGTCAGGCCCATAATGAATCGGCTGGTTCGCGCCAAGGCGGATTTGCGACTGCTCGCACCCCGCGCCCATGCCGTCGCCCGACCGATAACCTTAAATTTTTTATTTGCCGCTTACCCCGCGGCTGCTGCGCCCTATCCTTGGCAAAAAGCCGGTCGTGGGTTTAACATGACTGCCAGGTCGCGGCAGCGGGCCGTCGGAGGCTGGCACAATTGAAGCCCAGTCGAAAAGCGCTTTCATTCTCATAGCCGGAAAGGTATGTATGAAAAGTAAAAAAAGCAGAACTCTGCCTGCTAAATCCAGGATTGTGGATTACCGCCAGCTATACCGGCAGCGGGCCCAAGCCATGGTCCAAGAACTCACACTGGAGGAGAAGTTGGGCCAGATGCTGCATGAATCCGTGGCCGTGCCGCGGTTGAACATACCTGCCTATAACTGGTGGAATGAATGTTTGCATGGCGTGGCCCGGGCCGGATTGGCCACTGTTTTCCCCCAAGCCATTGGTTTGGCGGCCACTTTTAATGCCCCAGGCATTGCCCAGATCGCCGGCATCATAGCCGACGAGGCCCGGGCCAAACATCATGCGGCGCTCAAACGCGGTTATCGTGGCCAATACTTCGGGCTTACCTATTGGACGCCGAATATCAATATCTTCCGGGACCCGCGCTGGGGCCGCGGTCAGGAAACCTATGGTGAAGACCCATTTCTGACCGCCCGTATGGGCGTGGCTTTCGTCCAAGGCCTGCAGGGTGATAATCCGAAATATCTCAAGGTGGTGGCCACTCCCAAACACTTTGCGGTCCATAGCGGGCCAGAACCGCTGCGCCACGGTTTTAACGCTGTCGTTTCGCCACGTGATCTGCGGGAAACGTATCTGCCCGCGTTTAAGGCTTGTGTCCAGGAGGCGGGTGCGGCCTCCGTGATGGGGGCGTACAACCGCGTGAATGGCGAGCCTTGCTGCGGCAGCACCACGCTGCTGGAAAAAATCCTCCGCCAGGAATGGGGGTTTGATGGGTTTGTGGTATCCGACTGCGGGGCCATCTGCGATTTTCACAACCACCATCATGTCACGACCGATGGTGCGGCATCGGCGGCCATGGCGGTGCGTGCCGGATGCGAGCTTAACTGTGGTGTCACGTATGGCCACCTTGGCGATGCCCTGCAACGCGGTTTAATCACTGAAGCTGAAATTGATCGCGCCGTCGTCCGGCTGCTGGAAGCCCGGCTGCGACTGGGCATGTTCGATGCGCCGCGACAGGTGCCGTTTGCCAAAATACCGCTGCGCCGCGTGGCCAGCGCCGCCCATCGCCAAGCCGCTTTGACCATGGCCCGGGAATCCATCGTGCTGTTGAAAAACGATCGTGCCATCCTGCCCTTGGCAGGCACATTAAACTCCATCGCCGTGATCGGACCAACCGCCCACAACCCCGAAGCCCTTTACGGCAATTACACGGGCTTTGCCCGGGAGTCACAAACCATTCTGGAGGGAATTATTTCAGCCGCCGGTGCCGCCACCCAGGTCAATTATGTCAAAGGCTGTGATCTCGCCGGATCCCGCCCAATCAACACCGGCGAACTAAGCTGGGTTATCCCCGATGCGGATTTAATTATTGCGGTTTTGGGTTATACCCCGGTCTTGGAAGGAGAGGAATCCGGCGATACCGGTGATGCGGCAGCCGATGGCGGTGGCGACAGGCTACGCATCGGTCTGCCCGGCCGACAATTGGAGCTTCTGCAAGCCTTGCACGCCACGGGCAAGCCCGTGGTTCTGGTGTTGACCGGGGGCAGTCCGATCGAAATCGGCTGGGCCAAAGATAACATCCCGGCTATTCTCATGGCGTGGTACCCCGGCGAGCGCGGAGCCAAGGCCATTGCCGACGTTCTCTGGGGGCGCTATAACCCGGCCGGTCGTCTGCCCGTCACTTTTGTCAAATCGCTGGCGCAACTGCCCCCCTTCCAAGATTACAACATGGCCGGACGCACGTATCGTTTTATGACCGAAGAACCCTTATACCCCTTCGGATACGGGCTAAGTTATACCACCTTCCACTATGAACAGCTAAAACTCAGTCGCAACACAATTCATCCCGGTCAATCCGTCCGGGCTCAGGTGCAGGTGGTGAACACCGGACAGCGTGCCGGGGACGAAGTCGTGCAACTGTACGTGCGGGATGTCCAGGCCAGCGTACCGGTCCCGCGCCATCATCTGGCGGGTTTTCAGCGGGTGCATATCCGCGCCGGCCAGCGGCGGATTGTGAAATTTGATATAGGGCCGGAGCACTTTTCCGCATTTCGTGACAACGGCGAAGCCTTCATTGAACCGGGAACGTTTTTAATCAGCGTCGGTGGCGGACAACCGAATGCTGAAGCTGCGGCCACCGTAAGCTGCGAACTCACCGTGGCGTAAGATCCGTCCAAGGGCTTGCCAACCCCCTGCTTGACCGCCTAAGATCAAACAAGACTGTAATCATAACCGATGCAGGCAGGTGTGCGATGAAACATATTTATGGTGAATACGACGGCCAGAAATTTGCCACCCCGGATAGCCTTTTCAGTTATGACCAGATTATGGACTTTGTCCTTGATTATGGAGACAAAGCTCTTGAAGCCCTGGAACGCCTCCACGAAACCAACCCTGAACTACTTGAAAAATTAATGCAAGAAGGATTGCTGGAAAAGGTGGCCGGTCGAGTACGGCTGACCCCGCGCGCCATCAGTACCATGCAGCGCAAGGCCCTGATGGAAATTTTTGCCAATTTACCGCGCGGTTCCCGCGAAGGCCATCCCACCCTGGCCGCCGGAGCCGGATCCGATCGGCTCGAGTCAACCAAGCCGTACGCCTTCGGCGATCCTATCAGCGAACTGGACATGAACCAGTCGCTGCGCAACGCGATGACCAGGAATGTTTCCACCGGCCGGTTTGTCGGGCTGCCCATTCAATTCAACGAACGGGATCTCGAATTGCATCTGGTGGAGGGTACCACATCGTGCTCCCTGTGTATTTTAATCGACATGTCCGGAAGTATGATGCGCCATGGACGATTTCTGGCCGCTAAAAAGGTAGCCATGGCCTTGACGGCGCTGGTGCGCCAACGCTATCCGCAGGATACCATCGATATCGTTGGCTTTTACAGCACCGCAACGCGCATCTCCGAACAGCAATTACCCCTGCTGATGCCTAAACCCGTCAGCACGCACGAATATGAAATTCGCCTAAGCATTCCCCTGGCCCAAGCCGCACACACCCACCAGCATTTCACCAACCTGCAACTGGCCCTGCAAATGGGCCGCAGAATTCTGACCTCGCGACCTGCCGAGCAGAAAATGATGTTCATCATTACCGATGGCCAGCCGACCGCACATGTGGAAGCGGACATCCTGCATCTGATATATCCTCCGGAGCAAGTAACAGCCCTGGCCACCCTGCGCGAGGCCCTGCTTTGCACGCGGGCGCGAATCCGGGTGGCCACCTTCGCCTTAATTGAGGACTATTGGGGGATGGAATGGGTGGAATTTGTGGATCAGCTCACGCGACTTTGCCGCGGCGTGGCCTTTTACTGCGCCTCCGACGACCTGGCCAGTTGTGTTATGGAAAGTTACCTTAGCGGCAAGAAAAATAAAGCCTATCTGACCTAAAAACGCGCTATTGCGGAACTCTGGGCCACAGCACCGGTGACAAACACCACCGCACATGCGACAATACCCTCCTCAAAAACGGTCGCGCTAACCGGTGAAATGTGGTCAATGAACATGATGTCACTGAATAACTTGTGGTCGTCTCATATTCTGGCCTTGGTTCCTTTCCCTCCGATCATTCGCAATGTCGGCATGGTTTTGCTTTTCGGCAGCGCCTTGATCTGGGCTTTGGCAGCATGGGAAAAGTGGAAGGAACTCCATGGCCCTGTCCAACCGACCGATTTGGAGACCAATGCCAAGAAATCCTTACCGCTCTGGGCCATCATTATTTTGCTGGTGATTTCGCTGGCCTTTGGCACTTTGCTGCTGGTCGGAATGCCGGGCTGACCGGCATTCATTAAACCGCTGCCGGGATCTGTTCCTCCGCACGGCTGTGCAACAGCCGCAGATGTTCACCATCTAACAATCTATCAGGCTCCGGGGGAGCAGGCCCTCCCGCTTAGACCACGTTGACTGATCGACCCACCGCGCGTTTACGATTCATCATCTGCCGGCCTTTTTTGGTCTTCATTCTGGCCCTAAAACCAATGTTTCTGGCCCGTTTGCGATTGCTGATCTTATGGGGGTAATGCACGCTTATTCTCCAGCAGAGTGTTGGTTCCGCCTTAATGGACCGTTACCATCACCGATTTATAAGTCTTGTTGCCCTTGGCATCGACCGCCCGAATGGTAATCCGATGCGGCCCCGCGGCCAGTTTTCCGGTCCGGGCGGAAAAACCTTCCAGCGGCGCGTCAAATATCTTATCCGAAGCCGCCGCCGGTTGCCAGTACTTACCGGAATCCACCTGAAAGGCCACCGCCACAACGGGTACTCGCCGACTATGCACAAAGCCCGTCACTACCACGCGTTGATCCGGCAACACTTTCGCCTTGAGCCCGCTGATCACCGGCGGCGCATTTTCAACCACAAAATAACGTGTTTCCCGAGCCACCTCAAAAGTCTCCTGCGGGCTGTTGTCGGCGGCATTGCTGGCAATCACCTTTACACGGTACTTGCCGCTGGGCACAGAGTTGGTTTTAAACAAATAATCCGTATCCGTCAGATGCTTCACCAGACCAATCCATACCGGGATCCCTTTTTGCCTGTACTCCAGGCGATACTGCAAGCTATCTCCATTGGCATCCGTGGCCGACCATTTAATTTTGACCAGATGCGAATCGCCCGCCACCGGTACTGCCATGACCGAGTTAATTTGCGGTGGAACCGTGATCTGCTGATACACCAGCCCGGCGGCATCAACCACCGGCGATTGACCGGCCTTGTTGGCCATGAGATGAATTTTGAACTGCAGATACCGCGCCGCGGGGCTGGACATCTTCCTCCATGTATTGGCCGGCATTGCCGCCGACCACGCGCTCCAGAACCGTCCCAACGTCTTAACATTTTTCACATTGCCGCTGCGCGTGCGAATGGTCACACGCGTTCCCACGGGCATTGCCGCCTGCAAGTGCGCCACCCCCCAGTTGGCGGGCAGTTTCGCATCCAGCACTCGGCTCACATACGTACCGCTGGCTGCGGCCCTTCCCGACAATCGCAGCACCTGCCCCCCATTGGCGGTTCCCAAGTACAACCCGCCGTGCCGCCCCGCCAGCAACGAAAGAATATCCATCTGCGTTAACCGCGTCACCAGCGTTTCCGTTTGCGTGAAGGGGTCGTATTGCAACAGCCGGCCATGGCCGCCCAGCCCCAGCAGCAGTTTCCCATCCTGATACACCATGGACAAAATCATATCCGGCACATGCAGCAAAATACTCGCTCGCCCCGTTGGTGTGATCTGATATACCACATTACTCTTGACATTCCCCACCGAAGGAAACGGCAGAGGCAGTGGATGCGATCGAGGGGGCAAACGGCCCATCCGCGCTTTGGCCGGCTTGGGTGCAACATGGCCCTTGCCTTTGTGCAGCCCGGCATCGAGCACCTTGCCCCCATGTACCAGAGCCGGGCGTCCCATACCCGCCAGATCAGCTTGCATGCTCAGCACCGCCGCCCCTATCCGCGCCAGCAGGGGTGAAGCCGTGGCCGCAAAAATGTCGCCCGATGGGTCCACCGCCAACGCATCAATTTCCGCAGCACCCGCCGATAGCAGCACAAAAGGTTTACCCGTCCTTTCGTTTACCCGAATCACCAACCCTGGAGAATCGGTTCCCACCACCAGGTTCTGGTGCGCTGCCTGGACCATCGCCAATATATTCTTCGTCCCGGTTTTCAACACCAAAGACGCCTTACCGGCCCGGCTGATCTTCCAGAGCTCACCGGTCGGACCGGTCGCCAGATACATGCTTCCATCGGTATTGACATGAATGGCCCAGATATATTTGACGCCCACCCGATGAAACAGGCTCTGCGCCACAACTTTTCCACCCGCGTTTTGCGTCAGCCGCACCAGCTTCGCCGGCCCCTGGCCGGAAATTCCCGCCAGCACATGGCCCCGCTTCCCGACCGCCAGCGACAACACCTGCCGGTCAGTCCCCGGCACACTGTAGTACGGCTGGGCTTTGCCCGCCGCCCATACCCAAACCTTACCCGGGGCTGTGGTGCCCCAAAAAATATCTCCATTTTTGGTTTGAACCATGGCATTGACAAAACCAAAGGCTGGCTTTTTCACCAGCTTCACCGCGGTACGCCCCAGAAAAAGTTGTCCGTAGTTGTTTACTTCCGTGGCCGTAAACTTGCCGGTGGAATACGCCTTTTCACTGTTAAACCGCCACGTCACCGGATGCACCGCCCACACCGCCGATTGCAACCACAAGACCCCGGCGATGAATACCAACCATGGACCAATCTTCCTGCTTTTCATTGGATCTCCGTATATCCGTTCTTGCCTTAAAAGCCCGACCAATACCGCGCACCTGTCCCGCCCGCTGCCTACGCCCGACCGGCAATTTAGCCCGGAACCGGCCGCATCGGCAACCGGGCAGCGCCAGGTGCCAAATGGGCACCGCCCACAAAACGTTCATCCGCATGGTGCCGCACAACAATCGTAAAGCTGGCCCCACCCTGCGCCACAACCGCCCCCGCCGGCACCTCTGCCGTTACATCTTGATACAGCGGTACCGTCTGGGCCGGATTCATCTGGGCGATCAGGGCACTGCGACTTGCCGGCAGGCCCGGATATTCCCGTGTGCCCATGGCAATACCACTGGCATTGAGAATAAGCCGCGCATAAAGACGATTGTCCTTATACGCCAAAATACGCCGGACCGCCCGAATCAGCGTCGCCAGATTGTCCGGCGCAAAACGCTGCGGATAATAGTCAAATGCCTGTTGCAATACCGCCCGCGCAGACCCTACCACCAGGTGATACTGACCATTGGGGATATTCACAGGTACCTTGAGCCTCAGCCGCACCACACGCGGCGTACCGTTAAAGTTCAGCAGTTGCACTCGCGCCACCACCGTGTCCCCCTGCGCCACCACCCGGCGCTGCACCGTTACACCTGTAATCGCGGCGCTGCGATCCACCGGATCCAGAAAGATATGCACATTCGCACTCGTCAGCACCAGCTTATGAAATGGATTGTTGATCAGCAGACCCACTGGCAAAAGCAGCCGGGTCATAAATCCTTTGGTGGTATAATGGCTGTTGGTTATTTCGTCATCAAAGGGAATGGCCGCCCCGTTAAAATTGAACCGGCCCGCCACATGCAGCGTAAAAAGCCCTTTGGGTTTCTGATGGGCCACCATGCTCGCCAGAATCGCAGCGCCCAAGGAACCTACCGTGGCATTGACATTCGGATACAGCTTGTAATGGAAGGTTTTATCCAGCGTGCCCGAGGCGTTGGCCATCCGCACCGTAATGGGTACCTGCCGGATAGGTCGGCCCAGTTCTCCCACAATGCCTGTTGCCTGATCCATCACCAGCCGCCCCTGCACTCGATCCGTGGAACCAATCTTAAACGAAGTACGCACGCTCGGTAAAATGGTATAAATATAGGCTGTGGAAATCGGTAGGTGGGTCAGCCCCTGGGCAAAAAAGCGATGCCCAAAAGCGTATACCCGCCGGCCCACCACCGCCGTAACCGTACCGATGGCCCCCATGTCCGCATCGCCGCTTAGCAGCGGAACGCCGATCGCCGCACCGGGGCGCAGTCTTAACGCCCCCGGCTTGAGTTCTCTCATGCCCCCCAACAGTGTGGCGTGCCTGCCGCCCCGCCGCCCCGCGGCACCCGCCGCCATCGCAACCAACGAGGTACCCCGGAATTCCCCTCGCAAATACCGCAGCAGGGTGCCCGAGGCACCGCTGACCATCAATGGCGATGCTAGCGGAACCAAGCCGCTGCGACCAAAAACGCCCAAGCCCCTCCTCATTGGCCCAGCGTGCCCCCCCTGCACCACCAGCAGATGCGCCGCCAGCGGCCCCCATCCCGCCCAACCGTGCGTGATGGCATAATTCCAACCCAATCCGCGCACATATCCCGAACCACCAGACCAACCCATCGCCCCTTGCCGACCGCCCCCAAGCTTGGGTACCGGTATCCGCAACATCTGCCGAATCGGCTGAACCCCGCCAATCGGCTCTTTGGAAAAACCCCATCCATACGCAATCGCGCCAATCAACTTGCCGTCAATGTATACCGGTGAACCGCTCATCCCCTCAATGATGCCGCTTTTCCGTAACCCCAGCCCCCAACACTTCACCAAGATCACATTCATGGATGGACCGAAATTTTTAATAACATCCAGAATCCGCACCTGAAATTTTTGAATCTGCGCGCCGTGCATCACCGTTAACCCGTATCCCACCATGCCCGGCTTAAGTTTATTTTCAAACAGGTACAGCTTTGGATCCGGATTAAACCATTTGTTGGCGTGCTCTCGCTTAGCCTGGCCACGAACCACCGCGGATTTTGCCGCCGCCGGTGCTACCGCCGCCTCGGTCCAGCCACGGGCTAACAACAACAGCGCCCCCGCTCCCATCAAAACGCCAAACCTTTTAAACATCATGCCAACACCCTAAGCACCACGAACTTTTCAATCGCCAGCGCGCCGCTGCTTCATATTTCCCTCCGCAACCGGCCCAAAGTATATCGGCCCGCGCGGAACCTGTCATGGATACGCACCGACCACGCGGTTTGTGCGATCCGCCTGCCTTCGTTATCATGGCCGGGGTAGGAATACATTGCGAGGTTTGATGCACATTTGACTCCGCGGGACTTTTTTAGATTGCGATGGTTTTGAATACCACCATACCAGTTTCTCCGCCTGACCTTGCAGTTCGGCCCGGCGAGTCTTGCACCACGGACCCGGCAACCGCGCCGATCTTTGCAGTCATCATCCCCGTCTATAACAATCCCGCTACCGTGGCCAAAATTACCGCCGACGTGCTCGCCGGCTTTCCAGCCGCCCGCGTATTTGTCATCAACGATGGCAGTACAGATCACACCGCCACCGCCCTGCATAACCTGGCGCACAGTCTTTCCGCCCCACAGGCACAACGCCTGGCAGTGCTCTCCCACCCCAAGAATCGCGGCAAAGGTGCGGCACTTGAAACCGGCTTCCAAGCCGCCTTCACTGCCCGCTGTACCCATGCCATTACGATGGATGCCGATGGCCAGCACCTTCTTGCCGACATGCTTAAGCTCACCCAGGCCGCCACCATATTCCCACGGGATTTGATCATTGGCGAGCGGCAAATGGACCTGGCCTTGGTCCCCAAAAACAGCATCCGCGGACGCGACCTCTCACGTTTCTGGCTTTGGTTGCAAACCGGCCAGGATGTGCCCGACAGCCAGTGTGGACTGCGGGTTTACCCCTTGGACTACACCATGAAGTTGCGCCATTGGTTCCTTCGCTTTGATTTTGAAACCGAAACCCTCGTCCGACACGCCTGGGGCGGCGTGCATATTCGCAGCGTGCCCATCACCTGCATCTACTTCGCCGGCCAAGAGCGTATTTCCCACTTTCGACCATTTCGAGATACCGTCCGCGGCGTGCGGCTTAACGTATTGCTTACCACCCGCAGGCTTATGCCATGGCCGGTCGTCAGGCTTATCCAGCGCCCTTCCCCACATTCCCTCTACCGCCCCGATAAACACACGTATTGGAGCCTCCACTACTGGAAAACAATGGCCTACCAGATGCTGCAAAATAATTCCTCCAATGCCCAGCTTTCCGCCGCCATCGGAGTGGGTATTCTCATCGGATTGCTGCCCATCTACGGCTTACAGACTCTCATAGCCGTTTGGGTGGCCGATCGGTTGCACCTGAATCTGCCCGCCACGCTGCTGGGAACAGAAATCTCCATCACCCCCACCATGCCATTCTGGCTTTTGCTAAGCATCGAAACAGGCCACCTGCTCTTGCACGGGACCTTTGTTCCATGGAATGTTTCCGGCTGGTCCGGTCTATCCGTTTCCGGATTCTTCGAAATGCTCGGCTATGAATTTTTGCCATCCTTTCTGCTCGGCGGGTTAGTCGTGGCGTTGGCCTTCGGAACCATCGGCCTGCTGCTGACCCGCGCCGCGTTAAACCGCTGGAGACCCGCCGGGCGCAACCTCTTCGCGTCCTCGGCTAACACCGCATCCGAAACCCTGGCCGCCGATTCCACCACGTAGCCGGCTGGTCCCCTCCAGCCGCGGCAACCGTGTGTCGGTTGCCAATGTGCTCTCTGTTCCTTCATCCTGCCAGTACCGAACAACGCCACGCGCTGTCTGGCTGGTGAATCAAGTTCACCACCACAGCAAATTTGCCCACCCGGAACCAAATGCGGATAACAGCCGCTGATAGCCACGCTCGCCGAACCAGCCTCAGAATTGCCGCGGAGGCCTTGGCCTCTTGTCACTCTACGGTCGACTTCGCCTAAGTTTGTGCTGAATTTACGCCGAAATGGCCTCCAAACATCCCGCTGCGTCCCAGGTAGTCGCCTTCAGACCGGTTGCCCGTTGCGGTTCCCCTTCAAAAAAGGTACTGCAACTCAGGGCCAGTGCGGCTTTGGTCAGTGGTCCCGTGTTTGATTCCGCCGGGCAACCCGTTCTCGGGGCATTCGACACTCCACAAAAGAATAATTGGTTGCCGTTTTTTGATCTGTCCACGGGCGCAGCCGGCCAGCTAGAATGGCCTTGAGAGCCGTCCATCCGGACGCAAAATGTTTTCCCCATTTCCCCGTCGGCTATGGCAACACATCCGCCACATGGATGTGATATGTTTCCTTCACAACTTCTCCCGCGGATAAATCCATCTCTTCCAAGTTGCTCGGCCCCATGCTCATGAACGCAAATGGCGATTCCAGCACAAACAATCCGTTGCGCTGTTCCTGCTCGAAAGTAACGGCGGCCTGCGGCGCGGGCCATTGCGGCCACACCGGATCCAACGTGCCCGTAAACATCACCCGCCGGGCAATCTGCCCCATCGCCTCCAAAAAGCCGGTTTCTCGACCATCCAAAACCAGCCTGTGGCCGCCGGTGCCGCCAAACGACCGCGCCAGCCGCAGACCAAGCCCATGGTAGTTAATGCGCCGCCCATCGGGTAAGGCCCAACTCCATTGACTTTTGATTAGACGGCTTTCCCGCCGAACCGTAATGCGGGTGCCCCATGTCCAGGCAAACCCGCTGCCATTGTGACCAACGCGGAGTTCGCGGTTTTCCTCAAAGACCGGTTTTCCCCCGTCCACAGCTTCCCACACCAGACTCTCTACAAACCCCACTTCTTCACCATCCATCACCACATCGCTCAACCCAACATGGCGCTGCCGCCCCACCGCTTCGTCGGCGGCGGTGGCACTTTCTTCCCAGAAGTTGATCTCCCGGGTGCGCAAAGCATACATGAGGCCCTTATGATGACGATGATCGTGAGGGCTGGCTATTGAAACGCTCCGCCCCTCCGGGGTGTTCAATGGATGTAAAAACGGCTTAAGTGAATGCTGGATATTGTAGCGACCGGCCAATACACTCCCGCTGTAAAAGTCCACACGATCATCCCCGATCTGCAATTTCATCGCTTAAAGCTCCTTGAGTTCAACGGGCATACCCGTGCGGGCCGATTCATAAATGCCCAAGACCACTTTCATGGTACCCAGATTATCTTTACCGGAAGAAAGCGGCTCGCGCCCGCTCCGACAGCAGTCCGCAAAATGCAGAAGTTCATTGGTGAAAGAATTTGCCGTGGGCAGCGCACCCGCATCGCCGACCACAGGTGTAAACCCTCCGTACTGATCAGACCATTCTTTGAAGGCCGGACTTCGCTTGCGGGAAGCCATATACGCCGGGCCGGCATATTGACCCACCGGCGGCAATGCGTGGATGCTCCCATGATCGCCGAAAATCATAAACATCTCGCTGTAAGGCTGGCGAAAGCCGGAATAGGTGCCGAACAGTTCACCGATCGCCCGGTTTTCAAATTCCAGAATGGCCGCGGCGTAATCTTCCGCCCCATTTTTAAACATCGGATGCAATTGGCGGGTAATGGCCGTCACACGCACGACTTCACCGATAAGATAGCGGGCCAGATCAATTTTATGCACCAGCACACTGATCACCACACCGCCGCCGGCACGCTTGCCATCCAGCAGCCAGGAATTTCCCACCAGCGCCTCCACCCCATCCTGCATGGCATCCATCCGCATGGCGCGAATCGGTCCAAGTTCGCCCGACTTGATGATTTGCTTCAATTTCTGATAACCAGGATCATACCGCTGCATCTGCGCCACCATCAAGATCACGCCCGCCTTTTCAGCCGCCGCAATCATGCCGCGGCACTCCTCCAGCGAGCAGGCCATGGGCTTTTCCACTATCACATGTTTGCCTGCCCGCACGGCCGCGATCGCCAGCGCCGCATGTTGGTCGTGCACAGTACAAATATCAACCGCTTCAATATCTGCTTCCGCCAGCATCTTGGCCGGATCCGTATAAACCGACACGTGGCCGAGTTCCGCGGCCCGGCGGCAGGCACTCGCTTCCACCAGGTCGCACACCGCGGTATAGCGAAACTGGTCCGGATATTCGCGATGGGCACCCAGATGCGCAGCGGAAATTCCACCACAGCCCACCAAACCAACCCGCAGGGCATTCATCTTTCAATCCTCTAAGACCAACCACACGCAACTCTACAGCAGACGACGCAAATGACCAATGCTGCTCTCGGCCTGGGCCACCGTGCCACATTCCACGCTTAGCACAATATCCCGCGGACAACTGCGGCAAATTTGAATCACCCTCGCCCAGTCGATCACGCCCTCACCGCACGCACAGCCCACCGCTGTACCCGTCACTTTACCACGCTCGGCGCTGGATTGACTGTCGGAAATATCCTTGGCGTGCAGATGCACCAGCCGGTCTTTCACCCGCTCCAACCACCGGTAGGGATCATGCCCGCACAGATAACTGTTGCCCGTATCGAAGTTAATTCCTATCACCGGCGACGATACCAACTGCCATATTCGATCCAACCCCGCGGGATTTTTACTGTATTGCTGATGCGGTTCCAACCCCAGGAGCACCTTGCGTGGTTCGGCCACGGCGGCCACCTCGCGCAATGTATATTTCATCAACACAAAATCTTCTTCCTCCGTCGTCCAGGGGGCCTTGGGGCCTTCATCCGTGTTCACCACCGGCGCCCCACATTCCGCCGCAAACCGCACCGCCTGTTTCAGATATTCGGTGCCGATTTCCGGCCGCCCCAATGGCGTATGCGAAGAAAGCCCCGAGAGTTTTATGCCCGCTTTCTCGCACGCGCGTTTCACCCGGTACGGATCGTCCAGCATGGACACGCTATGAAAATAACCTGCTTCACTTAGCAATTCCCGGCCCCAATGCACCATCGGTTCCACATAGCTGTAGCCCAATGCCGCCGCTTTTTCCACCCCCCATTCAAACGGTTTATCGTCGTGGCGGACAAATTCCATGTTGATGCCCAAACTGATTTTTCCCATGATAAAATCTCCTATCCATGATCATCCACGCCAAGTCACTGCCCGGATTGCTTACGCCGCGCCAGCACTTCCACTGGCCATTCATCGATCTGTTCATCCGCATCCTTCAGCGGCAGATCCACACGGTCTCCACGTACCGCACTGATATATGCCGCCAAATTAAGCTCCGCCGATTTGGCCATGCTGGTAAAGCCCGTCACCGGTTCCGAGCCGCCTTCAATCCACGCCAACATATCGGCCACCATCTGGTGCCAGAGTTGCCCATAATCGATGGAAAACTTTTCCGTCTTCCGCCCCGCGGCCGTGTCGACCACAACCGTGTCTTCACGCTCAATACGAATCGTCCCTTGTGTGCCCACCAGCGTCATCGTCCACGGACCGTTCATGGCCATGCCGCCATCCAGAATTCCTTTGCCTCCGCCGTCAAATTCAAAGTACGCCACCGCGTGATCTTCCATGGCGTGGCCATAACCCCGCAGGCCCCGCACGCGCGCCTGCCCAAACACCCACCGCACCGCCCTGTCGCCATGAAAAAAGCGGAACATATCCAACCAATGTGAACCCCATTCGGAAAGATCCCACCCGGCGATGCCGGCAATGCACATCAGCGGCTCACCCACCGCACCCGATTGATACAAGTCCCTGGCCCGTATAAAAGATGGTAAATAGCGGCGAATATGACACACCTGAATCTTCACTCCCGTTTTTTGCACGGCCCGCTGCACCTCTTTCAGGGCCGCCGGACTAATCACAAAGGGCTTCTCGCAGATAATTCCCTTGACCCCCGCGGCGGCCCCCGCGGCAATCATCGCATGGTGCAGTCCCACATACGTGCAAATGCTGACCAAATCTGGCCGCGTTTCTTTGAGCATCCTTTGATAATCGCCAAATCCCTTTGGCACGTTAAATTTATGCTGGAAAGCCTTGAGATTCTCCGCGTTGATATCCACACCCGATTCCAACTCCACCCGCGGATTACCTTGATACGCGGTGGCATGGGCATAGGCAATCTGATGGCCTCCGCCCTTATTACCGCTGGCCTTGGCCGCTCCCACCCCAATAATCGCCGCTTTGTACTTCTTTTCCATGCGTTGTTTCCTTTATAAAAATTCTCAGTTTCCTGTAGTCATTGCATATTCAAACACCATTTCACCGCGTTGATCCACAGCCGCTGCAATGCCGAACTTTCAAATGCCCGCATATCATGGCCGTTGGCCAGATATACAACTTTGCCTGCTCCCGCAATCCGCCCGCCCTCCGCCGTCATCACCATCGGCCGCCGCTGCAAATCCCACAGCACTTGCGCGTGTATCGTCGGCTTAAATTCCGCGGCAATCTGAATGTTGTAGTACAACTCATCATGCAGGCGGTAATCCACCACCCCGCGAACCACCGGATGACCACTGGTCAGCACGCCGATGGTGTAATCGCCCACCGGTGAATGAGTGGTCAGGTTCCACACCCACGAAAAACCGATCAGACCCCCAAAATTCGGCCAATCATCATAACTGGCGATGGCACCATGGTGGGCAATCAATGGCCGCCCCGAAGCCACGTAGTCTCGAAATGCTTTCTGGTGATTCTCCCGCATCGGCCGGTATGGCAGAGGAGCCATTCCCCTCCAATGCAGCCCCATCAACACCAATAAATCGCAACTATCCAAATGCTCAAACGCATCCACACCGTCGTACCAGCGGTAATCAAACGCCGAACCCAACCACCCGGCAATGACCTGCGATTGCTGCTCCACCGGATGAAACTCCGGCCCGCCAATATGAAATACTATATTTTTCATACACACTTCTCCAACGTTGCCTTCTTTGCAGCCACCCCTACCACACCCCGGCAAGCCGCCAAGCCGCGCCACAGCGCCTTCAGGCCGCCACGTGGCCCCGTTTGCCAGTTTGATTATGACCGCAGGCAATGGCATAATCTTCCACAAATGGGCAGTGGTAAATCTTGAACATTGCCCATTGGCTTTCATGACGGTACACAAAATGCTTAAGACCGGGCAAACCATTTATCACGCCGATACCTGCCGCTCTCTGCGGGCTGCGGCAGCCCATGGCCAGGTGACGCTCAAGGCCTTGGCCCGTGGCGGGTACCCTGGCCAACGACTGCCGCCGCATGTTCTGCCTGAATTGCGTTCGGTAGGCCTCTGGAACGCCGCCCATCCCCAAACCTGGGGACTTGATTGGCATCGCAACGAAGGCTTGGAATTAACCTATCTGGCCCGTGGAAATCTAAGCTTCGCCGTTGATGAAGTACCCCATGCGCTGCGCAAGGGCGATCTGACACTTTGCCGGCCCTGGCAAATTCATCGCGTGGGCAATCCTCACGTCGCGGCCAGCCGACTTTATTGGCTGATCCTGGACGTGGGAGTACGGCGGCCCCAGCAGGCCTGGCGTTGGCCCAATTGGTTGGTCTGTTCGCCGACGGATCAGCGCCGCCTCACCCGGTTGCTCTGCGAAAACAACCAATCGGTCTGGCCGGCCGCTCCGGAGATGGAAGTCTATTTCCAACGGCTCGGCGAAACCATCACCGCCCCCTTTGATGCCCACACAGCCACGCGCTTGGCTTTGCATATCAACGAACTGCTGGTGGCCATTCTGGAAATGTTGCAACATCGCCGCACTCAACCCAACCTTGTTCCCATCGAGGCCCAAAAACGCGTGGAATTGTTTCTATCCCAGATCCGTCCACAGCCCGGACCAAACTGGAACCTCTCCTCCATGGCCCGTCAGTGCCATTTGGGCCGCAGCCAATTCAGCCATTATTGCCGGGAACTAACCAACATGACTCCCCGCCAATTTCTCGAGGCCTGCCGCGTGAGCCGGGGACAACGACTTTTGCTCCAACGGCCGCGGTTGTCCATTACCCAGGTCGCCCAGGAATGTGGATTTGCCTCCAGTCAATATTTTGCCACCGTGTTTCGCAAGCACACCAGCCGTTCGCCCAGATCCTGGAGAAAAAGCAGCCCGTCCGCAAAGGACCGCCATCCCGTGCCACAATCCATCAATTTTTCTGCCGCATCCAAAGATCTGTCGGCACGCCCTCGCTAAGCCCGAATCCTCCCCCACGGGCAGCGCCCCCTCGCGCCTGTGGCCGCAACCGCGTGGAGTTGCCCGTCCCACCGATCGTGCCGGATGTCCCGTCGGCACTCTGCCGCCGGGCCGCCGAGCACACCGCTTGCGTTTCCACCACCTCTCAATGGCTCTTGCTCTTAGTTTTTCTCACACCGCAGGCAATCAAACCGCTCCATCTGGCCGTCTTGGGCCTCCGTAGCTATGATAATCGGGAGACGATAATGCTAACCTCATAAAACAGGATGATTGGTATGATCAACGCAGAAATTCAGACCCAGTCGGTGCCAATTTCCCCCAATCTCAAAGGCTTTCTGGCTATACCGCCCGGCGCGCATCCCTGCCCCGCGATCCTGATTTACTATGAGATTTTCGGTCTTGACGAACACTTTAAGGCACTGGCACGCAAAGTTGCCGCCATGGGCTACGTGGCCTTGGTGCCGGATGTGCTGGGCGGAAAGGTATTTGGCTACCACGAAGTGCCGGCGGCGTTGTCGGCCGCCCGCGCCATCACCGATACCCAATTTGTAACCCACGCCCGCGATTCGGTCACCTTTTTGCAAAACCATCCCCGCGTCTTACCAGGCCATACCGGACAGATGGGCTTTTGTCTCGGAGGCCGATGGGCCTTTCTCGCCGCCACCGCCCTGGGCGACCACATTCAAGCCACAGTCGCATATTACGGTGGCGGGATAGACTCGAAAGATCCGCGCTACGCAGCGGTTCCTTCTCTCCTGCCCGCTATTTCCCAGATTCAATCACCGCTGCTGCTTCATTACGGTGCCCAAGACAAGGCCATTTTACCTGAAGAAATTGGCCGCATTACCGCCGCCCTGGCCGCGGCCGGGAAAACTTTTGGTCTGCACGTATTCTCCGGAGCCGGTCACGCCTTTGCCAATGACCACCGCGATAGCCACAACCCCGCGGTGGCCGCCGACGCTTGGAATTTGACATCGGCCTTTTTTCAGCGCTATTTGGGCACCGCCGGGATGCCGACCCAACCATAGCCAACAGGCAACACCCTGTGGCCTGGCACCACATTCGCGTTTGACCTACTGCAGCGGCCGAATGTCCACATTAAAATCGTTGGCTAGCGCCGTTAAACTGGTAAAATGAATCTGCGCCATCCCATGCGCCTGTACCCGAACCGTGTTCCAGCCGGACGTTTGCTCCACCTGCACACCCTTGGCATTTAAGAAGCGATACTGATATTCCAGGTACAGTTCATGCCCCGTCAAATTCCGCAGCGGCACCACAATGTGCAACTGCCCGTCGCCCACCCGCGAAGCAATTGGCTCGCGTACCACGATCTTACCCAGCAGATTCCAATTCGTTAACTCCACCTGCGGATACGGGTTCATGTTATCTTGAAACGGCACAATCGGCCCGCATCCCGCCAACCCCACCCCCAACAACACCACTCCCAGAAACATGGCCACCCGCAATCCCGCCCCACGGCCCACCCGCCTTCCGCCCGGCAACGCCCGATCCTGTAAAGACACCCGTCGGTTCAACATAAAAATACCCTTTGCCGAAAGTACAATTCTCGTGGCCTGCACCATCATTTGGCCGGCTGAATTGGATTATCCTGTACGGTCTTGGTAACAGTCTGCGTTTCCGTACGTACCTGCGTTCTGGTCGTAATCGACGTCGTTTTCAACGTCATCGGCCCGGTAATTTCCATATCCACCGTGTTGTTTTGGATATCCGTCGCCTTAAGCCCGCTGGAAACACCCAGTTCTCTCTTTAACGCCAGGTAAAAGCGGGCCGGGGACCCCTGGTATTGAACTGCCAGCGTACCATACGCCGTCGAACTCGAACCGGTAATCCCCTGTTCCACCACCCGCTGCACTCCGGGCACTTTTTCCACAAAATGCTGAATCTTAAGCACATCTTCGACCGTTGCCGCATTATATATCCGCACGCTAATGGGATTAAATGCGCCCGCGACACCACCCCAGATGCTCGCGAGCTTCTGCATCAACTTATCGGCAAGAAAGCCCGTGTACAAATTGATGTTGGTCTTACTCATCGGCAACGGCATGTCCACATATTCCGCCCCCAGCACCTGACCATTCGTGGTCCCAATCGCCTGGGCCAACAGACGAATTGCCGGACCCGCCGCCGCCTGATTGGTCGGTGCCGCCTGCACCTCCACCAGTATATCCGTATTCAATTGATGCTGAATCAGCGGCAACACGCGCGGATCTCCATTTTGCAAACGCAAAAAGCTCTCCCGATCCAAGACCTGCTGGGCCATCTGCGGATCTTGAATATCCACCTGTCCGCCGGCCTCAAGATAATCAATCATTGAAATCTGGATGGCCTGATAATCGTTGGGCAAAATGCCGGTCTTTTGCATCGCCAATTTGCTCGTCGGATACGTTACCAGCACCATCATTCGCGGGCTGCGCTGGGCCTCATAGGCCCGCACATACGCGGCTTCATCCGGCAGCGGCACATGCTGGCCAATTCCGCCGGTCTGGCCAAAGGCTCCCGGAGGTAACGGTTTGGAATAAGGCACCGGCTGGTAAGCCGCCTGATCCTGGGCGGGTGGAATATTCACCCGCTGCACCGTTTGGCATCCCGCCATCATGCCACCCACGGCCAACACCAACGCTCCAAACAACAGGGTCAATGGCTGTTTTTTCATGACGCATACTCCGACCAATTCCGCTGATTGACGTTATTTTATCGCTATCAACGGCCTGCGACAACACAACTGCCGCTCTCTAGCCAAACGCCTGAAAACCACCTGGTTGCAGCCACCGCTGCCATCACCGTCATCCGCGTTTTCTTTTCGCCCCCTGGCCTCCCCCACCCACGGCCGCCGTACTGGTCTTGGTCATTTTACCCTTGTCTGCAGCGGAAGCGTTATCCCGTGCCGCTTGCCGATCACGGGCCATTTCCTGCACGGTCTTCGTGTGTACGCGCGCCGCCCCCTGATAATCACTGCGTAACTTCACCCGCGTACCGTCTTGCGCCGCCTGCGCCAGCCGCTGCGCTGCCGCCGGGATATGCGCCTTAAATTGTGGCAACCACCGGGCCTGGGCCACCAACATCTCATCGGTCATTTGCCACACTTCTTCCGGGTTGCATACCGCCCCCACCAGCGGATCATGAAGCATGGCCTGCTTGAGCAGGGTTACATCTCCATGTACCGCCGCCTCCATGGCCATTTCTTGCACCCGAATACTCACTGCGCAGGTGGCCGCACACGCCAACGGCAACGGTCCCACCACCGGCATGTTGATGCCGGTGCGATCCACATAACCCGGAATTTCCACGATGGCCTCATCCGGTAAATTGGGGATATGGCCTCTGTTGGGCACATTAAAATGCCCGCGATAGACCCGCCCTGTTTCCAGCCCTTCAATAATATAAGACCCATGTTCCTCACTCCGATGTTCCGGTCCGATTTTCGGACTTGGTTCCGAGAGCCAGTTCGGAAAATCCGTCTCAAACCAGTTGCGCCCTTCGGTGCATACCCGCAAGTAGCCGCCCGTCTCGCCATTAATCCAACTACCCAGATCAATCCAATTTTTAATTTCCGCCGGCCGCTTCCGATACCATGGAACATATTCACTCAAATGTCCGTTGGATTCCGTGGAGTAATACCCAAACCGCCGCAGCACATCAATTCGTACTTTCTCCGTCTTGGCATATTCCGGATGGGCTTGAAACAATTCCAGAAGCCGCGGCACCATGTCCATGCCCCGCCACTGCACTTTGATGTACCAGGTCTGGTGATTGATGCCTGCGGCAATTATATCCACATCGCGACGATGCAGCTTTTCATCCTTCTTGATCAGCCCTTCCTTGTGCGCCCACAGCTCTATACACTTGGTAATCTGCCAATGCCCACCCTGTATACCATGGCACAGCCCGATCGTCTTCACCCCCCCATATTTATTGCAGGCCCAGGTGTTCATGGCCATGGGATTGGAATAATTCAAAAATAAAACCCCCGGCTTTGCCACCGCCTTGATATCCCGGCACACCTCCAGAAGTGCCGCAATGGTGCGCTGCCCGTACATAATGCCCCCGGCACAGATCGTATCTCCCACGCATTGGTCCACACCGTACTTCAGTGGAATATCGATGTCCGTCTGAAACGCCTCCAAACCTCCCTGGCGAATGGTCGAAATCACGTAATCCGCCCCCGCAAATGCCTCCCGCGGATTTTTAGCCGCAACCACTTTTGCCGGAAGTTTATTGGCCGCAATATCCTTGCGACAAAGCTGCCCCACCATATCCAGATTCTTTTCCGAAATGTCTGTAAAGCTAAAGGTGGTATCCGCCAGTTCCGGCACGCCCAGGATGTCGCGCATCAACCCGCGCGTAAAACCGATTGAACCCGCCCCGACCATCGCAATCTTAAGAGCCATTGTCATCTCCAAAAAAACAAAAACCACCGGCAGCCTGTTCCACAGCCGCCCGCGTACAGCCGCCACATGAGCTTAATCGGTACCGCCCCATTTTAGAAGCTCTCCCCCGCCACGCGGCCGCAGCCGCCATCTCAACCCTGGGCCTTCTACGTTCACAAACCGTCGTCCGTCGCCGCAGCGCGGAGAAAATTGCCTGCACATTCCCATGGCCGCATGAGCGCCCCATTGCGGTCTGCGCGAAGCTCTCCCCGCGTTATTTGCCAATTTTTTTAAGGCTTTTATCAACCAAGCGCGACTGGGCCGCGATAACACCGGATTACCAATAGTAAACAAATTGCGCACTGCTTCCCCAGCCTTGGCCATACTGAGGCTTAAGGGTGTTTAGTGGCTGCCAGGCCGCGTGGCCATCGGCAAAAAGGGCATTGGCACCAGACCCATGCGGGGTGTAACCCGGCAATTGGAAGGATCCCAACCCATAAAAATTGATGCCAAAGGCCACGGTATCCGCTATGACCACGGTATTGCCGGGATTTTGAATTTGGCTCACCCGCAGACTGAAGCTTTGGTTATCACCGGGATTAGCGATTAAAGTGGTTCCATTGGTCTGAGCAAAGGTAAAACTATTGGCATAAGTCCGCAAGAAGCCTTCGGCAATCTGGTAATTGCTGTTGCAGCGCCCATCGGTAGCACCGTCCCCGGTCGTGGTGCCCAGCCACATGGCCTGCGGGTTGGTGGTATAAACCATCAGCGGGTGCGGATGGGTAAACAGATAACTGGCATCGAGCATATCCGGGCAATAGAACACGCCATAGTTAGGCGACCATTTGGTGGCATCGGCATTGGCGGCCAGGTACGGCCCAATTTCTTTGCGGTAGTCGACCGGCCAATAGGCCATGGTGCCGGCCCAGGAAGGTTCGGTGGTGGCGTAGAGGGTTTCGGCCTCATTGCTGCGATGGTCCGGATAAAAATTATTGTTCTCGGTGGTGTATTCGGTCGTGGCCAAGCCCAGTTCATGGAGATTGGAAAGACATATTGTCTGGCGGGAATCTTCTCTGGCCGCGGAAAGCGCGGGCAGCAACAGGGCCAGCAAAATGCCGATAATGGTGATGACCACCAGCAATTCGACCAGCGAAAATCCCGCCAATTGCCCCGCGCAGGGTGATTTCGCAACCGGCTTGCCTAGCGGCCCAACAGACGGCAACGCACCGCACTTTGCGCCGTTAGCCGGAGATTTACAACTGATATCGTCGGGCTTCATAACGATTCTCCACAAGCAGCCTCGCCGGCTAAGGCAAGGAAGGGCCGAGATCCCACCATCGGCCCTTCCTCCCATTCATTTTATGGCGCGGGCTTTTTCCGCTTATCAAGCCCCCTTGCGTTTGCCCACCAGCAGAATCGCTGTGCCGGCCACAGCCATCAGGCCCAAAGTGGCCGGCTCGGGAACCGCCGCATTGGTAATGGTAACGTTGTCGAGGTTGCCCTTGCCGGTGCCACTACCCGTGTAGGACTCGTTGCTCAGGAAGCTTACCAGGTAGTCGTTGTTGGTTGGCGTGTAGTCGCTGGTTCCGGTCAGTGACGCGGTGGCCCCGGTGTTGTTGTCGGTAACATTCAGCGAGATGCTATTCCCATTATCCGTTACGGTAAAAGCCAGCACATCCTTGAGGGCGACACTGGTTGTGAAATTGCCAGTATAAACCGGCGTGCCAACCGAGATGGTGCCGGTTCCTGTGGCACCGGACAGGTCCGCGAAAATATAGGCTGGGCCGCCGCTCGCCCCCTGATCAATCCCAATTCCAAACCGGATGCCGTTACCGCTCGCGCTTTCGCGGGTGTAGATGTGCAACTCGTCGTTGTAATCCGGTGCGGATACAAACGTCCAGTCGCCGGTGATAGTGAGCGGCGCGGCTAGCGTGGGTTTCCACGGGGCGTTTCCGTTAGCGGTTTGGGTATCAAGGTTGGCCGCAGCGTTGAACTGCGCCACGTTGTTGCCCGTGGCAACGGTCACGATGTTGACCGCGCCACTGCTGTTGGTAAACAGCGTATCGCCGGAACTGCTGAAGGCCCCGACTGTATCGGAATTGAAATTGTCCGTGATGGTATTGGCCCGTGCCATGCCGTTGCCCAGCCCGATTGCCGCAAACACGCCTGCGGCTGCGCCCGCCAGAAGTAGTGATTTAGAGTTGAACATAACTTGTTCCCTTTCCATAAAGGCCTTGGCCCGGGATTTTTTTGATCGCCTGTGGCGAAAGCCACAAGAAGGAACAATCAAAAAGACCGCATCGAGTCAACGAGAGTTATTGTAACAAAATGTTTTTTTGATTGCAAGTAAAAAAATTAATTTTTTTTTGACTCCCTTTTTTTGGGTCACTTGATTTAATTATATTCCCTTTTATGAATTATTTAGGTTCGTCTTGAACGGGCGCAGCAACCGCCAACATCGATCAGCTAAAGACCTGCAAATCAGCCGCACAGTATCAACATCCATTCCCAAAATCCAACGCAATTCCGCCACCTATAAAGGCCTTCGTCCAGCAGCCGCCAGAAGACCATCCTAAAAAAAGGTACTTAAGGCTCATCTCCATGCCCAACCGAAAAGTCAAGAACGACACTGTTCAACCAAATAATTGGGTCAAAATAAACTTTTGGAAATATTTGACACAATCAGACGTTCTGCTAAACTGCAACCTGATGGAGTCAAACACAGGGTTGTTGGCTCTTAACCTGCATTGAGGCAACTGCGAAAGGTGCCCAGGTTTAAGCTTGGAGGCTTTAAGACGATGGATGCCACAGTTCAACCAAGAGTTTTTCGTAACGGCTCACCACGGGCCAAGGCTATTGCCACCCTGCGCGAATGGATTGAAAAAGGCCGCTTGCAACCCGGAATGCCTCTGCCGTCGGAACGCGAGTTATGCCGGCACATTGGCGTGGGTTTGGCGACGGTGCAGCGGGCGCTGCGTGTCTTAACCTCGGAAGGCCTCATTCAGGTCCGCGATGGCCATACCCGTCTGCTGGCGAATGCGGCCTCAAGTACAGTCTCGGCCATTTTGCGTCAGACCTTAATGATTCTCGCCCCAGCCCAAGCTCCGCTGGACGGGCATGCCCAACCCGGATGGTCGGAATATATCGGCATCGGAGCGGCGGCGGCTGCTCGGCAGGCGGGGCGGGGGGTGCTAAGTCTGGCCCCAGCGCGGCTGTTAGACCAGCCTTCCAACACTATGCTTTCCGTGCGCCCATCGGGTCTGCTGGTTTGCGAGATGGCCGGTGCCGAGCGCCAGGCATTGGTGGACTTTATACGTATTCTAACCCGTGAAGGCATCCCGGTGGTGGTATATGGCGATGGGCCGCTGGACCAGGAATATGACCGCGTGATTTCGGACCACGAGGCGGGGGCTTATATGCTGACCCAACATTTATTGCAGCGCGGGTGCCGCCGCATTTTGCCTTTGTTTGAGAACCCGAAGGATCTGTATTGGAAACGCGGCCGACTCGCGGGCTATGCCCGGGCCATGCGGGAAAACTCTCTGGAACCATTGCCGACGCTGTGGGTGGAGGATATCGGCGGCCATTATACGGTCGAGCATTTCCGCGTGAAATCGAGCTATCTGGCGGGCCAACTGGTACCGTACCTGACCAAATCAGATGCGATTGACGCGATTATGGCCAGCAGCGACGGCGAGGTATTTTCGGTGGCGGCGGCGTGTCGTATGTTCGGGCGCCAGCCCCAGAAAGATATTTTTCTAGCCGGATACGATAACTATTATGGCGACAGCCCGGAGCAGGAAGTGGAATCTTCCATTCCGTCCGTGACGGTGGATAAGCAAAACTTTCTCATTGGGCAGGAAATGGTCCACCTGCTACAGGCCCGCATTGCGGGAACCGCTGGAGAAGGCCCCCAACTGCGGATGGTGCCGCCGCGGCTGATTGTCCGCTAAATGCCATAAACGTCGCGTAACGTCGTGGCGATCGCAACCAAAGCGGGGCCACAGACGACCAATTTTCGTGGTTATCCATTTTTTAAGGTAAATTTGATGCACTATTTTCGGGTTCAAAAGTATCGGGCGGCTTTCCCGGCTTTCTTGGTGTTGCTCGGGCTGTTCTTGGCCGGCCCCACCGCAATCTGCGCCGCAGCCCCACGGCTTACCCTGACGCCCGTGGGAGGCATTTATAATATGTTCACCCGGCCCATGCCCGCATCGGGAGGTCCGGTGGCACGGCCCGTGCACTTACGTTTGACTGTGGAAAGCCCCACACCGCTCTCCGGCGCTACGGTGGTGCTCACCGCCCGGGATATTTTTGGGCATCGTGTGGCGTGGCACCAGACGGTGCATCTGGGCAATGTGCCGGGCGGTCGGGCCGTTGCTGCGATCGTAAAATTTCATGGGGGGATGGGATATTTTTTAATCAGTGCTCATCTGGCGGGTGCGGCGGCGGTTGGCCTGACCAACATCGGAGTGATACCGCCGTGGCATCCCGGACTGCGGCCCAATTCGTTTTTCGCCTCCAACTTAAACGTGCCCATGGGCAAGACGTTGGCTTTTTTGCAAGCCATCGGCATGAAGGTGGCGCGGGTGGAACCCAACCCGGTTCTCAAGGTAACAAATTCCTCCTGGATTCACACCCTGCCCAGGGGCCAGGCCGTGCCGCAGAGTTTTAAAATGCTGGATCGTGAATGGGCGGCGGACACGGCCCATGGAATCTGGTGGCTGCCGTCGATCGGTTATGCGCTCCAGGGTGCCAATGTGGCCAATGTAACGCCGCTGGCCCGGGCCTTGCACATGTACGGACCGCCCAATGATTACGGCCAGTTTGTGCAGACCTGGCGGGTGTGGATGCAGCATTTCCCGCAGATTCATACCTATGAATTCTGGAATGAGCCTTGGATTTTCGGCTGGACCTGGGCGGCCACCGGTGCCAAGTACCGGGTCTTGCAGCGCCAAATATGCCAAATGGCGCTCCGGCTCAATCCCCATGTTCGGATGCTGGCGGGTAACAGTTCCGCGTTTATCGTGGACCATATCGAATTTGCTCCGTCCTGCTGGAAGGGATTGCTTTCCGGTCTGACCCATCATCCGTATACATATAGCGGCGGCGCGGCGAACTGGCGGGCGGGGGATAATTTGCGATCCATGGATGACGCCAAACAAGCCGCCGCGCGCATGGGCCTGAAATACACCTATCTTACTGAAGGCGGCACGCAATACCCGGTGGGCCGGGCCAAGCCCCAGGGGTTACACTATTTCGGCAGTTGGATGAACAACCGCCACAACGCCTTTAAAATTGTGCAATACTTTGTTCAAGCCGCGCTGGATGGCATGTTCATGGGCAACATGCAGCTTAACATCGGCTATGGCCCCAAGTGGACGTGCAGCAACACCACCTTCGCGGTGATGACCTACTTTTTGGAGGACCGGCCGATCGTGGCGGATATCTGGCCGCGGGAGGAATTAATCCATGGGGCCATCTTTGCCGATCCACGGTGGATTACCCCGCAGGTACGGCGTTTGCCGCGGGCCCGGCAGATTTCTGCCCGCTGGGGCGTGTCCATTCCCGCAAGTCGCGGGCTGGACCCGACCAAGGTGGCGGTGCTATGGTCCTGCACCGGCCAGTCCGATCAGGCGGTGGACCGAACCGGCACGCTGACCATTGCCCATCCGCGCGGCCTGCTCGCCTATGACATGACGGGCCGACGCATTGCTCCAACGCGGGGGCGACTGGTGCTGCCGTTAAATGACAATCCCGTCTACATCACCACCAACACGCTTAGCGTGATGCGTTTGTATCACCTCATTCGCGGGGCGCACATCAGCCATGTTACCGCCGTGAATTGTTACGCCCTATCGCTGATGCAGCCGGCCAACCAGCGGCAAACGGTTATGGTGCGGCTGGAAAATCAACTGCCGGAAACCCTCCATGGCACATTGAGCATGAAAATCGCGGCCGCCGGCAAAACCGTGTCCAGTCCCTTCGTGGTTGGACCGGGCAGGCTTGTGGAGGTGCCCATCGCGTGGCCAGGCGTAACCGTGGCCCGCGACAACGATTACGGCGTCTCCCTCCAGGCCGTGGTCAACCCCGACCACGCGGGCGATACTTTTGTGCCCTTTCGCAAAAAGCAATTGCTTTCGACGGCGCGGTTTGTCCGGCGAAGCGTCCATTTCACCGGCCAGCTTTCCGATTGGCGCGGGCTAACGCCGGTGCTCATGGACAGCCGCATGTTTGCCAAGCACCTGGATATCACGCGTTATCTGCGCAACCCGGATTTAAAATTGCCCACCGCCGTCGGCGGCAAAGGCAGAATTATCGCCCGGATTTACACTGCCTACAGCCGCCGATATGTGTATCTCGGTGTGGCCGTGCTGCAGCGGCATTTTTCCTGCACCGTCGGTACGCCGGCCCTGGCCGGGCGCAGCGGCGGCAAAATTTTGGTGCCGTATAAAAATGGGCTCCCCAACGGACTTGGTTATCCGATCAACTGCGGTGATGTGCTGGAATTTGCGTTTGGCTTTCGCCCGCGTGTGCCCGGCTGGGGCCGGCAAATGAGCGATCGGTGGGCCTGGAAGGGAACATTTTACGATACCGATTACGCCTACTTTGCCAATACGTCCACCACCGGCGACATGCTGACGCGCGTCTGGGGACCCAATACCGCCCGGCGCAATGGTTATCAGGCGGCACCTACCCCCGGCATCGGGCCGGTTCCGGGCGGCCTGATCAAAATCACACGCCATCGGGCTTCTCATCTCACGCTCTACGAAATCGCCATTCCGCGCTCGCACCTGAAGCTCTTTAGCCCGGCCCTCAAACGCTTCCGCTTCGGCCTGATCTTGTACAATTCCCAGCACGTGGTGGACGGTTCCATGAATTACAGTGCTCTGGCGGGTGTGTTTCGGCATTGGCGATCCAACGGGTCCTTCCCGCCAACTTGGTGTCAGCGTCTGCCCTGCGAAGCCTTCTGGGGCGTATCGCGCTAGGGCCGCTCCTGGGGGATTATTGTAAAAAGGAACTTCATCCATGCCGGATATTTTCTTGCCCAAATTTGCTCTTCCCGCGCGCTGGATCCACGGGGGGCGGGTGCTCACCCGCCCCACCAGCGGCCCAGGCTCGCATGTCGTTGGTGATCCATGCATTGTGCGCGATCCGGCGGTGGGGGGATATCGCATGTTTTTGTTTCTTTATCCCCCCGGTCATGGCCAATCCATCTGCCGCTCCTTAACCGCGGTCGGCCCAGGTCAGTGGTCCGCTCCGGTGCCGTTGGAGTTTACCAATCCGGAGGTTATCCCCGATGGCACGCACAAGCCGTACATCGTGCAGGATGCCCATCGGCCCAACGAGGCGGCCCAAATTGATGGGCGCTACTGTTTGGTGAGCGTGGGCATGGGCCAAAGTAAATATATTCACCGGGGATGGGCCAGTTCGCTGGCCGGGCCGTGGACGTGGGAGAAACAACCACTGATTGTGGGCGGCGGCCCGGGCAGCTTTGATGAAAAACATGCCGATGCGGTTTCCGCATTCTATTTTCCGCGCCGCGGCGAGATTCTGTACTGCTACATGGGCTATCCGCGACAGCCCCAGCCGCGTGCGGTTTCCCCCTTCGGCAATGCCCAAGGGGCCGCCATTGCACGTGTGGGGCAGCCGGGAGTGGTGAAACTCGGTGAAGTGCTTCCCCCATGCCGGCAAAAAGGCCATTGGGCCGCGGGTTGGGTGGGCGGCATGCAGATTTTGCCCGGCTTGAAATCGCGTTGGGTCGGTTTAATAAACGCCTCACCCACCCCTCCGGACCCGATCAACAAAGCGATCTGGACGGAAGAGCCGCCCCCGAGTCTCGGTGGCTTTGCGGTGTGTGATGAGGAATTCCCGATTGCCAATTGGCGCTGGTCTGATGCCCCCTTGCAGCGATTGGAAGACATTCCCGCGACGGCCCGGGCCGCGGGCGAGGATGGTAATTTGTGGCGGCATCATATTTTAATACTGCCCGATGGCGGCGTGGCGATGTTCTACAACGCCGGCCATTACGGACAGGAGCAGCTTTACGTTAAGTTTGCGGCGGGTGCGGGCTGATGGCACCGGCTGGAATCCCCAGATTGAATGTTCTTACTATGATGAGGTTCACGCATGTCAACGATAAATGTCCATGGGCTGTCGATACCCGCAAAATGGCGGCATGGCGGGCGCACCATCACCCGGCCGGCGACGGGTTTAGGCTGTTCCGTGATTGGCGGCGCATCCATCGTACGCGATCCAAGCCTCGGAGGGTATCGGATGTTTCTATTTTTTGATCCGCCTGGCCATGGCCAGTCCATCTGCCGGTCGCTGGATCAGGTCGGCCCCGGCCATTGGTCGTTTCCAACTCCCCTGGAGTTTACCAATCCGGAAGTGCTGCCCGGCTCCACCCATAAGCCGTGGATTGTGCAAAATGCCCACGGCCTTAATGAGGCAGCTCTCATTGACGGCCGTTATTGCCTGCTTAGTGTCGGCATTGAGCCGAATAAATACGTGCATCGGGCCTGGTCCACTTCCCTGGCCGGACCGTGGACCTGGGAAAAAAGTGCGCTCATCGGCCGCGGCGGCCCCGGCAGCTTCGATGAAAAGCATGTGGATGCCGTCTCCGGATTTTATTTTCCCCAGCGCCGGGAAATACTTTATTTTTACATGGGCTATCCGCAGCAGCCCCAAGCCCGCACGGTATCGCCCTACGGAAGTGCTTCGGCGGCGGCGGTCGAGCATCTGGACAAGCCCGGGATAGTCAAACTCGGTGAAGTGCTTCCCCCGTGCCAGCAAAAAGGCCATTGGGCCGCGGGATGGGTGGGCGGCATGCAACTGATTCCCGGCACCAATCACCGCTGGGTGGGACTCTACAATGCCTCCCCCACCGCTCCCGATCCCGCCAACAAGGAGATCTGGACGGAAGAACCTCCACCGAGTTTGGGCGGATTTGCGGTATGCGATGAAGAATTTCCAATTCAGAATTGGCGTTGGCTGCCGGATCCAATTGAATGGATGAAGGATGTGCCTCCTGAAGCCCGCGCTAACGGCGAAGAGGGCAACTTCTGGCGGCATCATATTCTGGTTCTGCCGGGTGGCGGCGTGGCGATGTTTTACAGTGCCGGCCACTATGGCAAGGAGCAGTCGTATATGAAGTTTTCAGTCCAGCCGTGAGCTTGCCGCAAGCCAGGGCGGCAACTCTGGCCAATTTCCTGATGCGGCGCGGCCACTACCATCAGGCCCAGCGCATCGTCGTTCCAACCGCTCAAACCCAGGCAGCCGCACCGATGATGGCTGCGGCAAGATGCTATGCAGCCCTTGGCGACTGGGCCGCGGGCGAAACCTGGATCCGGCGCGACACCCAACATTATCCCTCGTACAACGGATGCCTCTGGTATTTCTGGTGCGCGATGGAACAGCATGGCAATATCGCCGCAGCCCGAGCATTCGCCGTACGCTCGCTGCCGCACTTAAACGTCCGTGAACTCATGACCGGGGCGGCATTTGATGCCCTGACCGGCCATCCGCACCGCGCCATCCAGGTTTATCTGGCTTGTGTACGCTTTGGGGCCCCCGATCCACAGTTGGATCTGCTCCAAGCCGCAATGTTAGCGGATTCCCTCCATGATTCCGCATTGCGGGACAGCCTTATCGCCAGGGCTGCAACTTGGCACATGGCTCCGCTGGCTGCGTACACCCAACTGGCCGAGCTTTTTCAAAAGGCCCTGAAGTTACACCAACCGCTGGACCTTAAGGCGGTCGACCAGCTTGAAAATCGCCATGATCGCATCTGGCATCCGGTCCTTCTCTTTACCGTCGGTGAATTTCTGAAACTCAACGGCGACCGCAAGGACGCGATCCGGTATTTCCAGCTTGCCGCCGGCCATTACTCATTCTACGGTGCCAGCCATGTTGAGGCGGTCATAGCACTGCATCGTATGGGAATTCCAGTGAATCCAAATGCGACACTTCCCGGAAGCAAGGCCGGGCCGACGCATCGGCCCTGATCTGGCCGGGCCAAAGCGCACGCTTGCAATGGTGGCGGCATGAAAAACAATTGAGTGGAAGTGGCACCCCCACCCGCACCTGTGATTCCCTGGGCACACAAAAAGTTAGCCTCCACATTCTTGCCCCAGCCCAGCCCCTGGTAAAACGCCAAGGCAACTGCGTCTGAACTATTCACGCCCTGGCCACGACCAACTCAGCTCCGCCTCGTGGCCAATGTCCCACTCTTCACCATCGTTGCCAGTCGGGCCACACATGATTGGCTAGGCCAATCGCCAACCACACCGCACACCAGAACAGAAAAGTCCGTAAAAAGTAGGACCCGATACTTCTCAGGTTAAAGCCCGGCTTCGCGCCTGGCCTTCGCCGCAGAAACCAGACCCCAATCCCCGCCGCCACGCCCAACCCGAAAATAAAAGCCCACCAGTTGCTCGGCCCGGCCACCGTCAAGAGGCACAAAATGAAAAACACCGAAATCGCCGAATTCACGACCAACATAAGTATGCGGCCTACCGAGCGCAGTGCCAGCTCGGGCAAGCTCCACGCGAATTGTCTCTTGGGTACCCCTAACTGGCCGACGTACGCCAGCAGGCGTGCAACCAGCAGCGCCGCAATTGCCTCTAACGGTATGAGAAAAATGGGGGTCCGGTCAGGCGTGGAATCCGCCAGCAACGTCAAGAGCAAGAGGATTGGCAAAGCCAGTATCCACCCAATCAGTGCCACGACACCGGCCAGCGTCAACGCAGTGGCGACTATTCCCAACATTGTTCGAACAGACGCCTTTACCCGCTGTGGATTTGTTGGCTGCGGGGCTGGCCCCGCCTCACGCACCCGCGCTATGCCGTCCACCGCCGGCCGGGCACGCATCCGTCGAATAATAAGCACAACAAGCAGCACGACCATGGCCACTATAACAACGCCAAAGCTATGAAAAAGCAGCATAGCACCCACCCCCACCACAATGCGCACAGGCGGTAGCATCCACAGCAAAGTCCCGGCCAGCAGCACAATCGCCGCCGCCACCAACGCAACCCACGCGATATCGGCAATTTTTTCTCGCCATGGCTTACGCAGACTCGGTGTTTCACCCGTCGGCCCTGGGGCATCTGCTAACGGGTGCTGGAGTTTGGCATGGCATGGCCCGCAGATTGCCCGGCCGCCGATCAGTCGCGCTGAAGCGGCATCGTCGATGAGATCACCGCACACGTCGCAGCGGACAGCCATATAAAACCCCCGAGCCGGATTCCGAGTTTCCCTCATGATGGTACCACCGCCAGCCCTGTTGAACAGCAGCCAGCGTCTGGCGGGAAAGAATGGCAATATTACAATTTTCCTGGCCGCACCACAGATGCGCCGTTGATCCGGAAACTGCCTACTCCCCCATCCGCAGGGAAATCCATATTACGTACAATTTAGCCGGGACTAACCGGTTTGGCGGTTAATTTCCGTTGGGCTTCCTGCAGAAACTCTACGTCCGGCACCGCGTAAGTGCGGAACTTTTCCAGCGTGCCCTGTTCTTCGCTATAGGCCAAAGCCCGGCACGGGCCAAGGCGGTTGGCCGCCGGGGAATCAATGAGGTTGCTGCTGTCCGATGCACTCATCTGAAAGAGTACCCGCGTATCAAATTCACGCATGGAATTGCGGTCTAAAGCGCGGTCGACGGATACCACGGTATCGGTCCAGATGATCAGATGGATACCCCACGCCGGGCCTTCGCGCAGCAGATCGGCGAACTGTTTGCTCGGATCAGCCTCTTTGTCATCACCGCCGCCACTGGAAAACCCGAAAGCATCTTCCGATTTTCGCAGCGGCCGGTAGCGCTGCAGACCCAGTACAAAGATAAAAATTGCCGGCGGCGCGGTCACCGTTCCACCCTGCCGCTGCTGTAATTCCTTCGCCAGTTGCTTGATGACTTCCGGCACGGCGCGATATTCGACATTCTTATAGACCAGTTTTGTGACTGCGGCGGTAGCCGGCAATACCCCATAGGATGGTGAATCCGTTGCGCTACCGTCGAAAATGTACAGACTGGTATCCGGAGGCTGCTGCGCCGCCAGGGCCAACATCGCCGCCGACATGATCGCCAAAGCCTGCTCTTCGGATTGGCCGATCAGCATCACATTGCCGCCGCTTTGCCGCCGAAATACGATGCTGGTGGGTTCCTTAATAGCCACCGGCTCGCCCAACCACACCCTGGGATTAACCGCCACACGCGGGGTTTCCAGCAGCGTCAACAACTGCCGGTTCTTGCGGATATCCGCCGCCGTGTTACCTTCAAAAATAATGGTGGGTTCCGTGCGCACATCCAGAAGGTCGGCCTTTTCCCGTACCGCTTCCAGATATCGATCCCGCTGTTCATCAGCCAGCCATGCCACCTGAAACGGGCTGTTGCCTTCCACCAATCCGCCGGCATCGTTGTAAATAGCCTCGCCCGGACGGGAGAGCAGCCGGGCCGCCGAATTGCCGTCCGCCAGCACCACTTGCGAATCCGCCTCGGTGGTCTGCAGCGCAATGCGTACCGCAACCTGGCCGATGGTGCTGCGCGACAAGCCGGAAGATCCGGCAATCGTCTGCGAACCCAACAAGACATGAATCCCAAACGCCCGCCCCTGCCGCACCAGCCGATCCAACAGCAGGGCCGCATCCTGCCCCAGTTTGTCATCTTCACTGAAAAATTCCTGAAATTCATCAATCACCAGCAGCGTCCGTGCCAACGGTTGTTTGGACGCCTGCCGATACCCCGCCAGATCCTGCGCGCCAACCGCCCGGAATAGATCCCCCCTCCGGCCCAGTTCCGCATCAATACGCTGCAAGACGCTTAGGCCAAATTCTCGATCACTTTCCACCGCTATGGCCCGGGCATGGGGCAGGCGATGGGTGGCATAGGTTTTGAACTCCACGCCCTTTTTAAAATCGATGAGATAGAGTTCCAGTTCCTGCGGCGAATACCACATCGCCAGATTCGTCACCAACACGTGCATGAGCGTGGACTTGCCGGAACCGGTTTTACCGGTCACCAGAGCGTGCTGCGCCACACCCTTGCCCAGACGGAACGTTTGCAGCCGCGTGGCTCCGCACCGCCCCACTGCCGCATGCAGGTCAGCATCGCTGTGGCGTGTCCAAAACGAATCCGGATCCGGAGCAATGGCCGCAAACGAAACCTCCACCCGCTTGGATTCCCGCGCCTGCTTGCCCACCAGATGCAAAATGGTGGTCAAATCGTTTTCCTCGGGTGCGGCATCCAGCGTCAGCGGAAACCGACTGAACACCTCATCCCGCCAGACGAACCGATCATCCTGATAAACCAGGTTGATGCTGTGCGACTCCAAATCTTCCAAATGGGTGCCCGCCGGCACGGCCACCCGCGTATCGCGGAAAACCAGGGTGTAAACTCCGCACCGCGCGCCGGTGGTGGCAATGCTGCTGAGCCGCCGCAGCGATTCGTCGGAAAAACCGACCGGCAGATCCGCAATCACCAGAAAACGGTAAGGTTCGGCCAGTTCACCCGCCTGAATGTTGTAATCATCAATGGTTTCAAACTCATTGCGGAGGTATTTCTGGATTACGGTTTCCATGTGGTCCGTCAAATCCGCCAGTCGTTGATCAATTTGTTCTGCCTGCGTCCAGATACGGCCCCCCACCAACGCTTCGTCATAATCCGTCAGGTGCATGAAGCCCGCGAAATTCTGCCCCAGACCCACCGGATCAACCAGTGTGAACCTGGCCCGCCCCGGCGGCAAGGTGGTAAGCAGCCGCGTCATGACGGCCTGCAATGCCGCCAGCGCCGCCGGGCGGCCGGCACGGTCCGCGTGCATCAACAATGAAGCGTGCCGCGGAAACGCCAGCAGCGCCGGCATCGCAAAGCGGCTGGGAATCTCCAGCGTAAATGGCCCGTCTTTGGCGGCCTGGCGCACAATCGCCTGCACATCCACGGCCAATTCACCAAACCGCACGGTCTGCGCGAAGGTGCGTGGTGGCACCCAATGGTCCCATTGACCGGTGGCCACAGCCGGCCCGCCCGCTTCCGTTTCCACTGGGGTTTGCAATCTGGATAGACCCTGCGTCCACTTTTGCTCCAACTCGGCCCGTTGGGACTCGCGGTGGGTTTTGATACGTAACCGGTCCGCCGCTATGCCCTGTCGAATGTTTTCCAGCTCCTGTTGATACTTTTGTTGCGTCTGGGTCTCACGTTCATCGCGCCATCGTCGTATTTCGCGTTCCGCTATGCCATAATCTTCCTCCACCCGCAACAAGTTGGTCTGGCAGGAAGCTGCGCTGGCTGCCAAGGCGGCATCGCGGGCGGCCTTGGCCTTTTCCAGAATAACTTCAGCCTTGGCCTTTTCGCTGTGCACTTCCGTCTTGTGGCGATGCCGGGCCTTGGCCAAGTCGGCATCATGCGTCTTTTGGGCCGCCTCCAACACCGCTCGGGCTTCCAGGTCGGCGTAAAACAAAGCATAATGCCCCGGACGGTATGCCCGCCGAACCGCCCGACGGGCCCGCCAGCGCAGCAACAACAGCAGCAACGCCATCAACACCACGGCCCCCGTACCGGTCACACCCATCAGATTTAAATCCGGCCAGATCACTCCCGGCAACAATTGCGGTATCCCCACGGCCAACAGCACCACCACCGCAAATAGCAGGTATGGCCACACCCCCACAAAGAACTTAGCCGAATCAGTTTGTTCCAACATCTTCAGAGCCTGATCAATGTCCGCCACATGACGGCCGAATTGCGCCTGAATCTCCGCCGTATCCGTCGGAATGGTCGGCCGATCGGATGGATCGCCCGCCAACGCGGCTTCCGCATCCGGAACGTGCCCATATCGAGCCAGTAGAGCAAAGAGCTGATCGTGTTTGGCCTTCAGAGTGGCGGCATTGGTTTGGCGCATCTGTGCCAGCTCCGCACGCAACCGGTTTTGCTCGGCTTCCAGTTGAATATCCGCTTCCCAGACTACCTGCTCGTAGTTTTTCTTGAGCTGCGCCTGGATCGCGTCACAGGTCTGTCGAGCTTGTTTTTGTGCCGCGGCATCCGCCGCCCTGACCTCTTCGGTTTGCTGCATCCGCTTGGCCTGAGCTTGGTCCTGCTGCTCCTGAAACTTTTTTAAGAGCTGTTCTTGGGCATGCCGCCGACTCCCTTCCAGATTGGCAAGCGTGCGCTTTTCGCGCGCGTCTACTTCCGCGGTGGCCGCATTGTACTCGCGTTCCAGCGCGGCCTCGCGGGCGGCACATTCCGCAGCCAACTCCATCAGATCGCGCAAGACTTTGCGCGGTAAATCCACCGCGGATTCCGCGACAGGTGCCATACTTCCAGGGTTAACACCTTCAGCCGCATCTGCTTCTCCAGCCGCCACGGGGCTAGCATCGGTTTCTTCAGTCATCGTCCTCTTATCCGCAATCACGCTTGATATCAGCCAAAATCCGGTTCATATAATCCATCGCGCCAACGGCTGCACGCGAATCCTCTACCAGCGGCCGGATAAAACGCTCCTCAAAGGCATGGCTGTTGGCATCGTTCCACACCATCTCCAGCTCACTCCAACGGTTCTCCACCTCCCGCACCAGCTTACTTATATTCGAACGGCTCTCATGCATACTCATGGGCACCACCTTTGATCATTCACCGCCATGGCCGCACCCGCCAGGATCGATCCACTTCTAAGCACGCGACCACAGCCGGACATCGCGCTGATTGAAAATTCGCAGCAACCCCTGCGGCCCAACCAGCAGCATAAAACCCGCGCCCAGCGCCATCGCTTCCGCCAGATCAGAACGCATGGCCAACAACCGTCCCAGGGGAACCATCCGGTATCTTATCGGCGCGGGGCCATCCACCGGCCCTATATAAACTCCGCCCTGACTTAGACGGGTCAACAACCATTGCCCCCCGGGCGTGTCATTTTCAGCTATCGTCACCGGCTCATCAGGTTGGAGTTCCAGTGATAAGCCCACCGTGACCATACGTGCTCGTTCCACACCGCTGAACACCGGCAGGGACAACACCACGTTATGGCCCGGCTCGACCGGTACGGCCTGCGAGAGAATATCGCCGGTTGGAATAGCCCTCCGCAGCACAGCCGCTTCATTTTCTGTTTTGCCCTCATCCGCTGGGGTGGGGGACCGCGCCATGTCCGGCCCACCGCCGGTACCGGCGCTTTCCAAACCGATCACCGCCGGTGCCGCCGACTGCGCCTCCACCGGCGAAGCAACGTAGCGATCCAGACTCTCCAGCGCATTGGTCAGATGGGCCAGAGCCGCGGGCATACCCGCCGCCACCGTGTTGCCCAGCGGCTGTACACCACCCCGATACAGGGATATTTCCTTGGGCAATCGCCGAATCCAGGCTTTGGTATTGGCCAATTTCTGTTCCGCTTCCAGCAGGCTGTTTTTAGCCTTGAGCACCGCTTTTTGTTCTTCCACCACCGACGGCTGGGATCCGCTGGCATCTTTGTACAACTGCTTGTCGCGCAAGGCCTGCTGAGCCCGCTTGAGCACTTCCTGACGCTTGCGGATTTGCCCGCTCCAGTACGTGCTTTGTTCCGTTTCCAGCCAGGTCATGGTGCGGTTGATATCCGATTCCGCATCACCCAGCGCCAACCCCGCAACCTCGCCGACTTTGGCCAGGTACGCGCGAAACCGTTTGATCGCATCAATGTCATGAACTTTTGCGCCTTCAGCCATAGTCACTCCCAGCGCCAATCCGGTGTCTTTAACGCTGTTTAAGATATTCCTCTATCACATTGGCTTTTTTGGCCAGGAGCTGCGCATGTTGGTGCGATTCTTCCAGAAAAATAGCAATGGTCTTCAAGGTTTGCTCGAAAGCCTCGGTAAACTTGCGCTGTTCCTGATCCTGCCATACGCTTTCCAAACCGCGCAACCGCGCCTGCAAACTGCCCACCAACCCTTGCAGGTCATTATTGAAACGATTTAAATCCTGCGCAAAGCGCCGGAGTTCCACCGGATCCACATTTGCTTTTGCCATAAGCCAACTCCTTACCATATCACTATAGTGTACTTGTAGCTCACTTTCCAACGGCCAGTCACAACAGCCCAGGGCCGCGTCGCTTCCAAACCCTGGCCCCGGGCCGAGACTTCCCTTTCCCTCGCGCTTGACCCGGCTGCCAAATATACGCTATTCTGGCATTTCAATGAACAGCGGGGATGCGCGCATCATTCCAGATCGACGTGCCACCTTCGATGGGCAGGCTGGTCTTGGATATGCAGCTAATACAATGAGGTGGGCCTTGCGATGTTTGGGTTTCCTTACCGGTGTACTGGTGACCACGTATACCACGGGGGTGGCAATGGGCGCAACTCCCAAAGCCCAGGCCCAGGATCTTGATTCGCAGGCGATAGCGTTGCTCCACGCCCATCATGATGGTGCCGCGGCCGCCAAAATTCGTATAGCCTGTCGGCTGGATCCATATTGGGGCGAAAGCTGGGGATTGCGGGCCGTGCTGGCGTTTCAACAGCAGCGCCTGGCCGCCGCTAAAAAATACTTGCTCAAGGCTCTGGCCCGCACACCGTACGACCCTGCGGACTTAAATAACATGGCGGTCCTGGCGGAAACCCAAAATCATCCTTTGCATGCTTGCACCTATTACCTAAAGGCGCTGTCCGCTCATCCCGGCGGCCACCAGGTCTACGACAATGTTTGCTCGCAAATCAACGCGATGGTGGCCAGCCGGTCCCTGCGCTTTCGTACCCTGCGCGCGGCATTCATCATCGCCGATGCCGAGTTGCAAAAACGTATGGCCACCAAGGGGCTGATCCGCTATGGAGCCACTTGGGTTTCCATCACGAAACAACACTCTACAGACAAGGTAACCCGCCGGTTTCTCCAATTCGAAAACACTCTGTTGACACGATATCGCACGGACCTGAAAAAACTGCGTGATATCAACACCCAGGGCCGCGTCAACCAGAAACATATTGCCATCCTTGTCCATCTAACCAATTCCGATGCGTGGAATAACCCGGTTAACGCGGAGCGTCAACAACTCTTTGCCGCCCAGATACAGCAAAATAAACTCTTGGCGGCACGTGCCGCGGTCCTCCTGGATCTGGCCAGGGTTAGCCGGCGTATCGGCAACCTCTTGCATAGCCCCGTAGGCCGGATTTTTTGCGCTCCACCAAAAATGATTCTGCCCGACCCGGCATCCTCCACCGAAACGCCTTGGAAGGATGCCCCTGCCGCCTTGAAAAACTTGGACCCATCATCCATAAACGCCTACGCTATTATCATCAAGGCCGACCAACAAGCCATTACCAACCTTAAAAGCCAGATACGATCGGACCGAAAGCTGGCTGATAAAAAGGACCTGATCCGGCAGACTCAGGCTCTCCAGATCGCCAAAATCCGGTTAAAAACGGACACCCGCAATATGCGCGGCCCGGTGGTGCGATTCTGGGGAGCATCCGATCATGCGGGCAAAATTGTCTATATTGTGGATCATGAAGGCTGCCTGCAGCACTGTTTTGGCTTGCTGCGCCGCCAACTCGTCGTTTCGATCAATCGACTCAACCCGACCCAGCAATTTGCGGTCATCGTTTTTTGCCGCCATGACCGCTTCGTAGGCCCGCACCGCCTGGTTATGGCCACCGTCCAAAATAAGAAGCGGTGCCTGCGGCTGCTCCGCGGCGTGACCCCATTGGCATCACCCGGCCGCCAACTGACCCACTTTACCCGCCCGTTCAAAGCCGCTCTTCACCTGCATCCGCAAACCATTTTCTTTCTCACCGGCTCCGGCTGCAGCGCGCAATTGGCCAACTACGTGCATCACCTGAACAAACGAGTGCAAGCTCATATTTTTACCTACACCCTGATGCCACGCGGCGACAAAGCCGCGGCAACGATGCAAATGATTGCCCAGGAAAATGCCGGCCAATACCGGAATTTCTCTCCTGCTGACAGCGGAGATTAGATCCCGGCCAGACACAGGTGCTTTACCAGAGAGTACGAGCCCTTGTTCCGCGCGCTTAAACCGACTATCCTGCCTTGCCGTGGAAAGCTTTCCGCCAACCAAGGCCGGTGCCGCATCCAGGCAACGATGAAGCCCGGTTGAAAGCGGCCACCATGATGGAGTTTTGCCGATTTTGATTCTTGCCTACTACATCCAGACACTAAGCCCCTTTATCTGGCAGTGGGGTCATTCCGGGTTTGGTATTCGCTGGTACGGTACCGCATACCTGACCGGTTTCATCTTGGCCTACTTTATCCTCAAAAAACTTATCAAGGATCACCAACTACATTTACCCGCGGCCAAATTGCCCGATTTTGTGTTGTTTGTCGCTATTTTTGGAGTGGTCATCGGGGGCCGACTCGGAGAGGCCGCCCTCTATCGTCCCGGCATGTTCACCACCTTTACGCACCACTTTCCCTATTGGAGCCTGCTGATGGTGCAGGATGGGGGAATGTCTGCCCATGGCGGCATCATCGGCGTTTTTGTAGCCACCTTTATTTTCGCCCGCCGCCACAAGAGCAGTTTCCTCAACCTCATCGACGCCGGTGCCATGGTTGCCCCTATTGGCATCGGTTTTGGACGCTTGGCCAACTTCATTAACGGTGAACTCTACGGCCATGTGTGGCATTCCCGCCTGGCGGTACAGTTCCCCACAGAATTGATCTATCAGTCGCAACCGCTGGATGCACGCATCCGTCATCTGGCCGGCAAACTGACCAGCACTCACCCCCATCTGGCCCAATTTATGGAGCACAATCCTGTCGCCGGTATGGTCACTTTTCTAACCCGGCACCTGCAGGCCCATCATCCCAACCTCATGCAAGCGCTGGCCATACATCCGCAAGCCGAAATTGTGCGGCTGGCTAAAACCGGTAAATATCCGTTTTTACAGCACCAACTGCGCCAGGTGCCCGATTTTCTGCGGCAAATACAACTCAACGTCAACGTCCGCCACCTGTGGCAAAGCCTGCATCCAAATTTCCACGGACCACTGCCCTTTTCCGCCCGCCTCCAAATTATCCACCTGGCCCGCCAAGGCAATACCATGGTCATCACCCAACTGCGCCACATTCTCGAACCGCGGATTCCGTCCCAACTCATTGAGGCTTTTTTTGAAGGTCTGGTGCTTTTCCTCATCTGCTGGTTCATCGGTCGCAATTGGCGCAAGGCCGGTATGGCCAGCGGGGCCTTTGCGGTCTTTTATCCCATCATGCGCATTATCGGAGAACAATTCCGTCAAGGCGACCAGCCGAAGTTGATCTTCGGACACTGGATTAGCCTGGGAGTCATCTACAGCGTGCCGATGCTCATCATCGGGCTGGCTTACTGGATTTATCTGATTCGCCGACCCGTCGCACTGCCCGCTCCCTTGTAACGTCGATCATCGCTTGCCGGGACCGGTATCGTGAGGGCTGTGCCACCGCCATGGGCCGGACGCAACGCTTACCGAAATCCCTGTTCGCCGGGTTTATGCAATGTAGCCCCCCTGGCAGTGATCTTTTCCGGTGCTTTTTCGATCGGCACATTGGGACAGGCATCTATCCAGCGACCACCGCTTGGGGCCGCCCAGTGAACCGCATTGGCCAACACCCGCTGCACCTGCGGGCTGTGATAGGTGGGGTACATTTCGTGGCCGGGCCGAAAATAGAAAATCTTGCCATTGCCGCGGTGAAACGTGCAGCCGCTACGAAAAACTTCGCCCCCCTGAAACCAGGAAACGAAGATCGTTTCATCCGGATCGGCAATACCAAATGGCTCACCGTACATTTCTTCGTTTTCCAGCTCAAAATAGCGGTCAATTCCCTGCACAATCGGATGCCCAGGGTTGCACACCCAAAGTCGTTCTCTTTCGCCGGCCTCGCGCCAGGTCAGGCTGCACGTGGTTCCCATTAAGCGTTTGAAAATCTTGGAATAATGCCCGGAATGCAACACTACCAGCCCCATACCTTCCAGCACACGTTTGTGGACACGAGCCACAATTTCATCTTGAACCTGATCATGGGCGGCATGCCCCCACCATATCAGCACATCCGTTTTTTCCAATACGGCCGACGTAAGACCATGTTCCGGTTCGTCCAGCGTGGCGGTACCAGCGGTTATGCCGCCAGCCTTGCGCAGCGCCTCGGCAATGGCCACATGCATGCCATGCGGATAAATTTCCTTCACCTTAGGATTTGTTTTTTCATGCCTGAATTCATTCCAAACCGTGACGTGAATAATTGCCGCCATAAGTGAACTCCAAATGACCGATGCACCACCCGCCGATGAACACAATCATTATACGCTTGCATTCTTGATTGCAACCATAGCTTGACCTCGCCCAGCGCATTCTCCGTCGCAATTCCCCCGCATCGCCAGCGCTGTCGCGTTGACGATAGAGATATTCCATCCCGGCGGTATCGCCCTCAAAATGGCCCCAACCACTCGTACCCACCCCGAGGCCAGGCCAACCATTTGGCTTAAACCGGCATTTGCGAATAAAATCATGATGTGGCGGCTATGATAAGGGTGTCGTCTTGAGTCAGAAAGCGGAGTCAGACCATGGTTGAAATAGTGGTGGCCAGCTCACAGGAGTCGGATCTATTTTCGCGGCCCGGAGGCGCTATAACTGATACGGTTCTGAGTCGAAGTTTCTTCGGCTTTTGGACAACAGAATCCTGGCGACCCGATGTGAACTTGTATGAAAGCCGTCTGGCATTTCTAGTATGTGTAGACCTTGCGGGCATGGATAAAAGCGATATTGAGGTGCGCGTCGATAAAAATCAATTGATCATCCGGGGCCGACGAGCGTGCCCCATGCCCTCGGCACACGATCGCGCCGTGGCCGTACACCTGATGGAAATAGATCATGGCAGCTTCAGCCGCAATCTGGAGATGCCGTCCAATGTGGACGAAAAAGCCATTTCGGCTCATTACGACACCGGGCTGCTTTGGATAACACTGCCCAAAGCTTCCGGAGCTGGCGTGCAGCAAGGCCGAAAACACAAACTCTAGCCACCACGCCGGACCTACCTGAAAATTCTCAGGTACCCCGGCAGCGAGCATGGCAAATAATTGCCGGCCAACGTCATGACCTTTTCAGGATTTAAAAATTGCCAAAGAACCCGTCAGATTCAGAGAATTCTTCCCAGCCTGTTTCGGAAGCCGGCCCGGACCATGCGGACCAACCCGCACCACCGTCGGACCAGGCCCAAGCCCCTTCGGCTTCGGATCAAACCGCTGCTGGACCGCCACAAGGCCGCAACGAAAATGCTCCAGCAACTGTTAAGAAAGAGCCGGTTCCAGCATCCGATCCTGCGTCCAAGCCCGCGGAAGCGTCAAGCCAATCCACGCCGGTCCATACCGCCGGTGTCGCTGGCCCGTTGGTCCACCAGGTGCGAATACCTGAGATTCTCCCCATCCTGCCGGTGCGCGATGCGGTGGCTTTTCCAGGGGCGGTCATACCGCTGTCCATCGGCCGCGATAAAAGTCGACGCGTGCTGGATGTGGTCATGCCGGCGGACAAAACGCTGGGGGTTGTCACACAAAAAAATGACAGCGTGGAAGATCCGCAAGCCTCTGACCTGTATTCCATGGGTACCGTTTCGGTGGTGGTCAAAATGGTGCGCCACCCCGAAGGCCAACAAAGTATCGTCGTCCATGGACTGATGCGTTTTCGCATCCTGGAAGTGGTGCAGACGGAACCTTATTTGAAAGCCCGGGTAGAGCCTCTGGCCGATACCACGCCGGAAAAACCGACGGCGGAATTTCTGATGCTGGTGCAAAGCGTTCGTCAGGCCGCACAACGGATGATTGAGCTTTCTCCGAATATCCCTGATGAAGCCAACGGGATTTTAAATGAAATAGAAGCGCCGGGAACACTGGCGGACTTTTTAGCCGCCAATCTCAACGAATCCGTGGTGGAAAAACAATCGCTGCTGGAGGAAGCGGACGTGACCAAGCGGCTGGAACGGGTCCGCGAAAAACTGGCCACCCGTATTGAACTGCTGGAGTTGCAGGAGACCATTCAAAAACAGGTCCGATCCAGTATCGACAAAACCCAGCGCAAATATTTTCTCCAGGAGCAGCTTAAGGCCATTCAAAAGGAACTTGGCGGAGAGGAAGACCAGTCTGAGGAAGTGGCGGATTTACGCAAACGCATCGACGCCGCCCGGGTGCCGGACATAGTAAAAAAGGAGACCGATCGCGAGCTTTCCCGCCTGGCCAATATTCCGCAAGCCTCGCCGGAATTTGGGGTTATACGCTCATTTCTCGAGACGGTGGCGGAGTTGCCATGGTCTGTGTCCACCGCTGATAAGCTCGATATTCAGCGGGCCAAAGCCATTTTGGATCGGGACCATTACGACCTTGAAAAAATCAAAAAGCGTATCGTGGAATTTCTGGCGGTAAGAAAACTCAATCCGAAGGGACACGGTCCAATACTTTGCTTTTTAGGCCCGCCCGGAGTCGGTAAAACCAGTCTGGGAAAATCGATTGCCGAGTCCCTGGGACGAAAATTTGTGCGTATGAGCCTGGGAGGGGTGCGCGATGAAGCGGATATCCGTGGTCATCGTCGCACGTATATCGGCGCTATGCCGGGCCGGATACTCCAGGAGTTGCGCAAATGTGGAGCCAACAATCCAGTGATGATGCTCGATGAAATTGACAAGCTCGGTGCTGATTTTCGTGGAGATCCCGCGGCCGCATTGCTGGAAGTGCTCGATCCGCAACAGAACGCCACATTTGAGGATCATTACCTGGGCGTTCCGTTCGATTTGAGCCGCACTATTTTTATCTGCACCGCCAACTATATGGAACCGGTTCCACCCGCGCTGAAAGATCGCATGGAAATCATCGAAATTCCCGGTTATACCCAAAAAGATAAACTTCTCATTGCCCGCAAATACCTGGTGCCGCGGCAACTCGCGGAGAATGGCATCACCGCTCGGCAGTGCTCCATTCCCCTGCCCACACTGGCAATCATTATTGACCAATACACCCGTGAGGCGGGTGTGCGCAGTCTGGAACGGGCCATCGGATCCGTCGCACGCGGAATCGCGGCCCGGCTGGCCGAAACCATTCCATCTCCGGCCGCACGCGGTACGGCCCAAAATAAAGCGGCGGCAAAATCCGCCCCCTCCCCTGATGTCGGCACCGGTACTCCGTCGGACAAGCCTGACAACAAAACCGGCCAGACCACCAGGCCCGCGACTGTAGATAATTTTTCGCAAGTCATTCGCACGGCCTTGAAAAAGGCTCCGCGCATCACCGTGAAACCCGCCGATTTACCACAGTTTCTCGGACCGCCCATGTTTGAATCCGAGGTGGCGCTGCGCACCGCCACGCCCGGCGTGGCCACAGGTTTGGCGTACACGCCATTTGGCGGCGATATTTTATTTGTGGAAGCCACCCGCATGCCCGGCAAGGGACGATTAAAACTCACCGGCCAAATCGGTGAGGTCATGCGTGAATCGGCCCAGGCGGCTTATTCACTTCTCAAAAGCAATGCGCAAAAACTTCATCTTGACGCCACATCCTTCAGTCAAACCGATGTGCATATCCACGTGCCGGCTGGCGCGGTGCCCAAGGACGGCCCCTCCGCAGGGGTGGCTATGTATACTGCGTTGGCTTCACTGTTTTTGAATCGGCCGGTGCGACCTGATCTGGCCATGACCGGTGAAATAACCCTGCGGGGGCTGGTGTTGCCTATCGGTGGGGTGAAGGAAAAAGTTATCGCCGCCCAGCGTGCCGGCATCCGCCGCGTGATTTTGCCCCAACGCAATCGCAAACATATTGATGAAGTCAGCACACAAGTCCGCAAGGATGTATCCTTTGTATTTGTGGAAAATGTGGACGAAGTATTGCGCCAAGCGTTTAGCTTGGCTGACACCCCCCATCTGAAAATCAGCCCGCGAAAAAAGGCGTTGGTCCGTCAGCCACAGGTGCGGCTAGCTCCTTCCCGTGGCCGCCCCACCCACTCACGAAGCATGGAAATCCACCCATGAATACCGCTATTGCCAATCTTTCCAAAGGCCATAACGCGACCATCGCCACCCTTGATGTGGGCATTATGGGCTATCTGGCGGCTTGGGATATGCAGTTGGCTTTACACCAGCGCGTTCTCTCGGGTGAATTCCCCGCCGGGATCCTGATACTCGTTGAACATCCACCCACCATTACCATCGGTCGCCATCCGGATGCTCGCCGCCATCTCTTGGCCTCCCCCGCCACGCTTAGCGCCCGGCACGTGGAAGTGCTGGAAACCGACCGTGGCGGAGATATTACCTTTCATGGGCCGGGGCAGCTTGTCGTGTACCCAATCATTCCACTTAACACCTACAATCTCAAACTGCACGATTACATGCGGCTGTTGGAACAAGTGGTTATTGAGGTGTTGGCACGATTCTCCGTCACCGGCCTGCGCAGCCCCGGAGCCACCGGCGTTTGGGTCGCCGGTGCGGGCACCTCGGCACCGGCAAAGATTTGTGCCATGGGTATAAAGCTCCGGCGCTGGGTCAGCTTGCATGGTCTGGCCTTGAACATCACCACCGACCTTTCATTTTTTGACCTCATCAATCCCTGTGGCCTGGGTCGTCCGGTAACTTCACTGACGGTATTACTCGGCCGGCATACGCCAACCATGGCTCAGGTAAAAATGGCGGTGGTGGATCAATTCAGAACGGCCCTGCCCAACAACCTGCCCCGGCACAAAGAAAGCTCCCCGCTATCCTAAGATAGTCACAACATGGGCCGCGGTTTGCAGCCACGGGCCTTTACCATCATTCCGCCACACTTTTGACTTCAGGCCACGTCGTTCATGGTGTACGTACCAACAGCGAACTGCAACTGAAAATCAGCCTTTCCCGCCCAGAGTACAGGGAACAATCCCACGGGTTTTGCCCCAACGGCTTACTGCGCAGTGCCAATATGCGTGAACAAAGCTCCGGGCGGATCACTGGAGAAGGTCTCCGAACCACCGCTGATGTTGTCTGCGGTTTTGGCCGGTAAGTGAGTGACGACCCGGTGCCCACGGCGGCCTTTGGGCGATGAAAGTGCGCGGGTTGGAGCCGCTGAAACAGGTGCTTGCCTTCCCCGCTGTTGCGAATCAGCCAGGCCGGATGTCGGCTTCCGCCGCGGCGCAGGTGCTGCAATCCCGCGGGGCGTGTCGGTTTTGTAAGCAAGAGGTGCAGGTCCGGACACCAGCAGATGGCCCAACGGCCGACGGCACGCAAAGCCCACCACCAAGGTTGCTATAACCACAACCAGCACGGAAATCACTCCCATGGGTACACGCTTTCCATGGGCTGGCAACCGCGAACTGCCAATGCCCCCGCGACTTATCTCCGCACTAAGGATTCCCAACTCGGCCAGCGGATCTGGGGCGACCAGCGCCGACGGGCGCACCGTTGTACGCCGATGCGCCGTTACTGAAGTGGCGGTAGCCTGCACGCGCAACCGCCCTGACCGACGGTCTGATAATTCACCGATTGAGCTTTCCGGATCATATCTGGTAAGCAAACCGGATAAATGCAGGCTTTCGGGCATGCCGCTGCCACAGGTTGTAGGAGGATAAGTCTTGCTCTTAATCATGGTCAACAATCTATCGGCATTTGCTCATCCAGACGCTGAAACATCTCAATCATTTTTTCAACAGGACCGATAAGGACAACCCGCTCGCCACCACCATAACAATCGTCCACCATGTACGTAAGCTCTGGTGCGGCGGGTAAATCCGACCCGCCCCCATTCTGCCAGAACACCAACAACCGGCGTTGGCGTATGGCCATGCGTTTCAAGAGCGCCAACCCGTTGCATGTCGGTTTCATCATCGCGCTGTTGATGATCCAGGCTGGTGCCGCAACATCAGGAATCCCAGTGGCCAACGGCACCGAACCTTCACAGCACTGACGCAGCGGTTCGCCTGGCGCACCCCGCCCCGATGGTGATGGCGGCACACCCGATCCAACCACATCCCCAAAAAATGCCAGCCTATTGATAAAAAAAAGGGCCGGTGTTGTAAAGAACAACATCGGCCCTTTGATCTTTGGCGTACGAATTTTCCCGCGTCAGGCTCCGGCGGTTTCCTTGGGCGGCTCGGCCACAACCGCGGAAGACTCCGTGGCGGCGGTTTCGGTGGCCGCGGATTCAGCAACGGCGGCAGCACCCCCTGTTACCCGCATGGCTTCTGCCAGCGGCAACCGATTGATGATGGGAATTTCCATATCCGTTTCCGGCACAGGCTCGCCGAGGTGCGAGATCTGCAGATTCTGATATTGCCGGAAAGCCGTCCCGGCCGGAATCAAATGGCCGAGAATGACATTTTCCTTCAACCCTTGCAGGGTGTCTTCACGACCGGCCAAAGCCGCCTCGGTAAGCACCTTGGTAGTCTCCTGGAAGCTTGCCGCGGATACAAACGATTCACTTTGCAGGCTGGCCTTGGTAATACCCAGGAGCAGAGTTTTCGCGTTGGCCGGCCGCGCTCGACGGGTTTTGGGTGGCTTGCCACCTTTGCCCTCAACCGTCGCGACCACCTCTTTGACCTGCTCACGGGTAAGCAGCGTCCCAACAGCCAGTTCGCTATCGCCCGGATCTTCCACGCGATGCAGTTTGGCCACCGCTTCATTTCCGCGGCGGAAACGAAACTTATCCAACACCTCGCCCGGCAGAAACGCGGTGTCGCCCGGATTCTCAACTTTAACCTTGTGCAGCATCTGCGAAACAATCACTTCGATGTGCTTGTCGCTGATCCGCTGATTCTGCGTGCGATAAACATTTTGCACCTCGGTGATAAGATATTCCTGCAAGGCATCCTCACCCCTGATGCGCAGAATATCATGCGGTACCATGGGACCATCGATTAAAGGATCGCCCGCTTCCACCTGATCGCCGGTATGCACACGCAACTGTCGATCCTGCGGCACATGATGATCCTTTTCCACATCGCCGCCACCCCGGATGATGATGGTCATCTTGCCCCGACGCTTGTCGTTGCGCAGTTCCACCGTACCGGAAATCTCCGCCATGATCGCCGTATCCTTGGGCTTACGAGCCTCAAAGATTTCCGTCACCCGCGGCAAACCGGAGGTAATATCGGAGGTGCCTTTGATTTCCCGCGGCTGCCGGGCCAGCAATGTACCGGGTTGCACCTTCTGACCGGCATCCACGTCGATACGGGCCTTGGCCGGCAGATAGTGGAAGTCCAGAATTTTACCGTCATCGGGATCTTCAATTACAATTCGCGGATGGCGTTCCCCGCGGTGTTCCACGATGACCAGGCGCTTGCTGCCACCTTTACCTTCGCTTTCCACCCGGGCCGTTTCACCTTCCTGAATGTCTTCAAATTTAATGACCCCAGCCTTTTCCGCCAGAATGGGCGTCCGGTGCTGATCCCAGCTACAAAGCTGCTGACCAGCTCGAACACTTTCACCATCCTTCACGTGCAGGGCCGCACCATACGGGATTTTATACTTTTCCAATTCGCGGCCTTTGGCGTCCCGCACCAGGATTTCGCCGTTGCGTTTAAGCACCATCGTGTGCTTGTTGCCTTCGGCATCGCGCGACTCCACCGCGTTGAGGTCACGGTATTCCACGATGCCCGCCACGCCGGAACGCACATCGTTTTTCTCCAGAATACGTGTGGCCGAACCACCGGTATGAAACGTACGCATGGTAAGCTGCGTGCCCGGTTCTCCGATGGACTGGGCCGCGATGATACCCACCGCCATGCCCTCTTCCACCAGGGCATTGGTAGACAAATCCACGCCGTAGCAGCAGGCGCACACACCTGTGGGGGCCTCGCACGTCAGCGGACTGCGCACCCGCACGGTTTCCATATTCAGGTCTTCGATTTTACGGGCCACCGCATCGGTGATGATCTGACCTTCCTTGACGATCACTTCATCGGTGATGGGGTTAACCAAGGAATCAGCGGCGCAGCGACCAATAATGATTTCCCGCAGGGGTACGTCAATCTGGTCCCCCTTGTAGATGGCACTCTTTTTTATCCCATTTTGGGTACCGCAGTCGTGCTGGCTGACAATCACATTCTGGGCCACGTCGGCGAGTTTGCGCGTCAGATAACCCGAATCCGCCGTTTTCAACGCGGTATCCGCCAAACCTTTACGGGCACCGTGGGTGGAGGTGAAGTATTCCAGCACCGAAAGACCTTCACGGAAATTGGTACGAATGGGAGTTTCCATGATTTCGCCCGACGGTCGGCTCATCAGCCCCCGCATACCCGCCAACTGCCGGAAGTTGTCTACGTTACCACGGGCACCCGAATCAGCCATCAGAAATATCGGGTTCAGGTAGGGCTTGCCGCGGGAATCATTGGGCGGCAAGAGCGTATTTTTCGCGTCACGGGTATCGTGTTCCAACTCCTGCATCATGTCCTTGGTTACTTCTTCACGAGCGTGCGCCCAGATGTCCAGAAGCTGGTTATAACGTTCGCGTTCAGTAATGGCTCCAAGGTTCAGATTCTTTTCCACCCGATCGGCTTTTTTCTGCGAATCCTCAATGATCTGGGCTTTACGACCGGGAATGCGCAGATCGGTGATACCGAAGCTCAGGCCCGCAAGCGTCGACCGTTTGAAACCAAGCTCCTTCATATCATCAAGCAGATTGATGGTGGCGGGCCGGCCCAAAATACGGTAACAATCGGCAATCACGCGGCTGCCGCCCTTGCTGGAAAGAGCGTAGTTATAAAACGGCATCTTCGCGGGCAGGATATCATTAAACAAACAACGGCCCACCGTGGTGATAATCGACCGATTGGCGGGCACCGGCTCCGCCCCCTTATTTTGACCGCTCACGACCGCATCACGGTTGATGCGCACACGAATGGGCGTGTGCATGCCGATCTTCCGCTCATCAAAGGCCAACCACGCTTCATGGAAATCACGGAAGGCCAGTTCACGACCTTCCGGACGCTCTCCCGCTTCTCCGCGGCGCATGGTGGTGATATAGTAAATTCCCAAGACAATATCCTGCGATGGGCCGATGATCGGAGAACCGTTGGCCGGCGAGAAAATGTTATGCGTCGCCAACATCAGCACATGCGCCTCCGCCTGGGCTTCAATGGACAAAGGCAGATGCACCGCCATCTGGTCGCCGTCGAAATCGGCATTGAAGCCCTTGCACACCAGCGGGTGAATCTTAATGGCGTTGCCTTCAATTAATACCGGTTCAAACGCCTGAATACCCATGCGGTGTAACGTGGGTGCCCGGTTCAGCATCACCGGGTGACCTTTGATGACCTCTTCCAGGATGTCCCAGATTTCCTGATCCCGGCGTTCAATCATCTTCTTGGCCGATTTGATCGTGTCAGCCAGACCATATTCCTTGAGCTTACGGATAATAAACGGCTGGAACAATTCCAGGGCGATTTTTTTGGGCATACCGCACTGGTGAATCTTCAGTTCCGGACCTACCACAATGACCGAACGGGCGGAATAATCCACCCGCTTACCCAGCAGATTTTCGCGGAAACGACCCTGCTTTCCCTTGATCATATCCGTGAGCGACTTGAGTGGACGATTGGACGAACCGAGCACCGGGCGACGGCACCGGCCATTGTCAAAAAGCGAATCCACCGCCTGCTGGAGCATCCGCTTTTCATTGCGGATAATCACTTCCGGGGCGTTGAGATCGCAGAGCTTCTTGAGCCGGTTGTTGCGGTTGATGATGCGCCGATACAAATCGTTGAGGTCACTGGTGGCGAAATTGCCGGACTCCAGCAGCACCAGCGGCCGAAGATCCGGTGGAATCACCGGTATGACTTCATAGATCATCCAGTCGGACTTGTTTTCCGACTTGCGGATGGCCTCTACAATTTTCAGCCGCTTGGTCAGGTCCTTGATCTTCTGCTTGCTGTTGGTGTTCTCTATATCCAGGCGAATTTTCGCGGAGACCTCCGCCAGATCCATCGAGGCCAACAGCGCATGGACCGCATCGGCACCCATTTTACATTCAAACTCTTCCTTGTACTTTTCGCGGGCTTCGCGGTATTCATCTTCCGAAAGAAGCTGCTTACGCTTCAGCGGCGTATTGCCCGGATTGGTCACACAGTAATCCTGGTAGTAGATCACCTTCTCCAGGTCGCTGGTCTTCATGTCGATCAGGTTGCCCAGACGGCTCGGCATGGCCTTGAAAAACCAGATATGCACGACCGGCGCGGCGAGCGTGATATGACCCATGCGCTTGCGACGCACCCGGCTGTGGGTAACTTTCACCCCGCAACGATCACAGATGACACCCTTGTATTTGGTGCCTTTGTACTTACCGCAGGCACATTCCCAATCCCGCTCCGGACCGAAGATGCGCTCGCAAAACAGTCCATCCCGTTCCGGACGGTATGTTCGATAATTGATGGTTTCCGGCTTTTTGACCTCACCAAAGCTCCAAGAACGAATATCGTTGGGGCTGGCCAGCGTAATTTTGACGCCACCGTAATCATTAATCCGGTCGTATACAATTTCAGCCATGTTATTAATCTCCTGACAAAGAGTTTAGATTCATTTTCCTTCCGTCACCGACCATCGGCATCGGGCGGCAGAACGGGAATCAGCAAAAGGTTCGGAGGTTGCCGCTCGTGCTGGCGAATGTCCTCCTCCGTATCCGCTAGATTGCCTTTATAATCAAGAGCCCGACCTCCTGATTTATCCGGCGGCACCAGCACGTACCAGTATTCACCATTCCGCACGACTCTTTCGCCGCCAGGGCAAATTTCCGCGACTGGTGGCTCTTGAGGTAACGGGCCACCAGCGCTCTTACAACTCGCTTGTTCCAATTCATGGTGCCACCGCCGCGGAAAACGCCGCATAATACGATCCGCCTATATTCCCTTCTTTTTCTCCAGCGTAATGTTCAGGCCCAATCCCCTGATTTCATTGCACAGAACATCAAAGGATACGGGCGTTCCGGCCTCCAGGGTGTTGTTGCCCTTCACCATACTTTCATAAATTTTTGTACGGCCTTCCACGTCATCGGATTTCACTGTCAGCAGTTCCTGCAACACGTACGCTGCGCCGTAGGCTTCCAGCGCCCAAACTTCCATCTCTCCAAAGCGCTGACCGCCGGTACGGGCCTTGCCACCCAGCGGCTGCTGCGTAATAAGGCTGTACGGGCCGGTCGAACGGGCATGAATTTTGTCATCCACCAAATGGTGCAGCTTGAGCATGTACATGTAACCCACAGTCACCTTCTGCTCAAACGGCTCGCCGGTGCGACCGTCAAACAACGTCATCTTCAAAGCCGGCGGCATTTCCACGGAAATCTCACCCGCCGGAGGCGGCTGCTTCTTGTCCGCCGTTTCCTTGCGGCGCTTACGCACATGCTCGTTGGCCTCTTCCACCACCTTGTTAATTTCCGCCTCGGTCGCACCATCGAACACCGGAGTCACGGCCTGAAAACCCAGTACCGCCGCCGCCCAACCGAGGTGGGTTTCGAGAATCTGTCCCACATTCATACGTGACGGCACACCCAATGGATTCAGCAGTATCTCCACCGAGGTTCCATCCTCCATGAACGGCATATCCTCTTCCGGCACAATACGAGCAATGACGCCCTTGTTACCGTGCCGTCCGGCCATTTTGTCACCCACCGACAGCGGCCGCTTGGTGGCCAGATACACCTTGACCATTTCCAACACGCCCGCCGGCAGTTCATCACCGCGCTTCATGTGTTCCAGACGGCGTTCCTTTTCCTCGCGCAGCTCATTGAGACGCGACTTATAGCGGTAATAAATTTCTTCCCCGCGTTTGCGCGCCTCTTCCGAACCTTTGATCCAGTTGGCACTGAAACCTTCCACCTGCTCCAGAATAACTTCGTCCAGATCCGACTTGCCCACCTTCTGCCGCGTGGACGGATCAATCATCGTCTGCCCCGTGGCTTCATTAATTTCTTCGGTCATCCGGCGGAACATGGCGGCAATACGCGTATCCATCTCCGCGGCGTACTTTTTCTGGTCCTTGAGCAGTTGTTTTTTCTGCTCGTCACCCAGATGCATCCGACGGCTGAAGCGCTGTGCTCCCACCACCACGCCTTCCGTACCCGCCGGCACCTCCAGCGAATCATTTTTCACATCTTCACCGGCCCGGCCGAAAATCGCATGCAGCAGCTTTTCTTCCGGAGAAAGCTCCGTCTTACTCTTCGGTGAGACCTTCCCTACAAGAATATCGCCCGGCCCAACACGCGTACCTACCCGCACCACGCCCCCATCATCCAGATTTTTCAGGGCCTTTTCGCTGACATTGGGGATGTCCCGGGTAAATTCCTCACGCCCCAGCTTGGTTTCCCGGATTTCAATATCAAATTCCTCGATATGTATTGACGTGAATACATCCTTTTTCACCAGCTTTTCGCTGATGACGATGGCGTCTTCAAAGTTGTAACCGTCGTAGGTCATAAACGCCACCAGCACATTGCGCCCCAACGCCAATTCGCCATTGCGGCACGCCGGCCCATCGGCGATGATCTGCCCCCTTTTCACCTTCTGGCCCATCCCCACCAGCGGCTTTTGCGTCAGACAGGTCTTATCGTTAAGCCCGGCGTGTTTGCGCAATTCATATTCGTCGGAATTATCCACCACGATGCGCTTGGCATCCACATACGTCACCGTGCCCGAACGCTCCGCCCGCACCACCATGCCACTATTGACCGGCACGTGCTTTTCCATGCCCGTCGCCACGATCGGTGGATCGGTAATCAGCAGCGGCACCGCTTGCCGCTGCATGTTGGATCCCATCAAAGCCCGGTTGGCGTCATCATGTTCCAAAAACGGAATCAAGGCCGCCGAGATGGCCACCGTCTGTTTTGGCGAAATATCCACATAAGATATTTCCGCACCCCGCACCTGCTGGAGTTCGCCATTCTGGCGGGCCAAAACCAATTCCTGCTTCACCTTGCCGCTGTCCGGACTTACCACCTCCGGTGGAGCCAGCACACATTTCATCTCCTCATCGGCACGCAGATATTTAACCTGGCCGTTCACTTTGCCGTTCTCCACCACCCGGTACGGCGTAATTAAAAATCCGTACGCGTCCACGCCGGCATAAATTCCCAGCGACGCGATCAGGCCGATATTGGTACCTTCCGGCGTTTCAATCGGGCAGACGCGGCCATAGTGCGAATTATGCACGTCACGCACTTCAAAACCCGCACGCTTGCGATTCAAACCACCCGGCCCCAATGCCGAAAGCCGGCGTTCATGGGTCAACTGCGAGAGTGGATTGGTCTGGTCCACCACCTGCGAGAGTTCACTGCGTCCGAAGAAAAATTCCACCGAACTGCTGATGCTCTTGGAATTGACCAATTCGACAATTTTGGCCACTTCTTCCGGATTTTTCAGGGACATGCGTTCCTGCACCGTGCGGCGAAGCTTCAAAAAGCCTTTGCGCAATTCCTCTTGCGCCAATTCATCAATGGCCCGCAACCGACGATTGCCCAGGTGGTCGATATCGTCCACATAACCCTTGCCCGCCCGCAGATCAATGATGTAGCGCAAACTGCCCACAATGTCTTCCGCACGCAGCGTCATCACATCTTCCGGCACATTTTGCTCAAACTTCCGATTGATGCGGAACCGGCCCACCCGGCCCAACCGATAACGATTGCCGTCAAAAAATTTCTCATTGAACAACGCCTTGGCCTTATCGTCATTGGGTGGATTGCCAGGACGCAAACGGGCGTATATTTTCCGCAAAGCTTCTTTATGACTGTGCGAGTCATCCTCTTGCATGGTGTTGAGAATGACAGGATCAACCACTTTCTCCACCACTTCCACCTTTTTGATGGAACTGGCTTGAATTTTTGCCACCCGATCACCGATCATCGCGCCGGACTTGACCAGTTCTTCCCCGGTTTCCGTGTCTACCAGGGCACCGACTGCATAAAATTCGCTCTTAAGCTGCCCCACCGGCACCACCCGAGTTTCATAAAAGGCCCGGATAATGGCCTCGTCGGAACCGTAGGTTTCGCTCATCGCCCGCAGAAATGTCGTGGCCGGAATTTTTGAGGATTGGTCGATCCGCACCACCAGCATGTCTTTCTTGGTGACATTAATTTCCAGCCAACTGCCCCGTTCCGGTATCACCCGGCACGCGTGCAGCGGACGATCACCTTCCCGGCTGTCAATGACAAAATCGACGCCCGGCGACCGGTGCAACTGCGAAACGATCACCCGTTCCGCACCGTTAATAATGAATTCCCCGCCCCCGGTCATAATCGGCAGCTCACCGAGATAAATGGATTCCTCGATGATATCCGGCTTATCCTTGCGGCTTAGACGCACCGTCACACGCAGCGGCATCCCGTAGGTCAAACGCAACGCCCGGCACTCATCCTGGGTGTAACGCGCCTTGCCCAGGTCATAGCTTATGTACTCCAGCTTCATGTTGCCGTCGTAGGACTCGATTGGAAACACTTCGCGCAGCAACGCTTCCAACCCTTCATTCTTCCGCTTGTTATTTTCCGCATCGGTTTGCAAAAACCGGGCATACGCGGCTGTTTGCACCTCGATAAGATTGGGCACGGCAAGAGCATCACCGCGCTTGGAATAGTCACGCACTGGCATGGTACGCATGAAAACACCTCTGGTTGATGGTCACAACTAATTCAGGTCGCCGCGACCGAACAATTCTGTTATCGCAATCTGCGAGGAAGGAAAGACACTATTTATGATCCCGGCCCGGCACTTCATAGCCCTTTAATATACCCCAAGCCTTTTGACAATGCAAGCGAACATCAAGCTACCCCCGGTCTTAAATCAAAAACAAGGGTGTGGTCGAAGGTTATGCCCACGTTGGTTTGACCATGGCCATCTCATTATATTTTTCTAATGGCGAATATAGCCATCGCTGTCCGGCCATTTTTCGCGGCCTTATCCGCGGCTATCATTTGCCGTTGCTCGGCACTTCAGCGACAATCTGACCATGACCCTTGGCCGTTCTATTCCTGCCCAGCGTATTCTGGTTTTCATGCCCAACCCGCTGGGAGACGCGGTTATGGCCACGCCGTTGCTCAAAGCCTTGCGAATTCTGTATCCGCAGAGCCAAATTTCCGCCATCGGCGGCCGCTTAGCCCAAGCCGTCCTTTCCGGTTTACCTATCGTCGACGAGTCGCTGCAATATTGCCTCTCGGACGACGGTACTTCCATCGATGCCGCCGCCACGGTGTCCCTGCTGAAAAAGTTGAAATTTGATCTAGCGGTTTTACTCCCCAACAATTTTCGAACGGCCATACTCGCCCACCGCGCCGGAATTCCCCACCGCCTTGGTTACGCCCGCGATGGGCGACGTTTTTTGCTAACGGATTTTCTGCGTCCCAGCCGCCGATCCGATGATGAAACCCAGCTTCAATGGGCTAGAAACAAGGCCATCGAATTCATCACCGCCGAAAAACGTCAGGGCAACCCCGCCGCCGCCCAAAGCGAAGTGCTCGCGGTTACACCAGATCCCGATCAGCCGGATCAATGGATTTTCACCGTGCAACAGCCCAATGGATCCGTTACCACCACCACCGCCCGTATGAGCAGCATCGAACGTTTTGCCGCCCGCTGGCATAACTATCAACCTACCCCCGCCATCGACTATTACATGGCCTTGGCCCATTATTTAGGGTCACGCTATCACCAACGTAAAATGATTCTCGGAATTACCCCCACCGAACGCCAACAGGCCTTGGACGCTCTGGCCCAGTTGGAAGTCTTTGAGGGCCAGCCGTTTGTGATACTCGTGCCGGGAGCAAGTTTTGGCAGTTCCAAATGCTGGCCCATCGAAAATTTTGCCCAGATCACCGCCACCCTCATCAATCCCGATGGCCCCTTCAAAACCCGCGTCCTCATCGCCGCAGCGCCGGCAGAACAACCTCTCGTCGATGCCCTGCTTAAACGCACCGCCATCACCGCAGGTCGTTTTTTCTCTCCCCATCTCACCCCATTGCGTCGGCCTGTGGTTCCGTTATCCTTGGTCCATGATGGCCGTGGTGTGGCTCTGGGAGCGCTGAAGGAAATTGTGCGCCGGGCTAACGTCATGCTATGCAATGACACCGGCCCACGCCATTTCGCAGCCGCCCTGGCCACGCCGTTGGTTTCCCTCTTTGGCCCCACCGACCCGCGATGGGCCGACGTATTTTATGACCGCGAGATTCAGCTTCATGTAGCCGTCCCCTGCGGCCCCTGCCAGCGGAAACACTGTCCAATCGACCACCGTTGCATGAATCGCCTGACCGTACCGATGGTACAGGCCGCACTGCTCCGCCAATGGGGGATGGCCCGCCCATGAAAATCGCCCTCGTCATTGAACATTTTGATGCCACCCGCGGCGGTGCCGAGGCCATAACCGTCTGGCTAAGCGGACAATTAGCCGCTGCGGGCCATGATGTTTGCGTACTTTGTCACGACCACACCCCCCGTTTCAACCGCTATCATGCCGCCAGCCACGGGGCATCACATGATGCCGAGCGGTCTCGCCAATCCAGTTCGCCCGCCATGCCCGATCCACCCGCCGGCGTACGCGTCCACCGGCTGCGCGGCCTTAAACTTCGCACCGGTCTGGGGTTTCGCCTGTTCGGCCGCCGCGCCGCCGCATGGTGCGCCACTCATGCCCCCGACATCATTCACTCCATGACCGTAGCTTGCCCCGGCGACTTATATCATCCCCACGCCGGCGTCTACGCGAGCATTCATGAACAGGCCGTGGCCAGCCGGGAAACCTTCCGCCAGGCCGTACTCAAACGCTGGATGCTGCAATTCTCCGATAAGCAGCAGACCTTGCTGAAATTGGAACGCCGAGCCTTGGCCGGCCCGCAACAGGGTGGTGCCCGACAAATTTTATGCCTGGGCGCAACAATGCTTTCTGATTTCCAGCGGCATTATCACGTTCGCCATGACCGGCTCATTCGCCTGGACAATCCCCTCATGACACCAGCCCCTCCCCCGCCCCTTTTGCTGGAATATCGCGATTGGTTCCGCAGTCACTATAGTCTCGCCCCGCAAGATCGCGTGGCCCTGTTTGCCGGCCACGATTTTCGCCGCAAAGGTCTTACCTGGGCTATTCGCACGCTCGCTGTCACGCAGGCTCCCTGGAAATTGTTGGTAGTCGGCCTTGGTAAAACACGCGAATATCTGCACTTGGCCCAATGGCTGGGACTCGCCGAGCGTGTGATCTTCGTCGGACCAACTCACGAGATGAGTCGAGCCTATGCCAGTGCCGATGCCCTGCTCTTTCCCACCTTCTATGAAAGCTTCGGACTCGTCGCCTTAGAGGCGATGGCCCATGGCCTGCCGGTGATCAGTACCCGTTTCCTGGGATGCTTTGACTTGGTGGAAAGGCACCATGCGGGGACTATCGTGAACTCTCCCACCGATGTGCAGGCCATGGCTCGCGCTTTGGATGCACTGCCTCACTCCCAAGCCGACCGGACCAAACTCGCCAGTCTGGCCCGCAAGGCCACCCAAGGACTGGATCCCGAGTCTTACCTGAAACGGCTTGAGGCCATCTATCAGAACTGCGTGACCCTGAAAAGATCCCGTATCTGACTTCCGCCACTTCTGGCCGACAGCATACCCGCCACAGCCCAAGCCTGGCCTGCCCGATCGTGTCCCCAGCGGCCAAGCTCCCCCACCGCGACATGCAATTTGGCTCCCGCTACGCCCCGGCAATCCGTGGCATACGGGTAGGCTCACGCACCAGTTCGGCATTCATAAACCGCCCGAACAGTTCGGCCTTTACGCCGGCGTACGTCGCGTCATTCCAGCGATTATGAATCTCGCCGGGGTCGTTGGCCAAATCAAATAATTCTCCATAGGTATGATCTCGATACACCGTCAATTTATGACGCTCCGTGATCAGGGTGCGTAAATGCACCTTCGTGGGCTGGTGCCGAAACTCCACCACCACATCGCCTCTGGCAGCCTGGGCCTGGTTGGTCCACACCGGCCATTGGTTCACACCTTGCATCGCCCCCGGCACCACAATGTTGCAGGCGCTCAAAAAAGTGGGTGCCAGATCGACGAGCCCCTGCAACGCTCCTATTTCACGCCCGGCGGCAACGCGCCCCGGATAGCGGACGAGAAATGGTACCCGCAACAAATCCTCATAATGAAACGCCCCTTTGGCGATCAACCCGTGCTGCCCCAAAAAATGGCCGTGATCCGTTGTAAACACCACCAGGGTATGATCCGCCACTCCCAATCGCGCCAGCGTCTCCAAAATCCGACCAATCTGCTGATCCATAAAGCTGATCATGCCATAATAAATCGCCATGTCCGCCTGCAAGTCTTCCCGGCGATGCAGATGCGAATGAAATCCATGAACCCAATTACCACCTGCTTCCTCATACACCGACCAGTCCGCCTGAGGATCGCGGGTCATCGCAAAATGCGGCGGCATCTGGTCAAACTCGCCGGGGCTGTACTCGCCGGGTCGCATTTCCGCCGGCGCATACATCGAAGCCCACGGCTGCGGCACCAGATACGGCGGGTGCGGATCATGAAAACTCGCCCAGGTAAAAAATGGTCGGCCCGCACGTACCGATCGCTCCATATCCGCAATCGTGCGCTCCGCCGTCCAAGTGCTATAGTGTAATTCTTGTGGTAGGTTCCACGCCCCACGCCGGGAAGGTCCGGCCCCATGACCACTGACCGGATCCACCTTGACAAAATAATCCGCCCAGTTTTTCAGGCCGTGTTCCTCCAACCAAATCGCATAATGCCCGCCCACGTGCGATTCGTCCCCATGGTTGCGGCATGTTTCGATATGGTCAAAACCGTACCAGGGGCCATGAAAATTCCGCCAGAAATCCAGATTTCGCAGCGTGGGTTGACATTCAATGGATTCGCTGCCCGGCTCGGACCGCAGCGGCTGAAAATGAGCCTTGCCGATCAGCGACGTGTGGTAGCCATGTTTTTGAAACACTTCCCCCACGGTGGGCACATCCTCCGGCAATTTCACCCCGATGGTCCAGCAGCCGTGCCACGCCGGATACATGCCCGTGATTATGGTGGAACGCGATGGCGAGCACACCGGATTATTGCAATACGCCCGGGTGAAGTTGGTGCCCTCGCGCGCCAACCGATCCAGGTGCGGGGTGTCGATGCGTGCGTTGCTTCGTCCCAGCGTATCATAGTGTTGCTGATCACTGGTAATGAGCAATATATTCGGACGGGCCGGCATCGTAGCCATAAAACCTCCGTGAATATCGAACCATTCTTAACCACCCACTCTCGCTTTTCCGCCCCGCCCATAGCAGGCGTCGGTCCCGCCAATTCTACCCCTCCCCATCACGCCAGACAAAAGCCCACACCGCAAAATAACTGCGGTCGAAAGGTCAATAGAGTCCGCCTGATATCATCGCTCAACATCCATCACCCGACGACTACTGCATCGTGGCACAGCCTGCCCCCACCGCCATCTCCCAACTTCACCAGCACCAACGCAGCCGGCATCCCCGCCGATCGCCAGGGCTGATGGCCGGTCGTTGGCAACCGCACAGTCATACGCCCCAGACGCCCGAACCCTAAAAAGAATCCCTGTTCCCTGCCATTACCAGGTAAAAATGCGCGCCACCTGTCCACGTCTTTTGAATCAATGCTTACCCTTGTCGGAATCTTAACCGACTGGCTTTCGATCATGGTAGTGGAGGCCGTGGACGTTCTCTCGGCTGCAACGCGGGTTTCCCCCGGAAGCGACGCGAATCCACAATCGAAGACCATCACACCGCACGCGGCGACAATCATCGTATCCCGTTCCCCAAGTAGAACATCGTAAAACTAAGGACGTCACACGCAGACGTTTGAATTGGGCTACAAAATGCCATGACATACCCCGTGCCGATCCACCGCCGGTTGCCCACCGCCTGCCAACGCCAGCCGAACCAGCGACCGCATTCGGATCCATTTCCCGATCCGTAAAGTCCGATGGCTTTCGCGCTCTTGCCGCCCTCTACCGCTGGGTCATCATCGGCGTCTTATCGAGGCCCTTGAGCCGAGGGTCTGCGCTTTTTAAGAAGCAGGCTGCCGCCGGCCAATAGCAGAAGCCCCAGTGTGGCCGGCTCAGGCACCGCCGGTGTCACGGACGCATAAGTTGTACCAACTCGGATTTCATCCCAGGAATAGGGTTTTACGGAAGACATCCCAATGGCGGTAACTTTCCCTGCTACCAGCGTCGTGTTGACTACCGTCGCCGCCACACCCGGAGATGTCTGGCCTACCGTAGGATCGACATAGAGGCTCCATGTATCGCTCTCCGCGCCCGAAACATACGTGGCTACATTTTCCAACACTACCAAATACGTTGTATCAGCGCTGATGGTACTTGCCCCGGTGCTTCCGTTCCCCCCTCCGACGTAACTGAGCCCCCACGCACTGCTGCTGGAGGTACCGGCAAAGATGGTGTGGCCTGTGGCTACAATGTCAAGTCCGCCAGGATTGCTGACGCTGGATGGCGTTCTTATAAGCACGCTGTACCACGTAGTAACAGAAGTGTCCGTGGCCGTCGGTCCGGCAATTGGCGTTGCCAGAGTCTCCACGTCGTTAGGATAGGTACCCGATGTCGCCGTAATTCCAGTGACAGAATTATCGGCAGTGGCCAAGCTGGAATAGGTTAAGCTTCCGGATGAAACGCTGAAGCTCTCGGTTCCGCCACCTGACCCCGTGTCCGACCAAGTGCCCGTAAACCCTGTGCCTGTGGTGGTTGTGCCTACCAAGCTCGTGCCAGGGGTGTAGTTAAAAGGTTCGTAGGCCAGTAGCGTCGCTGACGCCATCGGGGCGCTTGTGCTGCAAATTCCGGCGGATATCGCAGCCGCCATGGCTACCACGAGAAAACCAGGTTTAGCTCGGTTTGCCTTACTCATACAATTTCCTTTCCCTTTAAGAAAAATCAACCGCGTTTTGCGGCCTGCGACGCAGGCTCAAAACAAAACCCAAAGTTGACACTTCTCAATGTTACACCGTAGTTGCCGGGAAAAAAGCCCATTTGTGGCAAAAATAAGGTGGATTTTGTCTCATGCAAAATGGCGAATCTCGATGATCGGCAGCAAGTTTGCAGCGACAACGGCGGGGCCGGCCTCAAATGACGACCTTCTCGCCGCCTCTCACTTATAGCCAAGCTCAAAAAATGGTGTAGGACCACCCGGCAAATCACCGGTATTGATCATCGCGGTGAGATGGCTGCCGAGCACCTTCAACGGCAGCCTTGCCACCCTTGCTCCGTCATAGGCCAAGGCCCATAGTTTCAGCCCTGCTGGTGCCACATGACGCATAGTGATCCTCAAATGCACTATCCGCGCGAGTATCGGCGCATGGCCTATCTCTTCCAAGATTCGCCGATGATTCGTAAATTGAATGCCCGAATTCACCGCGTCTGAGGTAATCAGCAAAATTAAATGGGAACTCTTCGCAAGCGGACGACCATCCAACGCACCCAGAAATACGCCGACCGGCGTACCATAATTTTTGACGCGCAAACCCGGCAAGTGCATTGTTTTTCCACGGAGCAGTGTCCCGCCCTCACTGGCCGGCGTCACCACCTGTATATGAAGCTGGTGCGTGTTGATGTAGATCTGCCCCGTGTCACTCTGATATCGTCCGGCCGCGACATTGGTACGATTGTGTGGACTCAAGATGCCTTTTACTTGAAGCGTGTGGACGAATCGCGCCAGCTTGTCGCCGCCGGCACCGGCTGCTTTTATGTTGGCACCCTGCCTGTCGGCGACGACGCGTGCGCCACGGTTGATTGGGATCACCAGATTCGGCGTAAAAGGGGCGCACGGTGCAGCCTGCGCGTCGTCGGCCACATGACAACCAAAGCCGGACAGCAGCGCCAGTCGCGCGATGTGTGCTGGTATACCGGCAAAACTATCAGCATGACGCAGAATCGCTCTGGCATTGAGACGGACATCGATCAGATGGGGCGAGCGACGCAGGTCGCCACGCAGGTAGAGCAGAGCCGCGATGTACTGGCCGGCCCTATTGGCAGGATCGAAGGCGTTTTGAAATGGCCGGATGATCATGTCTTTGGGCTGTGCTGGAGGAAACATCACCACCTCTCCAAAATTACACACCATGTTCCAACCTTGGAGGGCCGCCATTGATGGCCAACAGAAACCCGCTTCAAAGCGCCACCTGTTCCAGAAAGGCTCTCCGGTTTCACTGACCGTAAATGGCTTGCCCCATTGTCGACATCCAGCCAGCGTACAAAGATATCCTAGGGGGTTCTTGGCATTGAGCGAGCTGTATCCAAGTTGCTGCGACCCTGGTAAAAGATAATGACTGGGAAGCTCGTGATAACAATGCATATCCACCAGAGGCAGCACATCGCGGGTGATGTCCATGCCATAGCTGGGGACGTAGTTAAAATCCGTCGCCGGGACTTTGGCACCCAGGTGTTGCAGAATGCCGTGCATCCAAAGGAATAGTTTCTTATCCGTGTCGATGCAAAACCGCTGAAAATCGCGCGCCGCGGGACCGGTATACATATTTTTCGGGAATTGCACGGTCTTTAACGTCTGGCCCTCCGGCAGATCGCACCGGTCGACACCGTCGCTCCATTTCTGCGTCCAGGCCAGCCGCAGGGCCGCAGTGTTTCCATAACGGGTTTGCAACCATTGCCGAAAAAGATTTAAAAGCCCCGGATGGGGACGTTTTTTGTCGAAACTCAAAAACTTAAACAGCGTCGACTCATTGCGGGTCTGCATAACGATGACCTGCGGATTATTTTTTAGCGCCAGCCCGGTGTAGGGATTGACGTGATCCAACAATTCAGTCACGCCCTTTTTCCAAATTTTGCGCACATAGGGATCCCAGTACAACCGCGTATCAAAATGACGCTTGTACGCGATCGGTCGCCAGAAATTGTGGGCCGTCACGCCCTTAGGAAACATCATGTCCGAGGTGATATCAAGAAACAGGTATATACCCTGCCTTTTCAAAGCCGCGGAGAAATAGTCCCACAACTTAAGCTGTTGCGGATCAAACACGCCGTCCTCTCGGGAACCAAACATAAGGAAGGCGTCGAGCATGTGCGAGCGGATGGCGTTGAAGCCCATGCGAGCCTCCTGCTGCGCAAATTCATTCATGCGCCGGTGGGTCATGGGGGTGAGCTCCGCCGGCAGGGTCGCCATACCTTGGCTGTCGCAGAGGAAACGCAGTGGCTGCGATGGACGATCCGCAAAAACCAGTTGTCCAAGATGGTTGATCGTCACAAAGCCGTATTTGCCGGCCGGTTTAGGAATCAAAAACGACATGTCCAGCGCGGTCCCTGACCGCACCAGCAAACGGCCAAAATGTACCCTCTTCCACTTGCGATTCGCGATGATGGTATGCACGCCGTTACCCGCCGATAAATTGATGGATTGGCTTGAGAGTGTCATAGCCAAAACAATCCATTCCGGACCTTTCGCGGTATGCAGGGAAATACTCTGTGGTGTCGCTGGACCGGCCGGCAGATCGAAGCGCGACAGATACACGCCCACACGTGCGGAACCGTTGTTTTCCGTATACACAACCCGCGCGTTGGACTGGCTTACCGGATGCCACCAATCTGCTACGTCACGGTGATTGCGTACGGTAAACACCACGGATTTCTGATGCGGGTAATGAACTGTAATGGTACCGATCACACCATGGTCGGCACTTCCCGCAAAACAGGCCGTATGCAGTACGTACAGATTCAACGGGCTCTTTATGGACTGGGGCAACTGCGGCGCTGCCACGGTTACGGTGGTCACACGGCCCGGCACCTGTGCTGCCGCGAATGCTATGATGGCAGCGCCATGGTTCGTTTTACCATGGATTATCCGGAATGGGATATGGTCGAAGGTGTGACGGCCCGCCTTCAAATGTCGCAGCGAATTGTCCGGCCCCTGCTTGGACCAACCGCGGGGAAACCTGGCGGAGCCATGGTCCAGCAAAGCCCGATTGGCAACGGTAGCCAGATTTACCAGCCAACTGGCCGCGGAGGCGGACGAGAGGCTCAACAGCGCCGTAGAAATCATGGTCAGCGACATCCACCACATGCCGCAGCGATAGCCGCCCTGACGAGAGACAGTTGCGATCGGTGTCATTAAAGACCTTTCGATAGGATGGTTCCCCACAGTTACAAACGAAAAACAATCTTAACCTCGGCGGAGTTCTTACTCCATTGCCTGATGAGATGTTCGCCCGTGCACAACAAGTTAAAACCTTGACCATTCTGATTTCTTAGGAACCACGCACCCCGACTTGTGACAACCCCAGCCCTACATGCCACGGCATGAGCTTTAATCTCCCCCGTGCCGAATTCTATTGGCCCGCCCAAAAGCGCAAGGATGCCACATTGGCCCCGGCTAACGAAGGGGCTGAAGGGATGGCGACGGTTGGAATTTGCGACGGCTCTATCGTTGCGGCGTGGAAATCACAGAACAAAACGTTATCCCCGCCTGGGTGCACCGCCCCCGTCATTTCACCGGATTGGAAGACGCCGACGCCCGGCCCCGTGATGTTCGGAGTTTCAATCCAACCCGGCGGCCTGATATTATACGAATCGATGGAAATAAATGCCCACGTATAGCCGGGGGGATATTGGAAATCGAAATTGCCATCGGCCACCAGACAGGTAGCCGCCGGGGCCACAACCTGTGAAAGTTGAGGAAAATTGGAATCGATTGGTGCCGGCGACCACACCCCATTGGTGACGTGGTAAACCGGCAGATACGGCGGCAGGTCACGGTTCATGCCGTAGGTTGTTGCGTCCCACCAAACCAGCGGGTAATTGAGTATCTGTTCCGGGCATAACAGCGCAGCGCTGGCCCGCAGCGATTTCTGTTGCGTTGAACCTGCCCAGACAAAGTCGCTGGTTGGGCCATATGGTGGGGTCATTTCGCCAGGAAGCAGATACGGCACCAGAAATTGAATCCAACCGGCACTCGTGTTCGTTCCGGTGGTAGGCGTAAATTGCCAGAACACCGGCGGCAAGGTCGCATTATTAGTCTGCGCATACATCGCCTCCGCCAACCCGATCTGCTGGAGCTTATTCAGGCATACGACCTGCCGCGCCGTCCTTTGCGCCATCGCCAGCGCCGGAAGCAGCAAAGCAATGAGCACGCTGATGATCAGGATAACTACCAACAATTCCACAATCGTGAAACTCTTGCGTCCCGGTGTGGTGTAGATTCTCACGTGCATCATGGCTGGCAAGCCTCGTTACAGTCCAGCCGTAGTTCATGAAATAAAACCACGGTGGCAGGGCCAATATTCCTGCCACACAATTCTATAGGATGTGACAGCGGCGTTGAAAGAGCATATTGGCAACAAAAAGGGTTGATTTTGTTTCATCTCTTTAAGGCGCTCACAAATATAGAACGCTGCGCTATTCTGGTTAAGGCTACCGTTGGGGCGGTGTTGCAGGAGACCTGTCGGCAGGCAACAATATAGCCTCGAGCCTTGTATCAGGCCGGAAGACGGGTGCGCCGTCTGTGGAACGCGCCCAGCGCCAAAGATTGCCGCGATCTCTCGCTGCGGACCTGAACAAAGGCAATGTTCGGCCAGTAAACTCAGATGCTTTGATGGCGACGAAGGAACATGACATGGTCACACGTAACGACAAGCCGCAAGGCAATGGCGCAGCTCATCGCCTGGTATTTTGCGGCGACACTGCGGGAATGTACAACCGCGATATTCTGCGGGCCGTAGCTCAAGCCGCCCACCAATATTTTCCCGCCAGAATTTATCTGTTCCATTCTCCAGACACAAACGATGTTCAGGAAATCTGCGCTATTAAACCCCTCGGGATACTGGTGGGCGGTGACAAGGACACCGCCAGAATATACCAAGTCGTCACCGCGGTCGTACAACGACTGCATATCCCAGTGGTGGATGTGTCGGCCGCCACGGACGTGTCCCCCTTCCAGCGTGTCATTTCCGATGATGTGCAGGTGGGCCGTATCGTGGCGGCATATTTTATGGCACGAGGATATCGCCGTTTGGCGTTTTGCGGGGATGAAGCCTTATCTTGGTCGATCCGCCGTTATAGAGGCTTTACCAGTTATGCGCAAGAACACGGCATCCTATCGGTTTCCAGATTCAATTGTCGGGAAAACATGAGCTATCCAAAAGGCTCTCGCAAAGACCTTTCGCGATGGCTCACCGCATTGCCTGATGGTTGCGCGTTATTTGCCTCCAACGACCGCATTGCCAATGGCGTCATCGAGGCCTGCTGCACGAAAGGCCTTCGTGTGCCCGAAGACATTGCGGTCGTGGGTTGCGACAACGACGACTTGTTTGGTCAATTGCACAGTCCACCCATATCCAGCGTGATGCTCGACACGCAACAGATCGGGCACAACGCTATCAATGCCCTGGCCACCGCAGTAAAGCACCGCCGTGGAAAGGGACGGCACACGCCCGGGCGTCACCCGAGCGAGATTCTGATTCCGCCACTGCGGATTATCACGCGGCGTTCTTCCGATCTATTCGCGGTGGATGACAAGCTGGTGCAGGAAGCACTGCAATTGATTCGTCGGCATCTGGCGGAAAACATCTCCTCCAAAACTCTTTTATACAAGCTCTCCAAACCGATATCTCGGCTCACGTTATATCGGCGTTTTATGACAGCGCTCGGGCGAAGTCCCGCCGCCGAAATCAATCGCGTTCGCTTTGAAACCGCCATGCGGCTGCTGCAAGATACTCCACAATCGATTTCCAAAATCGCCGAAGCGGCGGGGTTTGCTTCGAGGCGACACTTTACATTTGCTTTTCATCGGGAGGTGGGTGTAACTCCGCGGAATTTTCGCGAACGACATCTGCAATCTCGTTTTCCCATGCAGAGTAACCCGCACGACTTCTCGTAAATGGTGTCTATCGGGGCCCGCCGCAACAATCAAGGCAGAAAATTGTGCCAAACCGACCGGGCGAATATTCCACTTTCGGCTTTCCAGCCAATGACCCATCTTCATGGGTTGAAACGCTGTGATGGCGCGCTTTTTCCACATGAACCACCGTATCCGCAGTCAGATAAGCGATAACCTCTTTGCCCCCATTCTCCCCAGATGCCAACATGCAATCCGTCCAGATCATATCTTGCGCCCACGCCCAACGAGTTCGTCGTTGTCCGTTAACGGGGATTTCTCCAATCTTCGGAAGGCCTGATCAGATCGAAAACTACCCCCGGCCAGTCATGCCCTGGCCCTTCCGCCGCTCCGTCGCCGGTGATGCCCCCAATCGCCGCAGTTCGCAACCAACCCATGACACCCCAACAATAAATGATGTTCAGCGACACTGGCCCGGCGTACAAAGGCCTGACCACACCAGTCTCTCCGACAAGATACCCCTTGACCACTACCCGCTATGGCCCTTTATGGTTGCTGGGCGTAATTTCCATCAGCGCCCATTGATTGTTGCGTCGCCAGTTCCATCGCCTACGCTGCCAGCGGCGTTGGGCCGCCGGGCCGTGCCCCTGAAACCAGTTCATCCAGAGGGCATTCAACCATGGGTGAACCATCGGCGCCTGCCAACTGGCCAGGAGAATGGTTTTCAAATTGCGCCCGGTAGGCACAAACTGCGGCAGCGCCTGCCGACGCATTAAAAAGGCCACCGTGCGATGCTTCCTCCACGCCCGGCGAATCAGCTTAAGTTCCATCTGCCGCAGTTGCACCGCGGACCTGGCCTGAAGTTTTCCGTTTGGGCCTTTCCGCCCCAGCAGTTTCAGGTACGCCTCCGAACGGGCCTTTTGCAGACCATGCGGGCCTGTTTGTTCGGCGGCGTTTTGCATCCATCTGAAAAAATTGGGTGAAAACATTTCCGCGGCATAAAGCCGATCGCGGCTCACGCTGTTGAGATAATTGCCGATTCCCTGATCCACAAAAATCACACTGCCGCGGGGTAAATCACGCTTGACCACTTCTCTGGCCTGCACCAGATTTAATTTCTGGGCGCTTTGCGCCAGCAGACGCGGAGCCATGGTGTACAAATTGTAGGCCCCGCCCAACAACGTCAACAAACCCACGGTAATGGCCGTGGCGGCTTTGTCCTGCCCCATGGCCTGATCCAACAGCCACAGCGCGGCCAAAATTAGAGCCGGAAAAATATCCAGAAAGAACCGCAGGTAACCGGTCGTGTTGATGTTGGTGGGTGCCCAGTAATAAAACATGTACAGCGTAGCACTGGGCACCACCCACAGCACCAACATCAAAGCCGGCTTCCAATGCACCCAAAAAAGACGCACCAGGCCCGCAATCGCCAGCGGAAATAACAGAAAAAGCCCCAGGTTTGAAAATTGCTCCAACACGGTTTGCCAGTTGCCTTGCCGCGGGTGAATACCGCCCGGATTGCCGCTAAAGTATTTCCAGCTAAAACCGGTTTGCTCTTTACAAAAGGCGTAGCCCGTGCGCCAGGGCTGACCAAACGAAATCCATTGAATACCCGCCAAAATGGCCACCGGAATACAAAATGCCGCCAAAACCACCATGTATTCCCACCACGGACGTCTGGCCGACCACCATTGCATGGCTACAACGAAGATCAGCGGCACCACCCATAAAAATTCCGTGTAGCGGATCCAACAACAAAAACCCAACGCCAAACCCGCAATCATAGCTCGCCCGACTCCGCCCTTTTCCCACCAGGCCAACAGGTTCCAAAAGCCCAGCACCGTAAAAAACAGGGCCGCTCCGTGGGAATTGGCATCGTTGGCGTAGGTAAGTGTTACCGGGTTGCAGGCCAGCCAAATCACCCCCATCAGCGAAAGGAAATTACCGAGCATCCGACGAAAAATAAAAAAGCTCAACAGGCACGCCAACACCGTGCAAACCGGATCCACCAAATACATCGCCCACGGCCCGCCGCCGATGATCCACGCCAGCGCCCCAAGCACCCCCATGCCGGGCGGGTACTTGGCATAAATGCGGCCATCCGGAGTTTGAATCATCATGTGGCCGACGAATTGATAAGGATTGTGCGGGATAAAATAAAGCCGATGATGCTCCACCAGCATGCGCGCCGTGGTCATGTAGCCATTCTGATCGACGCCCGAATTGGCCGGCTGATGAAATCCAGCCACGGCCCAGCCGAAAAGCCCCACCAACATGGCCAGCAGCGCGTAGACCATCCACTGCCGAGGATGGTTTTCCAAACTGTGCGGAAAAACCGCGGTCGGCTTTGCCGAAAGTGGCACCGCCATTGGAAGCGATAGCAAGGCGGTTTTCATGTGTAGAATGTCCATGCAAATAACTGCGGCATCTTATGAAGGAAAACGCTCCAGCGACGCACTTGTTGCAGCGCCCTGTCTGTGCGTCACGTGTCTTGAAACCTCCACATCGTCTTGGCATCCGTTGAGCCGGGTGATGGTTCGGCGGTGATACCGGATGTTTTCACGACACCGACAAGCTCTGAAAGTTTTCTCTGCTCACAATCCCACCTCGTTACTTTTCCCAAGTGCTCTCGCGCAGCTACAATTGCGGGTTGACGGAACGCCAATGGAGAATTCATGACCCCACCCTGCAATTCCCAGCCACCCGAGAACGCGGCCAATCCGCACTTACCGATGCTGGAAACACCGGCCACGGCCTCCCCGCCCGCTTCCGATGCGACTATCGCCATCGGTTCACTATTGGCCATGGGAATTATTCTCCTGCTGCACTGGATATGCCATAATATGACCGCGGTCGTGCCCCGGCATCTGCCTGGGTGGACCACCCTGCCATTTGTGCTGCTGTTGCTGGCCCTGAGCAGTATGCCATTTCTGGCCAAACACCTCTGGCAACGTTATTACGCCCCGATCTGCCTTGGACTGGGCGGACTCACCGCGGTTTATTATCTTCTGGCCCTGCATTGCGGCGGCGAAATTCTAGCCAACCTCCAACGATACGTGCAATTCATCACTTTTGTGGGTGGATTGTTCATCATTTCCGGTGGTTTGGCCGTGCGTATCCGCGCGACGGCCACGCCCACCGCCAATGTGCTGTTTCTACTTGGCGGAGCCATTTTAGCCAACGTGCTGGGAACAACCGGAGCCGCCATTTTGCTGATTCGCCCCTGGTTACACCTGAATCGCCGACGTATACGGCCTTATCACGTGGTGTTTTTCATTTTTATCGTCGCCAATATCGGCGGTGTTTTAAGCCCCTTGGGAGATCCCCCGCTGCTGCTGGGATATATTGCCGGAGTTCCTTTCTGGTGGTACACGCTGCACTGCTGGCCCGCGTGGATGGGTGCGGTAGGTATGTTGCTGGCGGTGTTTTACGTGCTGGATCGCCGTGGTTCTCGCCTTCAGCCGCCCCTTGCCGAGCAAAACGCCCCGGCGGAAATGCTGCAACTCCAAGTCTTGGGGCGTTTCAACCTGATCTTGATCGGAATGCTGGTTGCCGCTGCGATGCTCCCTGCGCCATGGAGGGAACTGGTGGTGGTGGCCTGCGCCGCAATTTCGCTTAAAGCCACACCGCCCCACATTCACCGGCACAACCGCTTCAGCTTTGCCCCCGTGAAAGAGGTAGCCCTTATCTTCCTGGGGATATTTCTTACCATGACGCCCGCCCTGAACGTGTTGGCCAACCGCGCCGCCGTCGGCCGTCTCGACCGACAACTGCGCACACCAGGGCAGTATTATTTTCTCACCGGTGGATTATCCAGCGTCCTCGACAACGCCCCGACATTTCTGGCTGCACTCGATACGCGTCTGGGACAACTGCGTCAGACGGCACCTGTAGCCACAAGGTCATCCGTAATACACCCGCAAGCTCGTACCCCACCTCCATCCGCGCTGCCCCGGGCCGCCCTGCGCCAATGGCTGCGCGATCCACGTTTTGAGCCTTATCTGCTGGCCATGGCCTTGGGGGCGGTGTTTTTCGGAGCCGCCACCTACATCGGCAATGCACCCAATTTCATGATCCGGAGCATCGCCGAGCATCACGGCATTGCATGCCCCGGATTCTTGGCTTATGTTGCATTCTTTTCCGTGCCCGTGCTGCTGCCCGTGCTGGTTCTGGTATGGCTGGTATTTTTGTAAGCCTTGGCCGCGATTCGCTCTCCATTCCCGCCGCCGACGCAATTCTCCTCCAATCAATCGTTGGCTGATCTTTGCGACCACACGGCCGCCGCTGTCTCCAGCAACCGATGAGACACCGGGCCGCCGGCTCTCATGCACCAGCGTCGGCTGAATTCCGCCTCCACCGTGCCGACAATCGCCAGATGGTCATGGGGCAATAGGCTCGGCACCCGTGAAGCCCATTCCAAGACCACCAACCCCCGCTGCTCCAGCAGTTCCTCAAAGCCCACAGCCGCAAATTGGTCGGCATCAAGCACCCGATAAGCATCCAGATGATACAACGTCTTGGATCCCGTGCGGCGCGCATCCGCCCGGTAGATATTCAGTAGACAATACGTAGGACTGCACACCAGCGAACAATCCTCCACCTGCGCTCCCACCGCCATTCCGCGAACCAGTTGGGTTTTTCCCGCGCCCAAAATACCGTCCAAAGCAATACACGCGCCGGGCGGGGCCAGGTCTCCCAGCAGCCGGCCCAAGGCCATGGTTTGTTCTACGGATGTCGTGATGATGGCGGTACTCATGGATGATCACTTTCATATTCCCAACCACCGCGCGGCCAGGACTGCAACGTGCCGTGCTCGTCCTGCAACCACAACTCCCGCTGGGCCGTAACTGTGCCGATGACCGTGAATTCCACCGCCAAGCCCAAGGCCTGGATTCGGGCAATATCAGCGGGGGCCAGCGTCAGCAGCAATTCATAATCTTCGCCATCGGCCAGCGCGTGCGCCAGAGCCGTTTGGCCATCGGTACGGGCCAACGTATGGGCATCGGGGTGAATGGGAATGCGGGAGGCTTCCACCACCGCCCCCACGCCGGAAGCCGCTAGCAGACGCGGCAAATCCTGGGCCAGGCCATCCGAAAGGTCCATCATGGCATGAATAGCCGCAACCTGATGGATGGCTTGGGCCTCGGCAATACGTGGCGTAAAGGTCAGATGCCTGCCTAAAATACTTCCACCCACACGCCCGGTCACAACAATGGCATCGCCCACCACCGCTCCACTGCGCCGCACCGGCGCCGCGGGAGATTCGCCCATGGCCGCCACGGTAATCGCCAGACGCTGGTCCCAGACCGCGGTGTCTCCGCCGACAACGGGACATTCAAATGCCCCCGCCGCTGATTCACAACCCAGAAACAATTCCTGCCCCATCTCCGTCGAAGCACCTTGCGGGAATGCCACCGCGATGAGGATGGCCCGCGGCCGGCAGGCCATGGCCGCACAATCGGAAAGACACCTGTTCACCGCCTTCAGGCCCGCCTGCCGCAGCGTGTGCTCTCGTAAATCAAAATGCACCCGATCCAGCGCCTGATCTATTTTCAGCAGGGCCAGTACCCCGCCTGATCCATCGCCATGGCCTTGGATAACCACGCCCGCCATGTCATCCCCAATACCCATCGGCACGTGGGCATGGCGACGGGCATTGGCGGCAAGCCAGGCAAGTAAATCATTTTCACGCATGTTGGTTATTCTAATCGATGGACCATGGCTCTGTCAGAGCGTTAGGGCAAGCCCCCCGTCGGGTTCACCCGCACCACCTTGAGGCCGGAAAATTGCGGCGTGGCAAACGCAAAACGTGGTGGCACACGCAGAGTCAGCGAAGCGTGCGCCAGCTTTAACGTCAGGTGCGCCCGGGCCGCGGGGTACCAGATATCCACGCGAAATGGCAACCGCGGCGCATTGGCACCGGGGCGTCGGCCACGGGCCGCCACCGGACGGTAATAGCTCAAGCCGGCCGCCGCCACACTGCGCCCCGCACGATCAAAAAGGATCACCGCGGTGATTTCCCCACGGCGGCGATTGAAAAATAGCATTCGTCGGATCCACGTACGCCCTTTTTTACCCAGACGGATAACATAAATACGATTCAGCGAGCCGCGGCTGGCCGCAGTCATCGCCACTCGCTGCCGCGCTGTCTGGTACAAGCCCGTGATCGCCAGCATCTGCAGAACACGCTGCGGCTCAATAGGCATGTTCTCCGACAACTCACCGCCCCTTCCCGCACGCGAAGACCGCCCGACCCAAGCCTGTTTGCTTTGATGATTGACCATCCAGTAATGCGCCCGGTTCATACCCAGTTCAAAGGCATTCTGTCCCAGATACGTACCAATCAATAGCATATCCGGCAACGTCTCATGCTCCGGATCTTTTAGCGCTGCGGCCTGATCAACCAGCAGCGTACCATTGGCCTGAAATTGATGCCGCTGGCCTTTCGCCCCCCGGTAAGTCAAGGTGATGGAACCGCTGGCGCGTAAGGTGGCCAATGCCGCGGCACGAGAGTTGATAATGGCCAATTGCCGCCCCAAAGTCATAAACGGTGCTGGTGTCGGCGACTTACGGACTATGGTTGGCTGCTGTGAACAGCCAACCGGCACCACCAACAGTACCAAGGTGAGAATAAAAAAGCGGTGGCCTCGGCGAACGCTGCTTAGGGACCGCGAAAAAATACATTCGTATTTTACAGCGCAGGAGTTTTGGTTGCTGGCCGGACGCGACAGACGCGCACACCCTGCCTCTGGGGCTGTAAGGAGCGGCCAACGAAGCCAGCGGACCAAAGGGCCAAACGGAAAGTGTGAAGTTCTTTTTGTCCGGTCCCTTATCATCATAACCTTTCATCACCTGACACAATCGGCTCTGGCATCGGCTCAACGCGGGAAAAGGCCCACGCCTGCGATGCGTAAATCCCCGTCCGGCACGCCAACAGAACCGACGGAATCATTTTACGTTCATCCGCCCCATCAGCCAACACCATAGATCAACACCCCAGACGCAACCCGTGGTGCCAAGATGGCCCGATGAAATTATCCGCCGCTTCGCATCTCTCGCGGCATCAGGGCAGGAACCGCCCATCGGTACTGACCGCCGACCGTTTCGCAGTATCCCGCGCCCGTCCTTCGCGCCCCTTGCGGTAAAAAATCGTCGTCGTTTAATCTGTGTAATCTGTGCAAGGCGTTTATCCCGACGTCCATCGGGATGGATCACCGCGTCCCTTCGTTTCCTTAGTTTCCTTAGTGGTAAAAAATCGTCGTCACGCTCACAAATCCTAACTCCTGCGGCCACAGCCGCCGCGCTCCCCCGTCGCGGCATGGATGCCGAAATCCCGATGTCGCAGGAGCCAAGCATCGGGAAGGCATGGATGCCGAAATCCCGATGCTGGAGGACCAGCGTATCGGGACTGGCCGCTCCTCACAACCACCCAGCCCGGCCATTATTTGGCCGCGGCGTCCCGATGAATCGGGACTTCCGCACGCAGCGGTGCCTTGGAATCCCCCAACACCGCTCATCGGCGTAAACCCGGCCTCGCCCCACCCCGCCCCCGGCCTTCAGGCGAGCTTTTCATATTAAAGCCGCGCTAAACTTTTTTGCCGCCGCCGATTTTTTTATTTTTTCACTTGCAATCGGTTTTGCGGCGCGGTAGAGTTTTTTTTCAGTTGAAGATATGGCCCGGCGGCTGGCTACCCATTTCCGTTTTACCCCTGTCGCCTGAACGGCCAGATACCGCGGAGCGAGAGAGTCCCGAAGCGGCTTCGGGCCTTTTCGAAAGGCGGTGTACCATGGGTCAGGTGAATTCGACGGGTGCTGGGGCTACGGTTTTGCGGCGGCGGTTTGCGGGGGCCATGCGTGCCGCAGCGCTGGGCTGCCACGCGGCGGTCGGCCCGGTAATGCGTTCGTTGGAAAGCCATGGCCGCAAGCCCCGGAGGCACTTCGAGCCTCTGGAGCCGCGAATCATGTTAAGCGCGGTGCCCGCTCCATTTTCGCTCGTGGATATCGGCAACCCGGCCATCGGCGGATCGGTGACCTATTCGGCCGGCAGCAACCAGTATCAGATAACCGCCGCGGGCACGGGCCTGGGCGGTGTAAATGGCGGCACGGCGGATCAGGCCGGCATGGTGGTGGAGAATTGGACGGGTGCCGGCTCTCTGACGGCGGATATTGGAACGGTGGGGGCCACCGGTGGGCCGGCCTTGGCGGGGGTGATTTGGCGGGATACCTCCGCCGCGGGCAGCGAGATGGCGGTGGTA
>JAJYZF010000045.1 GCA_021800165.1 Planctomycetota bacterium | reverse complement strand
CGGCGGCGTCCGCTATGGGCTCAAGGCTCTTACGCGGCAAGGGCCCCAATTGACCCTCCACGTAGGTGTTGATATGCCGCCGCGCCGTGCAGCGACCGAAACAATCGTCGTACTGGTGCAGATAGTGCGTCAACGCCGGTCGAATTCTCAGAATCGCTTCAGCTTCCATGCCAGGACTCCTTTCAGAAATACGGATCCTGAAAGGCTTCATCGGCCAGCCAACTATATTTTCTTGAGCTTTTGTGGCGTTGTAGTACTAATTGCGTCTGCTTGGCCTGCATGGGCCCGGCTGAGGGCGTCACCGTTCTGGCCAAAGGGACAGAAATCCAGCATGCGGGGCATAATCTTTGGGATATCGGTATACTCGTCGATGAGGTGCTAAAATGACGACTTCAGTAGCTATTGCGTTTGGTCCCTCCAGTAAGCTTGGAAAGGTAGCTGCGGTGGACACAAGCCGGGTTCTCGTAGCAGTGGAGAACCCTGGGCTACTACCGCAAGCTGCGGTAGGAAGCCTTTGTGCAATTCAGGGCCACACCGCCCATGAATTCTTGATCGGAATGACCGAGCGGGTAACCCGGCAATTGCGAGAGCAGACTGCCCAGCCCGATCCAATGTCACCGACTGCACTTGCCGTGGAAATCGTGCCTGATGATGCAATAAGGGTCGTCCTCCTCGGAACATACCGAACGGTAGATGGTTCCGCCCGTAATCGATTTAAGCGCGGCGCCGATTCTTTTCCACAAATAGATCGAGAATGCTTTCTTATCGAGGGCGGAAATCTTCAGCATTTCATGAATCTGCTTGGCAAGGATCTCGCTGAAGACCAACGACTCGAACTTGGGAACTTTGCCATCGACGCTAGCGCCACGGCCATTGCAAATGGCGACCGATTTTTCCAGCGTCACGCGGCGATATTGGGGAGCACTGGTTCCGGAAAAAGCTATGCGGTGTCACTAATACTTGAGAGATCCCACGCTCGCAGACACGCGAATATCGTCGTGTTTGACATGCACGGAGAGTACGCCTCATTGGCGAGACCAGATCTCGCTGACTGTAAAAACCCCAAGCCAGCTATCGCGAGTGGGTTCAAGATCGCTGGGCCCGGTGATTTAGAGAACCCATCAGAGCAGGCTCTATTTCTTCCATACTGGCTATTGAACCGTGAAGAGATGCTTTCAATGATCCTCGACCGAAGTGATCAAAACGCACCAAATCAGGCATCACGGTTTACGCTACATACTCGGGCGCTAAAGTCCGCAAAGCTGGATGCTGAAAGGAAACAGGACGTCAAAGCGACATTTACAGTCGACTCTCCAATCCCCTACGAACTCTCGGCGCTGATTGGTCTTCTCAAAGAGGATGACACATCGAAAGGAGTGGGCGTCAAGGGTGGGGCGGTAAAGGGCGAATGGGAGGGCCGCCTTACTCGGCTAATCTCCCGCCTCGAAGCGAAGGCTGAAGATCGGCGATACGGCTTTATGTTCAAACCGCCCGGTGCCGCGTTGCAGTACGATTGGCTGGCAAAACAAGTCGGAAAACTACTGGCACCAGGCCATGGCAAACCGGGCATTAAGGTCGTTGACTTCTCCGAAGTCCCGTCCGACGTGCTGCCGGTGGTGACTGGTGTATTCGCACGGTTGCTTTACGACGTCCAATTCTGGATGCAAGCCGAAAAACGCACTCCGTTCGTTTTTGTGTGCGATGAAGCCCACCTATATCTACCAACTACGGACAATGCCGATGCTGTTGAGCGCCAAGCGCTCTACGCGTTTGAGAGAATTGCAAAGGAAGGGCGCAAATATGGCGTCGCCCTTTTGGTCGTGAGTCAGAGGCCCTCGGATGTGAGTCGAACTATTCTGAGCCAATGCAATAACTTTCTCATCCTTCGATTGACAAATGACCAAGATCAAAACGTTGTCAGGCGGCTAATGCCCGATTCCCTCGCCGGAGTTTTGGATGGTCTGCCGCTTCTCGACACCGGCGAGGCAGTCCTCTTGGGCGATGCAATTCTCCTGCCAGCCCGAATTAAACTAAGGGTTCCTTCAATTACCCCGATCAGCGCCACTAGGAACTTCTGGACTGAATGGGGTGACAAGGAAGCGGACCCGAACGCCGTTGGGATGGCGGTGGAAACATTGCGAAGGCAATCCAGGGTACTTGGCGTGGGGAAATAAAGGACTGTGAAAGCAAAATGGCTAACGGAAAACCGAAACTTGAACTTACCTGGATCGGAAAGGACATCCGGCCAAAGCTCGAGCCGCGAATTCTCATTGAAGACCCGGCGCGTTCATATCATGCGGCGCACCGAGTTTCCGAAAATGATATCTTCGACAACCGCCTGATTTTTGGCGACAACTTGCTGGCGCTCAAGGCGCTCGAGCAGGAATTTACCGGCAAAATCAAGTGCATTTATATCGATCCGCCATACAACACAGGCTCGGCATTTACGCATTACGATGACGGCATTGAACATTCGCTTTGGCTCTCGCTGATGCGGGACAGGCTGGAGTTGCTGCGGCGGTTGCTTTCGCCGGATGGGTCGATTTGGATTAGCATCGATGACGGCGAATCGCATTACCTCAAGGTCGCGTGTGATGAGATATTCGGCCGGGAAAATTTCGTGGCCAATGTTATCTGGCAGAAGAAATTTTCGCCACAGGCCAACGCGGTCGGCCTCTCCGATAGCCACGACCACGTCCTCGTCTTCGCAAGGGATAAATCCGGCTGGGCTCCTAACCTCCTGCGGAGAACCGAGGGGGCCGACGCCCGCTATTCGAACCCCGATGGTGATCCCCGGGGATCGTGGACGAGCGGGGATTTCACGATAAGCCTTACGGGCGGCCAGCGGGGTGCCCAGTACGCTCGTACCGGCGAGTCTGCCAACATCTACGAGATCACCACGCCATCCGGAAGAAAGCTGCGGCCGGCGAAGGGCCGGTGCTGGGGCGCATCTGCCGCGCGGTACGCGGAGCTGCTCGCGGAAAATCGCATCTGGTTCGGTCGGGAGGGCAGCAATGTCCCGCGGCTAAAGCGCTTTCTGTCGGAAGTACAGGAGGGAATCGTGTGCATGACAATATGGTCACGCACGGACGTCGGTGACAACCAAGATGCCAAGCGCGAGGTGGCCGCGTTTAACAACGATGAGATATTTAGCACCCCAAAACCCGAGCGCTTGGTCGAGCGCATTTTGACAATCGCCACCAACCCCGGCGACTGGGTTCTCGATTCCTTCGCCGGCTCCGGCACCACTGGTGCGGTCTCGCACAAAATGGGCCGCAAGTGGATCATGGTGGAACTCGGGGAGCATTGCCACACCCACATTATTCCACGGCTGAAGAAAGTTATTGAAGGCACCGATCCCGGCGGCATTACCGAATCGGTCGGCTGGCAGGGCGGCGGTGGCTTCCGCTATTATCGCGTGGGACCGTCGTTGTTGGAAAATGACCAGTTTGGCAATCTGGTTATCAGCAGGGAATTTAATTCCGCCATGCTCGCGGAGGCGATGTGCAAGCTGGAAGGTTTTATTTACGCCCCCAGCACCAGCGATTATTGGCAGCAGGGCCATTCCACGGAAAATGATTTTATCTACGTGACCACGCAAACGCTTTCTTATGAGCAATTGGCCAAATTATCCGAAGATGTCGGGCCGAACCGGACCCTGCTGGTCTGCTGTGGCGCGTTTCGCGGTGTCAAGGCCGGTGAATTTCCGAATTTGACCGTTAAAAAAATCCCGAAGGCCGTATTGGCCAAATGCGAATGGGGCCATGACGATTACAGCCTGGAGATTCAGAATCTGCCGGTGGTGGAGGGAAAAAGCGGTGCTTCACGCGGAGGCGCGGAGGACGCGGAGAGACCACGAACCAAAGCCCAGCGCCGCAAGCAGGCGGCAGACGGAGGTTCGCTTTTTGATATGACGGAGACAGATGTGTCACGCAGAGGTGCGGAGAACGCGGAGAGTGATGGAAAACAAACCCCGACCTCTGCGGCCTCCGCGCCTCCGCGTGAGGACTTCTTCGACAACCGCCTGAAGGGAATATGAAAAGGGACGACATGACGGGTGATAAAGATATAGATTCAATCACAGAGCAGATTGTGGATGCCGCAGTGAAGATCCACATTAGATTAGGACCGGGATTACTGGAATCGGTATACGAGGCGGTACTGGCGCGAGCACTTGAACGCCGGGGGCTGGCGGTGGAGCGGCAGAAGCCGGTCATGTTTGTGTATGAGGGGATGAAATTTGAGGAAGGATTTCGCGTCGATCTATTGGTCGAAGGTTGCGTGGTTGTAGAGTTAAAATCGGTTGAAAAAGTGGCCTTGGTACATTCAAAGCAATTGTTGACCTATCTTCGGCTGCTGCATCTTCCGGTGGGCCTGTTAATTAACTTTGGCGAATCGCTGGTAAAGGATGGCCTGCATCGCGTCGCAAACAATTATCAGCCGCCCTCCTCCGCGTCTCCGCGCCTCCGCGTGAACCAGAGGGCCGATCCATGACCGAACCGCAAAAGCCCAGTGACGGCCAAATCATCCTCTACCGCACCTCGGACGGCGCGGTAAGAGTTGAGGTCATCTACCAAGCCGACACCTTCTGGCTTAGCCAGAAGCAACTCTCCGAGCTTTTCGACGTGGACGTACGCACGGTGAACGAACACCTGCAAAATATTTATAAATCAGGCGAATTGCTGGAATCGTCAACTATCCGGAAATTCCGGAGAGTTCAACGCGAGGGCAAACGCGAAGTTGCCCGCGAAATCGATTTTTACAACCTCGACGCCACCATATCCGTTGGCTACCGCGTAAATAGTGCCCAAGCCACGCAGTTTCGCATCTGGGCCACGCAAACATTGCGTGAGTTCATTGTCAAGGGATTTGTCCTCGATGACGAGCGGCTGAAACTCAACAAGCGCTTTGGCAAGGACTATTTTGATGAATTGCTGGAACGTATCCGCGAGATACGCGCCAGCGAGCGCCGCTTCTACCTGAAGATCACTGACATTTACGAACAGTGCAGCATTGATTACGACCGCAACGCCGAGATCACTCGGACATTCTTCCAAACAGTTCAAAACAAGCTGCATTGGGCCGTAACCGGAAAAACTGCCGCGGAGATCATTGCCAAACGCGCCGACGCTGCAAAGCCCTCCATGGGATTGACGGCCTGGAAAAATGCCCCGCATGGTAAGGTTCTAAAAAGTGATGTTACAGTGGCGAAAAACTACCTCATAGAGCGCGAGATTAACGAACTTGAGCGGATCGTCGGGATGTACCTCGACTACGCCGAGAATCAGGCGGCACGCCAGATTCCAATGAAGATGGCAGACTGGGTGCAGCGGCTCGACGCGTTCCTGCGATTCAACGAATACGAAGTGCTTACCAATGCCGGAAAAGTGTCGGCAGAGGTTGCAAAGAAACTGGCGGAAAAACAGTATGAGACCTTCCGCATCCAGCAGGACCGTGATTTTGAAGGGGATTTTGAAAAGGAGATAAAACGAATCGAAAATAAGGCCCGACGAAAAAAAGAGGATGACCAGTGAATCCACACATCAACGCCATTGCCAATCGCCTGAGCTTGCGGCAACCGCAGCGGGATTCGCTGGAAATTCTGGCCCGCGTCTGTGACATTATTTCACTGGAAAAAGGTGCTGATCCGGCGGGGGCACTGGAGACTATCAAAGCCGAATTTCCATTGGTGACGGATTTTGAACGCGATTTTCCATCTCTGTGCTTTGCCCTGGCCACCGGTGTGGGCAAAACGCGACTTATGGGGGCGTTTATCAGTTACCTGTACCGGGTGGAAAATATCCGGCATTATTTTGTTCTGGCCCCCAACCTGACGATCTACAACAAGCTGATAGCCGATTTTACGCCGAATACCCCAAAATACGTTTTTCAGGGCATTGCGGAATTCGCCCTCAATCCGCCGGAGATTATCACCGGCGACAATTACGAATCCGGCCGGGGCGTGCGGCGTGACGATCTATTCGACACCAGCCACGTCCACATCAATATCTTTAACATTTCAAAAATCAACAGCGAAGTGCGCGGCGATAAGGCACCGCGGATCAAGCGTTTGAGCGAATACATCGGTGAAAGCTATTTTGAATACCTTTCCAAACTTGATGATCTGGTACTGCTGATGGATGAAAGCCATCGGTACCGGGCCAGTGCCGGCGTCAAGGCAATCAATGAGCTTAAACCCATTTTGGGATTGGAACTGACCGCAACACCGCAAATTGAAAAAGGAAATACCCCCGAGCCATTTAAGAACGTGATTTACAGTTATCCATTGTTCAAAGCCATGGAAGACGGCTTGGTCAAAGAACCCGCTGTGGCCACGCGGGAAAATTTTGACGCGGCTAATTACAATTCCGGATCGCTGGAGCGGTTGAAACTGGAGGATGGTATTCATGTCCACGAGAACGTAAAAACCCGGCTGGAAATTTACGCCCGGGAAAATGGCCGGGAAATCGTCAAGCCCTTCATGCTGGTGGTGGCCGCGGACACCGCGCATGCCAACACGATATTGCAGACCATGGAAGGGGATGACTTTTTCCAGGGCCGGTATAAAGGCAAGGCGATTACCGTCCATTCCAATTTGCGGGGCGAAGAAAAGGACGAAACTGTCCAGCAGTTGTTGACCGTGGAGAATAGAGACAATCCCACGGAAATTGTTATCCATGTCAACATGCTCAAAGAGGGCTGGGATGTCACCAACCTGTATACCATTGTGCCCCTGCGGGCGGCGAATTCCAAAACCCTGGTGGAGCAATCGATCGGGCGCGGATTGCGTTTGCCTTATGGCAAACGCACCGGAGTTGCGGATGTTGATCGCCTGACTATCGTTTCGCATGATAAGTTCCAGGAGATTGTCGATGAGGCCAGGCGCGGCAATTCCATTATCCGGGCGGGTGTGGTCATTGGAATAGACATCCCCGCCGAACGGCAGATCGCGGTAGTCATACCGTCCATTCTGGAAATGGCCATCACCGGGGCACCCGCACCGGCGGGACTTGCGGTCAGGCCGATGGACAATTTATTTGAAACGCCCCAGCAACAGCGGGCCGGTCAGGTGGTGTTGGAAATTATCGGCAGACTGGAGCGGCAGGGGCACCCGCCGGATTTAAACAACGCCGAGGTTCGGGCTGATATTGCGCGCAAAGTGGCCGTCGCCATGACACCGGCACAGGGCGATTTCATTGGATCCCTTGAGCCGATGGATATGGGACATATCGTTGAAAAAACGGTGGCGCTGTGTCAGGAGATGTCAATCAAGATTCCCCGCATTACCCTGCTGCCCAGGGGTGACGTTACCGCCGGGTATCGGGATTTTGACCTTGATGCCTCGGGTGTGCATCTGCAACCAGTTGCCAAAGATATTCTGATTCAGCACCTGCGCGACAGCACGCAGCATAGGCTGGTCAGCGGGGATGGAACCGTGGAGGAGCAGCGACTGGAGGATTATCTGGTTTTTGGTCTCATTGATTACAACGATATATGCTACGACCAGCACAGCACCTTGCTTTACAAGCTCTCCGGCCAGATGGTGGAACATCTTAAAGATTACCTGAAAGACGATGACGCCGTTAAAAATGTCCTGCAATACCATCGCCGGATGCTCGTGGAGTTGATCCACAAGCAAATGCAGAAGCACTTCTATCAGAATCATGCGGGCTTTGATGTACATACCGCCGCCGGGTATACCACGCTCCGGCCCGGCAGCGGCACCGTGGCGGCAGGGGAAACGGCACGGAATTTCCGTGATCCCGTGGAACAGCGGATTATGATTCGCGGCATGTTATTCGGCGGGTTTGCGAAGTGTTTGTATCCGGCCCAGAAGTTCGACAGCGATACCGAGCGAAGATTTTCTGTCGTGCTGGAAAATGACGATGAAGTACAAAAATGGTTCAAACCCAACCCGGGTAACTTTCAGATTCACCTGCCCGGCGAGGCGTCCTACGAACCGGATTTCGTGGTCGAGACCCGCACGGCAAAATTTATCTGCGAACCCAAAGCTGCCAATGAAATAGACTCCGCCGAGGTAAACACCAAGGCCGCCGCGGCGACACAATGGTGCCAATACGCAACAGAGCATGAAGGCAGAAACGGCGGCAAACCCTGGCGGTATCTGCTTATTCCGCACGACGTTATTTTGGATAACAAGACGCTTCAGGGATTAGCCGCGACTTACACCTATCGTGGCGGAACCGGCGACAAACGGTGATTCGGAAAGACCGCAATGATTCGATTCCTGCATACCAGCGACCGGCAACTGGGGATGGCCCGCCACTTTTTTTCAGACGGTGCGCAAGAACGCTACAATCGATCAGGGTTTGATGCGATTGGCTCCATGGGCCAGATCGCCAAGGAAAACGAATGCCAGTTCGTCCTGGTGTGTGGCGACTTATTTGAATCGAACCTGGTCGATCGGAAGGCCGTCGTCCGCGCTGCCGGACGCACTCAGGGGTGTTTCAATCCGAGTGTTTATTCTTCCGGGCAACCATGGCCCTTTGCCGGCATCCTGCCGACACAGCCAGCAGGCGAGACGCCTACGGTCCAGTTAGTCCACGGCCCAAGCTAACAGATTGGAAGGAAAAGGGGTCGGGTACCTTTAACACTGCCAAAGGCTGCGTCATCCATGGCGGCTGCAAAAATATCCGCCTGTGCATTGCTCCGGCTGAGCATCTGGCTATTCGACCGGTGCAGCCGCACCTAATCCTTCCTCCACCGCCAGATCCTCCTTGTGATAGCCCCCCCGCCGCTTCAAGAGCAGGTATACGGTGCCAAAGACCAGCACCAATATCAGCGGCAGCACGGCTATACTCCGCAGCGCCACGGCCGGTCCGCTGGTATCAAACACCCGCCCCATCAGAGGCAGTACAATCGACACTGAAAACATCCCCACCCCACCCATAATCGCCAACCCCAGCGCTCCGGATCTTGGAACACATTCTGAGGTAATTCCCAACATCGTCGGCCAGAAAAAGCAGACCCCGGCCGCAAACACCGCCGCCGCCCCAAATGCCTCCCAGCCATTGTGCGAGTAGCTCAAAGCCAGCAGTCCCACAAACGCCAGGGCCGCCGAGGTCGTCAGCAAGCCAAATGGCGAGAGGCGGCGAACCACCGGCCCCGCAAACTGCCGGCCAATGGCCATCAAACCGTTAATCCAACACAAGACCAATATGCCATGCACCATGGCCGTGCGCCCCAGCAAACTGCTGATCCACTGGTTGGTGCTCAATTCCGTCGCCGCCGTCAACAACATGCAGCAGGCCATGAAAATGAAAAATGGCCGCAGCGTTGCGGCAAACATTTCCGCAGTGCTGACTCCACGGGCTACGCGCTCGGTGCGGGGAAACCTTTGACCCGCAAACATGATTCCATAAAGAATCAGCGGCACGAACATTGCCGCCATTTTCCACTGCCACCCTATGTGCATTTCCCCCAGCGCAAAAGCCGCCAAGCCGCCGATGACGATGCCGCCTGGAAACCAGGCATGAAAGTGGCTTAGCATCTTGATTTTCTTTTCCGGATACATGGTGGCGATGAGAGGATTGGCGAAGGCCTCCACCATGCCGTTGGCAATACCAATGAGCAACGTGCCGGCATAGAGGCTTTTAAATCCCGTGGCAAAAATCGTGATCAATATGCCAGCCGCATGGCCGACCAGCGCTATGACCAGCAACGTGCCCATACCCAGCACATCGCATAGCGGACCACCGAAGATCATCGCCAGCGTAAAACCATAAAATGCCGGACCTGCAATCAAGCCCATCTGTTCATGGGTCAGATGAAACTGCCTGGTCAGCGCGGGCATAATATCGCCGCGCACCGCAAAGCTCATGGCCGTGACCACCAGGGCCATGCAACTGGCTGTGAAGAGACGTTGTCGATGGATTGCCTCATTGTGCTGCATTATGGTTTCCTTCCAACTGAGCTCTGCGACTGTCCGGGGCAAGCAATCGCCGGTGCCGGCGACTTGGCGGAACTTGCCAAAACGCCACAGGCTTGCCTGCCTGTGTACTTTATTATGTCGAATTTACGCCATTTTTCATATTATGCCAGAAAAATGGCGCATCCAATGTTTGAGCTTGCGGCGGATACCCTTTTCAGACGCGAATGATAGAGCAACGGCCAGCAGGCTGGCCGGCGTAGAAATTCTTCAGGGATTGGGCGGCGGGGCGAGACGGGAGCACGGCGGCTGTGGCCGCAGGAGTTAGGATTTGGGAGCTAGGAGTTAACGGCGGCTGCGGCCGCACGGTGGATGTTCACCGCAGGGGACGCAGAGGAACGCGAAGAACGGGGGGGGCGCTGCGCGAGACGGGAGTCGGGAGACGGGGGTCGGGAGTCGGGAGACGGGAGTGACGCCGGCTGCGGCCGCACGGGGGATGTTCACCGTCCCGACAGACATCGGGATAAACTTCGGACGCAGAGGAACGCGAAGGACGGGGGACCAGGTGGTCCACAGATTGCACAGATTTCACAGATTAAATGAGAAACAATCCCTGGGCTGGTGCGTGCGCAGCAGCGGCCAAAAACCTCCTCGGCCCCAGTCCTGCGGTGGATATGGCAGGATTTTACCGAAGGTTTGGCCTTTTGGCTCAGTCAAATCATTTCTCAAAATTATTATTGACGAAAAATTTTTTATTTTTCTTGCCTTTGTGATAACGATCGTCTATTATGGCCTTCAACCAATCGGCGCACCCTTTTAGTTTTGGGGCCATGGTGTGGCTCCGGAAGGGTATGGGTTGTGGTTATTGGAGGCTGGTTATGGCTGGCAAAGTATCTAATAGAGGCGGTGTTTCGGGTTTGGCAATGCGGCGCGGGCTGTGCTTAGCGGTGCCGGGATTCCTGGTGTCGCTGGGAATGGCTGGGGCGGTGCGGGCGAATTTAACGATTACGCCGACGTTCGACAGCAGCTTCACTGGTGCCGCCAACGCGACCTACTACGAAGGGCAAGTTAACGCGGCGATTTCTTCGATTGAAAGTTACATTGCCAATCCGGTTACCGTGAACATCACTTTTTCGGATATGAGCAGCGGCCTTGGGCAAAGCAGTACGTACCTGGGCACGATCAGCTACTCCCAGTACCTTTCAAACCTGGAGAACAACCAGACTCGCTCAAGCTACGACAACACGGCCATCGCCTCTTTGCCCTCAAGCGATCCGGTTCCAGGAAATACCAGCGGTAATGTCGAGACCACGCTGCCGCTCCTTCGGGCGCTGGGGTACGTGGCCAATCCTCCCACAGGCAGCCCCGACAGCACGATTTCCCTTAACTTGGGCCTGATGATGAATCCCAGCAATAGCTCAAGCCAAAATGCCAGCTTATACGACGCCCAAGCCGTAGCGGCCCATGAAATAGACGAAGTTCTTGGCATTGGCGGAACTGGGTCTGAGTTGGGTAGCGGTAATCTCACCACCGGTGCCGTCGGCCCGCTGGATTTGTTCCGTTACAGCGCGGATGGCGTACGGAGCTACAGCACCAGTACCACCATCGCCCCCTATTTTTCTATCAACGGCGGTGCGACGGATTTGGTTCATTTCAACCAATACGGGAACGGCTCAGATTACAGTGACTGGGGCAACGGAGTTACCCCGGCGGAGGCGCAACCCAATAATCCGCCGCAGGTACAGGACGCCTTTGGCGATCCCGGCGTCGTAGGGCCAAACCTGGGACGCAATGAGATGATCGCACTGGACGTGGTGGGTTGGAACTTGACCTCCGCAGGTACGGCCCTGGAGACACCCGAAGCCAGCACCCTGGCCTTGTTCGGCGTTGCGCTGGTCGGTTTGGTGCTGCTGCCACGTAAACGGCGACCGGCTACACCCGCCGAACGTCTCGACAACGATTGATAATTCTGCGGCGAGGACGAGTTTTTACCGCAGGGGAAGCTGGGGAGCTATCAGCGGTCAGCTTTCAGCGATCAATCCCGATGCGCGGCTCCTGTCCCGATGGCTCGGGAGAGGGGAAGCGGCGGATATGCTTTTCAGACGCGAATGATAGAGCAACGGCCAGCAGGCTGGCCGGCGCAGGAATTCTTCGCGGATTGGGCGGCGGGGCGAGACGACGGGTTAAACACGAAGTGACGAAGGCGCGAAGAACGGGGGGGACGCTGCGCGAGACGGGGGTCGGGAGTCGGGAGACGGGAGTGACGGCGGCTGCGGCCGCACGGGGGATGTTCACCGCAGGGGACGCAGAGGAACGCGAAGGACGGGGGGCGCTGCGCGAGACGGGGGTCGGGAGTCGGGAGACGGGAGTGACGGCGGCTGCGGCCGCACGGGGGATGTTCACCGCAGGGGACGCAGAGGAACGCGAAGGAGGACGACGAGGGGATCCACAGATTAACGGATTTTCACAGATTAAATGAGAAACAATCCCTGGGCTGGTGCGTGCGTAGCAGCGGCCAAATCCCGAAAGTTCCGATTTTGACAGCCTAAAGGTTTATGCCTATACTACCCAGCAATGCGGCTTGCTCGGCCGCCCGGCCAAACTCGGCTGCCGTGAATGGGCGATGCGCTGCACGGACACCGCCAAGCTTAAGAGCCTAATGAACAGGTTGCATGATTATAAAACCACGTCAACTTGGCCGCGTCACTCTGGCTGCGGCGATGGGTGCGGTTCTGATGGCGGGCTGTTCGTTTGAGCCACCGCTGCATGTACCCAAGCCGCCTAAAACCGACACCTATACCGCGGGTACGCACGTCTTGAAAACGGTCGGCGTGGGCAAGGTGGGTGAAGCGGGAAAAGTGCAACAGTTTGTCTATGGCCAAGCGGCGATGGCGGACTGGTGGCACCTGTTTGGATCAAAAAAAATCAATCGCCTGGTGCTGCTGGCGGTCAAGCAAAGCCCCACGCTGCAAACCGCCCAGGCCACGTTGGCTGAAGCCCATGAAAATCTGCTCTCGGTGCAAGGCGTGTTTTGGCCGCAGATTGGCCTGGATTTTAACCCGGAAAGACAACGCCAAAGCGGGGCCGCGTTCGGCGGACCCACGCGCACCTTTTCGCTTTACACCGGCCAAGTACAAGTGAGCTACACCCCGGACTTTTTTGGATTAAACAGCCTGGTTTCCAAGGTGGCCAAAGCCCAAGAACAAATTCAACGCAATAACGTTCAGGAAGCGTATCTCACGCTTGAGGGCAATACGGTTGCCGCGGCGATCGAGCTGGCCTCGCTTAATGAGCAAGTGCGGGTGCGGCAAGCCCTTATCAACAGCCAAGAGCACATTCTTAACATTATCAAATCTCAATACAAACTCGGCGCAGTGACGTATCTGGATCTGGTGAATCAGGAAAGTACGCTGGCCAGCACGCAGGCGCAAATGCCGGTGCTGCGACAATCATTGGCGTTGGAACGCCACGCTTTGGCCACCCTGCTGGGAAGAATTCCATCGCAGGCCAAGTTACCGGAGCTCAATTTAAGAACCCTGAAATTGCCGCAGACGCTGCCCGTGAGCCTGCCATCGAGTCTGGTCCGGCAACGACCGGATATACGCTCTGCCGAAGATCAATTGGTGGCCCTGAACGCACAAGTCGGCGAAGCGGTGGCCAAGATGTATCCGCTGGTGCAAATTACCGGTGATCTGGGGTTTGAAAACGGGCGCATGGCGAATTTCTTTGATGCCTCCAGTCTCATCTGGACCCTGGCGGCCAACGCCACGGTTACCCTCTTTGACGGCGGCACGCTACGGGCGAACAAACGGGCAGCGCAGGACGCCCTGAAAGCCCAGATCGGGGCATACCAACAGACGGTGTTAAACGCGTTTCAACAGGTGGCTGATGCCCTGCGCGCGGTGCAACACGATGCCCAGACGCTGGCGTATGATCAGGCTGCCTATCACGCGGCCCGTCAATCTTACGAATTGGCCGGCGACCAATACAAAGATGGGGCCATTGACTATATCACGTTGCTGACGAGTCAAACCCAATATGATACCTCACGATTAGCGCTGGTTTCCGCCGAGGCCCAGCGCTACGTAGACACCGTGGCTTTGTTTGTGGCTTTGGGTGGCGGCTGGTGGCCGAGCCAATACGGCCCGACCGCCTCCCCACATTCCACCACGCAGCCGCACCAGCAGATGTCCAATAGCAAGCCAGCCTCCGGGAGGACTTTACACCCATGAGTCGAACCAGTCGTGTCGTAATCGCTGTTTTCATTTTGATCGTGTTTTTAGCTCTTATTGGGGGTCTTTTCGCCTTCAAGGCATTTATCAATGCCAAGATCGCCTATGCCATCAGCCACGCCCCCATCCCCCCCGTTACCGTGTCCACAGGCACTCTGCGGGAGGCGGTGGTAAACCAGTCGATTCATGTCATAGGCAGCCTGAGCGCGGTGCAAAGTGTGGACCTAACCGCCCAGATTTCCGGCAATGTGACGGGCATTTATTTTCACTCGGGTGATCGTGTTTTGGCGGGTCAGAAGCTGGCCCAAATTGATAACAGCACGCAGCTTGCCCAACTGCACGCGGATTTAGCCGCCGAGGCCTTGGCCCAAATCAATGTAGCACGCACGCAGAAGCTTATTGCGCATCGAGCCGCCAGCCAGGAGACATTGGACACCTACCATGCGGCGTTGCTGCAAGGGAAGGCGGCGGTAGCGGGAGATCGGGCCACGCTGGCCAAACTGGCGATAACCGCCCCTTTTACGGGGCATTTGGGGATTCGCGCGATCAGCCTGGGCCAATACGTTTCGCCGGGTACGCCGATTGTGGTACTCAACACCTGGCGACCGATTTACCTGGATTTCACCATCGCCCAAAATGACCTGGCGCAAGTGAAGCTTGGGCAAACCGTGAAACTCACGGTGGATGCGTATCCGGGCCAGGTGTTTACGGGTAAAGTAACCGCCCTTTCTTCGCAGGTGGAAACCGCCACCAGAAACCTCTCCGTGCAGGCGGCGATGCCCAACAAACGCCTGCTGCTGCGGCCCGGCCTATTTGGCGAGGTGACTCTATTGACCGGAGTTACCCACCAAGTGCTGGTGGTGAATGCCGACGCCATTACCTACAACACCTTTGGTGATTACGTGTATGTGGTGGTCAAGGCGAAAAAAGCCGGCAAGCCCGTGCTGCTGGTGCGTTCCGTTGCGGTTAAAACCGGGCCGCGTGAAGGCAACGATGTGACCATTCTTGCCGGGCTGAAAGCCGGGGAAGTGGTGGTGACTCAGGGCCAGGTGAAATTAAGACCTGGTGATGTGGTGGTTGTGAATAATAAAATAAAGCCATAACGGAAGGTTTTTCCCGCCATGAAGTTTACCGATATATTCATTAAACGCTGGGTATTGGCCAGCTCGCTTAGTCTGGTGATTCTGGTGCTGGGTCTGCGGGCCTGGCTTAGCATGACCACGCAGGAATATCCGACCATTGTCAGCACCATTGTCACGGTGAGCACCTCTTATCCCGGAGCGGACCCGGCCCAGGTGCAATCGTATATCACCTCGCGCCTGGAGCAGGCCATTGCCCAGGCTCCGAATATAGATTATATGACCGCCACCAGTGCGGAAAGCACTTCCACCATCACCTGCAATATGGTGATGAATTCGGACCCGAATGCGGCCGTCTCGCAGATTTTGGCGAAGGTGCAGCAGGTGGCGAGCCAATTGCCTCCCGCCAGCCAGACACCCGTTATCAACGAAGAAGTCGGCGATGCCCGGGCGCTTATGTACTTGTCATTTTACAGCAAGACCATGGACCAGCAGCAGATCAATGATTATCTGCTGCGCGTGGTGCAGCCCAAAATTCAATCGCTACCCGGGGTAAGCCAGGCCCAGATTCTGCCGGCGGGCACAGGTTCCAGCGGCAACAGTTTTGCTGTGCGGGTATGGCTTAAGCCGGCCAAACTTGCAGCCCTGGGCTTAACCCCCGCGGAGGTATCGGCGGCGCTGGCGAATAATAATTTTGTTTCGGCCATCGGACGTATTCGCGGCCCCAACATTGCCCAAGTGATTACCGCCAACACCTCCATCAGCAAGCTTTCGGAGTTCAAAAATCTGGTGGTCAAATATGTGAATTCCACGCCTATCCGCCTGAAAGACGTGGCGGATGTGCAAATGGGAGCACAGAATTACAACCAAAGTGTGTTCATGAATGGCATTCCCGCCACATTCATCGGCGTATTCCCATCGCCCAGCGCCAACAGCCTTACTCTCGGTCACGAAGTGCATGTGGCGGTGGCGCAAATTAAGGCGAATCTGCCGCCAGGTCTGCACGTGGCTGTTCCCTATGATGCGACGGTATACATTAAAGCCGCGGTTTCGGAAGTGGAGCATACGCTGCTTATTACCCTGGGCATTGTGGTGCTGGTGATATTTTTATTTCTCGGTTCGTTTCGGGCCTTGCTGATACCGGCGGTGGCCATTCCGCTTTCCATTATTGGCGCGGGGATCTTTATGATCGCCGCCGGCTTTACCGTCAACCTGTTGACGTTACTGGCCGTCATCCTGGCCATCGGTTTGGTGGTGGATGACGCGATTATCATGGTGGAAAATATTCATCGCCACATCGATGAAGGGCTGCCACCAATAAAAGCGGCCATGGTCGGTGCCCGTGAACTGGCCAGCCCGATTATCGTGATGTCCACCTCGCTGGCGGCGGTGTTTGCCCCCATTGGCTTTATGGGCGGGCTGACCGGCAGTTTGTTTACCGAATTCGCCTTTACGCTGGTGTTTACCGTGCTGGTGTCCATGGTGGTGGCGTTGACGCTTTCGCCCATGCTCAGCAGTAAAATTTTGCGCCCCACCCCAGAGCGCGGCTTGATACACTTTCTTGACAATCTTTTTATGAAATTACGCCGCGGCTACGAACGTTCACTCCAAGCGGTTCTGACGGTGCGCTGGGTGGTGCTGATTATGGCGTTGGTGCTCTTTGTGAGTATCCCGTTTATGCTGCTCCAAACCAAAAGCGAACTTGCCCCCACGGAAGATCAGGGCATACTCTTTTTTACGGGCATTGGTCCGCCCACGGCCACGCTGCATTATATGACGGCATACGCTACGCAAATACGCAAGATTTGCGATAGTTTCCCACAAACGGAAAAGGTGTTTCAAATCAACGGATTTTCGCCGTTGACACCGGGGTCCAATGGTCTGGTTGGCGGCATGTTGTTAAAACCCTGGAACCAGCGCACGGTGACGCAAATGCAGTTGGCCCGCCCGTTTCAGGAAAAGCTGTCCAAAATTGCCGGGCTGCAGGTGGTATCATTTTCACTGCCGGCCATTCCCGGAGAACCGTTCGGATTGCCGGTACAGTTTGTGCTAACGTCCACCAAGGGCTATCAGGCTTTGGATACCGCAGCCAATCAACTCATAGCCGCCGGCATGAAAAGTGGAAAGTTTCTGTTCCTGCAAAAAGATCTGCGTTATGACAGCCCGCAAATCCGACTTAAGGTCAACCACAATCTCGTGGCGGCGTTGGGCTTAAACAACAGCAATCTGGCCGCGGATCTTCAGCCACTGCTGGGCGGCAATTACATCAACCGTTTTGACTTGCAGGGCCGCACCTATAAAGTCATTCCCCAATTGCAGGATCACCTGCGGGCCACCGCGGCCATGCTTAAACGCATCTATATCAGCACCGCCGGCGGCCAGATGGTGCCGCTTTCGACGGTGGTAACGATCAACCATATCGTGGAGCCGGAATTTTTACCGCAGTTTCAGCAGCAAAATTCCGTCACTATTTCGGCGGTGCCCATGCCAGGTACCACTCTGGGCACGGCTCTGAAATTCCTACAGCAAACCAGCAAAAAGTTGTTTCCAACCGGGTATGCGGACCACTATGCGTCGCAGTCACGGCAATTTATGGAACAGGGCAACGCCATTTACATCACCTTTATTCTGGCGGTGCTGCTTATTTTTCTGCTGATGGCGGCCCAGTTTGAGAGTTTCCGGGACCCGATCATCGTCATGTTCACGGTTCCCATGTCGATCTTTGGCGCGGCCCTGTTCATGTTTCTGGGCGTAGCGACCATTAACATTTACACCGAAGTGGGTTTAATCACCTTGATTGGCCTGATTACCAAGCAGGGCATCTTGATTGTGGAATTCGCCAATAAACTTCAGGAACACGAAGGCTTGAGCGTACCGGAAGCGGTCATCCGGGCCTCCAGTGTGCGGCTCAGGCCGATCTTGATGACCACCGGGGCCATGGTTTTTGGCGTGGTGCCGCTGCTCGTGGCCACCGGGGCCGGAGCGGTCAGCCGGTTTGACATGGGCTTGATGATCGCCGCCGGTCTTTCCATCGGCTGTATCTTCTCGCTTTATGTGATACCGGTCATCTATACCTACATCGCCAGCGTGAAAGCTCCGGCCGATGAGGAACCGCTGAAAAATGCCGCGTCGGCGTAAGAGACCGGGCATTACATCGCAAAGAGTATGCAGGTCGGAGAGGCGGTGGAGAAAAACTCCGGCGGCTGGTTGGCAGGCAGGCCGGTGACCGGATCGAGTTGATGAATCGCAATATGGTTCGAGTGCTGATTGGCGCATAATAACCACCGGCCGGATGGGTCGATGGCGAAATCCCGCGGCGTTTTTCCACCAGATGAAAAACAGCCGACCCACCTGGCACGGCCGGCGGCACCGAGAGCAAAAACCGCCAGTGAATTGTGATTGCGATTGGACACGTATAGTGTGGCCTGGGATGGATGGATGCGTATGGCGGCGGCGGCCGGTTGGCCCTTCCAGTCCGCGGGCAGGCTGGCGATATCATCGGTCAGCGAAAGCATTCCGGTGGCGGAATTCCAATCGTAAGTGAGCAGATGTCCGTTTCGCTCGCAAATGATGTACGCCTGTGGCCGCAGCGGATGAAAGACCATGTGCCGGGGGCCGTAATTTTCAGGCGCGGCGATGCCGACGGGCGTGGCCAAGCCCGCATTGCCATCGGAAATCATGTGGTGCCAGATACAATCCAAACCCAGATCACACACGTACAACCAACGACCATCCGGCGAGACCACAGCCTGATGAGGGCGGGAAACCTTTCGCGGCCCGACGGGTTGAGGCGCCTGATAACAATGCCGGTACTGGCAAGGGGTGATCCGGCCTTGCCGGTAGGAATAAAACGCCGCGCATCGGTCACCATAGGAACAAACACACACGACCCCGCCAGGGGTGAGAGAGACATGGCAACTTGATCGGCCACCGGAAAGTTGAACCATGACCGGCACCAGAACGCCGTCAGTGTGCCGCCGAAAAACATGCACAGCGCCCTGGGTCACCATATTTTCCGAGACCGCCAGAAGGAATTCATTGTTTGGGTCCAGCGCCAAATATGATGGATTCAGGATTTTTGGGCTGATCGCTTGAAAAGATAACCGGCCATGGGATGGGTCAAACCGGCATGACGTGATCCCACCGTCATCGCGGGGTGATGCCGCGTGCTCTGGCTGGGTGTAGCACCCGATATAAAGCTGCATCGGTGGGGGTGGAGTCAGGAGAAGAATCCTTTTTTTGGCGATTTTCACTCACGGACGATGCAGCGTGCCATCCGGCAGCCGGGTCTGGGTCCACTCAATCACCTTCTCGCTGCACGGGAATTTTGCCGCTAATGCCTCATCCACATCAATACCAAGGCCTGGCTTATCATGGGGATATAAATATCCCTGACGTAATTCCGGACAACCGGGAAACACGTTTTTCAGAGCATCGTTAAACCCGCTGAACTCCTGAATGCCAAAATTGGGCGTAGCCACATCCAGGTGCACATTCAAGGCATGGCCGACCGGTGAAACATCACCTGGTCCATGCCACGCAGTGCGCACACCATGGAGTTCGCCCAGGGCCACAACTTTTCGCGCTGGCGTGAGGCCGCCCATCTGCGTGATATGCATGCGCATAAAATCGATATGACGCTGCGTAATCACCGGCAACCATTCGCGTGGGTGATTGAAAAGCTCGCCCATGGCCAGCGGCGTGCTGGAGACCTTGCGGATATTCTCCAGCCACGGCAGATCTTCCGGGGCCAAGGGATCTTCCAGAAAGAATAAGCGCAACGGCTCACATTCCGTGGCGAATTCAACGGCCTGGGCCGGGCTTAGCCGTTCATGCACATCATGAAGAATTTCCAGTTCATCACCAAGCGCGGAGCGTATGTGTTCCAGGGCCGTAATGGCACTACGGGTATAGGCCCGTGGATCGTAGTAATTGCCGGTTGCGGCACCATCCGGAGGTCGCTGGTCGGCACGACGGCCGCCATAACCACCGTATTGCACGCGAAGATGCCGCACCCCCTGACTCATGAACTGCCGCGCGGAGTCTTCTATTTCCCGCAGGTCGCGGCCATCCGCATGGCGATACACCGCCGCCGCCTCCCGGCACTTTCCACCCAACAACTGATAGAGCGGCATGTTGGCCTGTTTGGCTTTGATGTCCCACAATGCAAGGTCGATGCCGGCTATGGCATTGTTCAATACGGGGCCGTTTCGCCAATAGCCATTGACCATCATCAATTGCCATAAATCCTCAATGCGGGCCGCGTCACGGCCCAGCAGCAGCGGCTTCAGATGCAGTTCAATGGCCGCCCCCACCGCCAGATAGCGCTGGGTAAAGGTGGCACAGCCCCATCCGTACAGGCCGGGTTCATCGGTTTCCACACACACAACCGTGAGGTTGGCGCCGGCCGGAGCTGTCTGGATAACACGGATATTGCGGATTGTGGCCATGATCTTTTCCTTTTACGCGTGGGCCGCGTCTCGGGGCGGCTGTTCCATGAGGTGCAACGGTCGCCAGCCGATTTCCTTTTCTATCCGGGAAATATCGATCAGACTTCCCATTTGAGCTGGTGGCCGGCGCAGCGGCACGCCATGATAATAAGTATCGATAATTTCAGATATCTCCTTGATTGGAGGAACACAGACCGCGGGCAAATAGACGCGGTACCCAGGGGTGGGTGCAGACAGGAGTCTGGTCATAAGCCGCGCCGCATCCTCATACATCAACGCTCCGAAGCCCTGGGAAATTCGGGCGTGCGATGCTCGTTTTTGGACTAAAATATCCAGATTATGCCGCCATACCCGCTCCAGCCGGGTGGGATCGACCAGCGTGGGAAAACGCAACGCCACCGCATCGAGACCCGCCGGCACGAAATAATCGCGCAACATAGTTTCGCCAATCCATTTGCTTAAAGCGTAGGCATTGCGAGGTTGGGGCGGCGAATCGCTATCCAGCGGCAGATAGGCAACATAGGGAGGCGGAGAGGCCGGGGTGAATTCAAAGGTTTCGCTGGCGATGACTTGAATGGAACTGGCAAAAATAATCTTTTTAGCACCGTGATTCAGGGCCGCCAGAAACACGTTCATGTTCATGGTGACGTTTTCCTGACAAATCCGGTCCTTGGAATACGCCAGCGCACCGGGGTGATTGCCCAGATGTACCACCGCCTCAATACCCTTCATAATGTCGGCGACGGCCGCAGTATCCAGAAGATCAACGAGGTTGACCGCAGGATTGTCCGAGTCATTCTTGCGGCGATCGATTGCAACAACTTCAAACCCGCCGGCGATAAGGTCAGCCACGCAATAGCGGCCAAGCCGCCCCGCCGCACCCGTTACCAAAACTTTCATACCCATCTGTTGTTCCGGCCACCCACCAACACCACCGACCGCGACTATCATATCCGGTTTGGGGCAGGCGGAAAGCCCGCCGGGGTCAGCCGGCCGATGCACCGTGCGGCCGCGATAAAAGATCCCGCAACACATGCATAAGCGCAGGTCCCTGAAAAAAATTTGGCGGTAAGCGCAGATGAATGGTTTTTTCGTCCACGGCACGCACGCTGCCGGGAGAGTTACTAAGCAACGGTCCAAGCATCGTCAAATCTTCCAGGGTGAAGATGACATCCGGCGGCTTGGCCACGATGCCGCTGATTCCCCAGACGCGTGCCAAAATGCGCAGTTGGGCCAGATCAAAGAGCGTCGCGGCCGATGGGGGAATGGGTCCAAAGGCGTCGGTGATGTCGGTGCGGAAACGTTCCAGTGATTCGGCGGTGTCGCACCGCCCCAGACGTCGGTATAAATCCATCCGCTGCTTTTCGCTGGAAATATAGCTGCGCGGCAAGGCCCCGGAGATGGCGATTTCCAGATTCACTTCCAGCGGCTTTTTTATCGGCTGGCGTTTGAGACGTTTGACCGCTTCATCCAAAAGCTGGCAGTAGAGCTCATATCCAACCGCGGCAATATGGCCGGACTGCTCGTCTCCCAGTAAATTTCCGGCTCCCCGAATTTCCAGATCGCGCAGCGCTATTTTAAACCCCGCACCCAAGGAGGTATATTCCTCCATGGCCTTGAGTCGGCGGGAAGCTTTTTCACTAAGCAACCGATCGGCGCTGAGAATCAGATAGCAATAGGCCCGATGTCTGGACCGCCCTACCCGTCCGCGCAACTGGTGCAAATCGCTTAATCCGAAATTTTCAGCTTCATGGACAAAAATAGTATTGGCGCTGGCAATATCGAGGCCGCTTTCAATGATGGTGGTGGATACGAGAATATCCGCCTCGTGCTTATAAAATTTATGCATCACTTCTTCCAGCTCGCCGTCCGGCATCTGCCCATGACCGATGACGATGCGGGCATCGGGCGCTAAATTCCGCAGGCGATCGGCAATCGTCTGGATATTCCATATTCGATTGTGAACAAAATAAATCTGCCCATCCCTGGCCAGCTCGCGTTCAATGGCCTGCTTGATGCGCGGTTCATCAAAGCTGATTACTTCCGTAACCACACTGCGCCGATCGCGCGGCGGCGTGGCCAGATTGGAGATATCCCGTATTCCCAGCAGGCTCATGTGCAAGGTTCGCGGGATCGGCGTGGCGGTCATGGTAAGCACATCCACTTCCGTGCGCAGCCGCTTGAGGTGTTCCTTGTGATCCACCCCGAAGCGCTGTTCCTCATCAATGACTACCAACCCCAGATTCTTAAAACGCACATCCTGGCTTAACAACCGATGCGTTCCGATGAGCACATCCACCTGACCCCTGGCGGTGCGGGCCACGATATCGCGAATCTGTGCGGCATTTTTAAACCGCGAAACACTTTCCACCACGAACGGATAACCGGCCATGCGCTGGCGGAAGGTCTTTTCATGCTGCTCTACCAGAATAGTGGTGGGTGCGAGCACGGCCACCTGCCGACCGAATTCCGCAACCTTAAATGCGGACCGTATGGCCAGTTCCGTCTTGCCGTACCCCACATCCCCGCACAAGAGACGATCCATCGGCCTGGTTTTTTGCAGGTCTATGCCGATTTCGCTCATACAGCGAATCTGATCTTCCGTAGGTTGATAGGGAAAGGCATTTTCAAATTCCTTCATCCACGGCGTATCCGGCGGATAGGCGGTGCCCGGGAATTGTTCGCGGGCGGCCTGAACTTCGAGCATGTCGGCGGCCAACTGCTCGACCGATTCCGACACTTTTTCCTTCCGCCTGGCCCACGTACCCGAACCCAGTACGGATAACTGCGGACGCCCCTGACCCATACCGACATACTGCTGCACCAGATGTATCTGCGCTACGGGCACATGCAGGGATTTTTCGCCGGCAAAGAGCAGGGTGATATATTCTTCGGCGCTGCCATTGCGGGTGATCGTGGTCATGCCGGCGTAGCGGGCGATTCCGTGCTGCACATGCACCACAAAATCGCCTTCCTGGAGGCTGCGAAAGTTTTCAATGGAGTGGGTTTCCGGAGCCGCCAATTCACGGCGTTTTTGATGATGGCGGTGAAAAATTTCGTGGTTGGCCACCACCACCATGGTGGCCACGCCCGGCTGGGGAAGCGGCCCACCCTCGGCGGCGGCCCTGGCGGATAGGGAAGCCTCTTCTTTACCGGCCGATGCCGTGGATACCGCCTTCCAGCGAAACCCCATGCCCAATTCGCCGATCATCAGGGATATTTTATCCAGAGATTGCGGATGCTTTACTTCGAGCAGGTCTTTCAGGCGACTAAGTTCCGATCCGTTCTGGCAAACCACAAATACGTGATGGCTTTGTGCCAGGTCGGAAAGTGCCTGCAGCGCCGCATCGGGGTTGGTATCAAACTCCTCCACCGATCCGCAGGGCAAACGAACGGCCTCGTCGGTTTCGTGGCCAAACTGATGAATTTCAGCCCAGGCAAACCGCTGGGCATGGCGGAACACCGCACTCACCGGATAAATGCCCCGGGCATTTTCCAGACGGTCGTAATAGCTTTTGCCCTGCTCGCGTACTTCATCGGGTTCCACGATCCAGACCAGGGCATCTGCGGGCAAATAGCTTTGCAGAGCGGTGGTTTGCTCGGAAGGCCACACTGATTTTTCCTCCAGAGCGGTGAGCTTCATGGAGTGCAATTCTTCCTTCGGCCCCAGAGATTCCGGATCAAACTGGTGGAGCATCTCCACCTGGTCATCGAGAAAGGAAATGCGCACCGGTGCCGCGGCACCGGGTGGCCAGACATCCACAATATCACCACGTACGGCGAAATCGCCGGCGTCCTCCACCGCGTCCAAACGCATGTAGCCATGACCGATCATCCATGCCGCAAGATCATCACGGTTGAGCTTTTGCCGCACGGACACGATTTTCAACAAATCGGCGAGCAACTCACGATTGGGGCAGGGCTGCATCAGAGCCTGCACCGGAGCGACGATAAAATCCGGCACCGCCGCGGTGCTCCCCGCGGCCGCGGCCGCCAAATCCGCCAGAAGTGCCAGGCGTTGGGCGGCGAGTTCCTGGGAAAGATTGGATTCACCCGGCAGCACTTCCCATGCCGGAAATAACTCCGTCCTGGTCTGGGGCCGAAAAAACTGGAGTTGATCGACCGCGCTATCCGCCTCATCAAGGTGCGCGGTGACCACCAAGACCAAGCGCCGCAGCCGATAGCCAACCGCCCCCGCCATAGCCAAAGCGCAGGAGCCCCACTGTCCGGTGGCGACCAGATGGCCGCGATCGGACAAACGCCCGGCGATATCCCGGGTCACCGGCGAATTGATAATCTCGTGTATAAAGTCCGGAATGGACTGCTTTATCTTGACCATTCCCCGAAACCATTCATAGCCCGCGTTTGTGCCGCAGCAACGTTGGAAAATACTGCTTTCATGGAGGGAGTTCCGCCCGAGTACCAAACCGCCCTCAACCCGCGGCAGGAGTCATCAGTTGCCGGACATAGCTCGCCCGCGCGGCTTTGCGGGCTTCACCTTCCAGAGATTGACCCAGAGTCCGCTGGAAGTGCCCGGGTTGGGTCGTCAGGAAGATACGATTAATCGTCGACATGGTCAAATTGGCTACGCGCCCCATCGCCACCCCCAGGCGCAGATGCGATAAACCGAAGAGTGCTTCCTCGCTGGATAGCAGACGGGCATTACGCAACAGTCCGACAGCCCGGCCGATTTTGTCGTCCAACATCAACGGGCGTTCCTGTTCCAGCACCGATCGCGCGGAAAGCTCCGCGGCGATGAGTCGCGGCAAAATGACATCCGCGAATTCCGTCAGAATTTCTTCTTCCGAACGTCCCAGCGTGGTCTGGTTGCTGATCTGGTAAAAATCACCGATAGCCTCGGTACCTTCACCGAAAAGTCCACGCACCGCCAGATGCATGTCCTTGGCGGCCACAAAAACTTTTTCGATTTCATCGGTAAGCTTCAAGGCCGGCAAATGCAACATCACCGAAACACGCATACCCGTTCCGAGGTTGGTGGGACATGCCGTTAAAAAGCCAAAGCGATCACTAAAAGCGTAGCGGAGGTGCTGTCCGAGGGCATTATCGAGCGTATCGGCCTCCCGCCAACACTCCCGCAACTGCAAGCCCGATCGAATCACTTGCAGTCGGATATGGTCTTCCTCATTGACCATAATGCTGAAGGCTTCATCATCGCTGACGGCCACGCCGCGGCTGCCGTCTCCGAAAGCATGTTGCTTGCTGATCAGATGCCGTTCCACCAGCAGTTGCCGATCAACTTGATCGGTCTTTTCCATATCTATATAGAAAAACGGTCGGGCCGAAGACATGCCCAACAACTGTTCGCGGCATAAGCGATGCAATTCGGCGCGTTGGGTGCGACCGGCTTTGGTCATGAAAGGGAAATCCGCCAGGTTGCGGGCCAGACGCACCCGCGAAGAGACCACCACCGCGTTTTGCGGCCCTGTGGACGCCAGCCACTCACCGCTTTTGCCAAGCAATTTTTGAATTTGCGGGTTCATCCAAGTTCTCCGATTGGCGGTTGTGTCTGGCCCCGGCGCCGCCCCACCGACTTAATGGGTTGGCGGCACCGCCTCAAGGGCTTTAATTTGATCGCGCAACATGGCCGCTACTTCATAGGATTCGTGTTCCAGAGCGTCCGTGAGGTCTTTTTTCAACCGACTTAATTCGGCCTGGCGGAGCTTCACGGAATCTTCCGGTGCGACAGTCGCGGTTGGCGTTTTACCGGTGTGATGGGTTGCGCCGCGTTGCGCGTTTTCAATAACCCCGCGCAACTGATCGGAAAATATCTCGTAATCTTTCGGACACCCCAGCAAGCCGGTTTCCTTAAATTCCTGCCATTTCATGCCGCAGTCAGGGCACACCAGCGCATCGCGCTGCGACATACCGGTCTTAGCCTTGACAAACTCGGTAAGCATGTCATTCATTGAAAGATGCGTCTGCTGCAAATAGCCTGCTTCCGCAGCGCACTGCTGACACAAATGCAACTCCAAGCTCTTGCCGTTGCGAATTTCGGTCAAATGGATGGTGGCTGGTTTGTTGCAGCGATCACATTTCATGGAGTCAACCTCTTGAATGGATATCGGCAGGCACACGCGGGATAGATTGCCTAAACTCCATCTAAACAATCGTAGATTGGCCTGACCGAGAAAGCAAACTAGAGGCCCCAGCGAAATTCAACCAAGTCCAGGAGCCGTTATATTTTGACCGCAGTCCGATAATTTTTACGATGAGGAAATTTGGTCCCCTCGAGTATGGCTCGCTGGTAAATCTGGTGCACCCTTTGACGGGTAACGCCCATCTTTTGACCGATCTGGGCCATGGTCAGTGTAGTATTGGATAACAGTTCAATAACCTCCCAAGACTTGGTTTGTCGTCGGGCCCGTCGCCGATCAATCTGATATTCATCCACTAAAGCCTTGAGTTTTGTGTAGTCGACATGCAATTTGGCGGTAATGTCCGCCAATCGCATATCCGAGCGCAGAGCCGCCAGACATTCCGCCAAAGGAATGGGGCGTACCTTTTTGAGCACGATGCCCACCTTTTTGCACACGGCGTAAACATAAGAAGATTCCACACCATATTTCTGCGCGAGTTGCTCGCGACCTATGCCGGCCCTGGCATCCGCCACGATCGCTTGCCGCAAACCGCGAGATTTTTCGCGACTGCGTCTTTTATAGCCTGATTTCGCCTTTTTGGCCGGATCTGGCATTACTAAATCGCCATTCGGTGCGATCATTACTGCGTTAGCCACACTGCGGGCAGCACTATTTAACTGTTTTTCGTCTATTTCATTCATATTTGTAAATTTTCCTTTTTTCGACTTCATCTTGCCAAAGCTGGCCAGAGCAATTTTCTCATCCTGGCTTTTTCTTTGCAAGCCTTGGAGAAAATCGTGAACCATTGGTCATCGTCAACAACGCCATTTCTCCTTCCGAGCCAATCCCCCCCAAAAAAGAGCCGTTGATCGCACCGCGACTATAGCCGGGCCCAACTTCCGTCCGCAGGACCAACAATTAAGTTACGGCCAAACATCTTGCGGTTCATACTTTTCAGGCGGGCAGTTCCAGCCTTCACACTGGGATTTGATCCTTAAATTTTTCTTTGAATTCTTCCAGCGACTTCACTCCATCCGGTAATTCCGCTTGATCAATTAGCAATACCGGAATTTCATCGCGAATCGGGTATTTTAGACCACCAACATCGGCAACCAGGTAATTGCCCTCCAGCCGCAAGCGACTTCGCGTGAGCGGGCAAACCAGAATTTCCAGTAGTTCAGGATTCATGCCATTATTCTCCAGTATCATTCCAGTATCATTGGACTGCCGGCATGGCCCGTCGGCCTTGCCTAAGCACCATGCCTCTATCAATATACCGCGCCGCAGCGGGAATAATCCAACTCCTTAGGCCGGCTGCGTCGCCGTCCCGCCGACATTGGCTGCTCTCAACCCGTTGCGGCCCCGCGTCAATTATCCCCCGCGCCGACTCAACCGATAGCTGCCATACTCGCGGCGAATAAGGCCAACCATTCCAGTCGCCCAATCCGCACCAGCACATTCTCAGACTCGGTCAGTTTTGCACGCGTGAATGCCTCCACGATGCGCGTAAACATCGCCGGGTCATAGGGGCTTACCAATTTCAGTGAAACCTGCCGCCACAATTCACCCGTCCCGGCCATTGGACCGATGCGTTCTGCGATATCGGCACCGTCGCGCGGATCGAGCCAACGAATACTCCCGGCCCGTCCCCACCAATAAAGAGAATTAGAAAAATCGCCCTCGCGACGGTGCATGATAGCATGCCAGGCACTCCCCAGTGGCGTGGCAATATCCTGGCAGAGTTTATGGCAAGTGTCCAAATCATCAGCGAGCAGCCATAAGCCGGCCTCCACGCACGCCAATGCCGCCGGGCCGGCCACGTGATACCGCTTGCTGATCGTTTGAAAGGTCTGCGGGACCATGGCCAGAAGTCTGGAACACGGTCGCGGGGCCACCAGGCTCGAGAGGGCATTGTCAATCTCCGCCACCAGCGGTAGGTTCATCCAGTCTTGTTGATGCATAGCGACTTTCCAATCACGCTTCCCAGCGGCTAAACCGAAGTTCGGCCCCAAACAGTACCGGTACCGCCGGCTGCAACCGTTGCCCAACCTTCAACCTGGAAGAGTCAGGCCGTCATAATAATCCTCGGTACCCACATATTGTTCAAACAGCATTAAACCCGATGGATCGCCAGGACGTGTTGGCGGTACCGGTATCAGTTCCAGCAGAGTATCGTTAATTCTTGCCGCCGTGCAGGATCCAGGCATTACCTTCCCCCATTGCAACGTCCGAATTCGACTGGCCACAACATTGTCATCAAACGCTACCGGCATCAAGGCGCGTCTGATGCAAAAACCGAGCATTTCATCGGCACTGGCCAAACCGCTGGCGATAAGCAGTACCAAATGCGGCTTGGCAAGAGCCAGGTATTGATTCCAATGCCGCGGTGACCACGGCTCCATCATTGTGCATGCTTCACCCGTCGGCCAGCGTTGTGCGCTCGAGCCACCGCCGATGAAAAACCGGAGTGGCAGCCGACGACGGGCCGCATATTTACAAGCCGCGCGCAGCGCTGCAGCCCCTTGATTCAGGCCCCCAGCCGTCTGCACGTCTTGTAAAATCAGTACGCGCCGCGGGATTGCCGGCTCCAGCGTCGGCGCTGGTGGCGGCCCGCCAGCCGGAGCCGTGCCACAAGTGCGAACCAGACATGTCTGCTGCGGCGCTATCCGGCGGACTTCCCCGGCCTGGTCTGGTGCCAACATGAAGAGCCTACGCGCCCCGCGAAAAAACTCGGCCGCATCGACATCCGTCTCGACATCGGCCTGTGTGCGTGGGTCAATCACTTCTCCCAAGGTCAGATCATACGAACAGTTCAGAATCTGCGGCAGTGACCGCAGGTTTTCCTTCTTCAAGAAAACCTCGTGAAAGTGTATGTGACCTACATGACCGGCACGCAAGGCTGCCACAAGGGCATCCCATTCCTGGCCCAGATCAAAGACCGCGTTGGGCGTTTCCTCTATTCGTGGATTGATCAACAGCACTCGGGCACCGGTTTCAAAATCCGGCACCACCAGGAACGATGCCATCCCCCTTTGCCAAAGCCTTTCACAGAGCAGATCCACGTGTCGACGCTGCGGTCCTGAAGATTGCGATAAAACATGGAGCACCGCGGGCCTGAAGTGATTGGCGGCCACCTGCCGGGCAAGGTCCAGCCGGCACCGATACTCTCTACCGGGATCCTGGCGTAAGTGGTTTTTGACCAATCCGGGATATTCCGGATGCAGCCGCTTAAGTGTGTGATAGGCCCGGCGCACCCGATGGCGAAAGGTCGGACCAAAAGACACGTTGGCGGCATGATAGACAAAAGTAGACGGGCATCCAAGGTGTAACCATCCTTTTTTGGTGGCTCTCATACAAAAGTCATTTTCCTCACCGTAGCCCAGACCGAAGTTGGCGGCATCAAAGAGTCCGACTTCGCGCAGACACTCCCGCTTGATGTACATGCAAAATCCGACGGCCGTGGGGGCAGTAAAAACTGCACCGTCATTCACGCGAGCCGCCAATGTATTGAGTGCATTGGAATCGGCATCGGCGGGCAGAGGATTATGCAAATTGACACGCGGATAGCTGAAAATTCCCGCAGTATTGGCCAACGGTGTCACCGTACCCACACGCGGCCGCTGCCCGGCATCGGCCAACCGATCCAACCAACCATCGTGCACCAGCGTATCCGAATTCAGCAGCACGACATCGCGATTCACATGTTCTGCCATTCCACGATTCACAGACTCGACAAAGCCACAGTTGCGCGGGTTCCGCAGCAGCACCAAGCGTTTGAGTTGGGCCAACTCGGCGAGCTTAGCCGTGAGTTGTGGTTCAGGTCCGCAATCATCCACCACGATTAATTGATAGGCCGTTTGCACCCTGGCCTGCAGTACGCTCCACAGACAACGTAGCGTTTCCTCGATGCCCCGGTATACCGGTACGATGACATCCACACGTATCTGGCTGTCGGGATATACTGATTTTGTGGGCCAGGCTTCCGCTGCTGCGTTCACCACCGCCACACCGCCGGCATCTTCATGCTTGCGGCTCAGGTCGGCCAGCAATGTTTGAATGGCCATAACCTCATCCAACAATCGATCTATATTGAATCGCCGCGGTCGAAACGGTAAACGACGCGCCACATGCAACCGTCGACTGAAACGCAAATCCGCCAGCACGGTCCGAATGTCAATGAGCACACGCGACATCTTAGCCCATTCACCGGAGGTTTCGGCAACATCCAGGCGGATATCACACAGGAGACATTCGACGTGCAACAACATCGCCGGAAGTGTACCGGCACCGAACCGGCGTTTTTTTGCTTGCAGGCGATAGGCCAGACAAGCTATTTGCCATTCCCAGCAATGACGGTAGTGGCGGAGGTTAAGCCAGAGATAGTCCAATTGCTGCGATAATTGTGAAACGGCCGGGTTTTCTGATTCCACATGCACGCCATGGGTTTCGGTGCCGACGACCGGCGATACACCTTCCGGCTCGCAAACTCCTGCATACCCGTTCAACGCGGTGGACCCAGCATTACGCTTCGACATTTCTGCAACTCACATCCACCGCATTTCCCGGCTCAATCCGCAATAAACAGGCTCTCCGACGTAGTGTACCACTTTGCAAGTCCATGATGCAATTCAAGTCCCGCAATCGAGCGGGCAGAATCTGGAAAGACACATGACGCACCCAACTAATCCAGCCGCACCAACACCTCTCACCACAAAAAAGGTAACGGGGGCGGTCGAGCGTCGCCATCCTATAGCCGCGATGGGGTTGACTTTTGGATCACGCACGCCCATTATGCCTCTACACCAATGTTGGTAATGACCTTTGGTGTAGCGCGACAGGTTGGGTAAGCCAATCTGCGAGTGCCAAACGAGGGCTTCAGGCAAGCGGCTCGCATGACGCGGGCTATGGTTCATGTTTTTCCGATGTATATCGGATAGAAAGGATTCGACAATGTCCCATTCACGATCATTCCAACTGTTCCCAAAGAGAATTTCCAAACGTGCCATCCCGGCCCTGCTTGCGGCAACTCTAGCCTTGGCCGCAACAGCATCGCTGGCTACGGCCACCACTGAAACGATTTCGCTATCCATCACCCCGACACAAACACTGTCTAACGTTTATTTTATTTATGGACCCGACACGAGCTTGAACGTCGTGCCGGTGCTTGTAACCAGCGGGCCAATCACGGGCGGCAACACCTATACCACTTCGCTCACGGTTGATACCACCGGCGTCGGCGGCCCGGTGCAATTTGGCACGATTATCGCCACCTATCCCGGCACCAGCAGTTCCGGCGTATCCGTGGGACTCGATTCCGGTAACGCCAGCTACAGCGATGCGACCAGCGGCACTTTTGATGGCTATTTTTCGACTTACTCCACGGCAGGGGCGACATACGGCAACGGCACCGTGACGGAGGCAGGCGTTTACGGCGACCTGACTTCAGCAAATACCTACGATTTGTTGAGCTTTTACGACGGTGCAAGCACCGATGCTTCCGGTAATGCCGCTGCCGGCGCTGCAGCGGTCCCCATCGGCACCACTGGCACCCTTATCAACTTTGCCGACGAAACCAGTAACGGCATCACCGGCGGCACCTTCTTAGCCAGCGTACCCGAGCCAGCCGCCTTGATCATGCTCGGTGCAGGCGGGTTGGTGATATTGTTGGGCGGCAAAGCCCGACGATCATAAATGAAGCCGCACAATAGGCCCCCGCCGGACCGGATACAAAGCCTCCCTTAACGTGGTTGCACCGTTTAATGCGGCCTGAATTGACCCGTAAGGCGCTGGCGTTGGAGTTACTGTCAAATGTTGTGGATTGGGGTAATCAGGCGGCAATTTGTTTGACTCCGTTTTCGAATTTGATTCCGGCCAATACCTCCGGGATTAATTCCGAGCCATTGAGTCTCTGAAAGCCCCTCTGGGCACTCTGACATAGCTTGAAGACCATCGCCAGACAGGCTTTCCGACTGGCATTGTTCCGCGTCTTGTCGTGGCGTAACCGCACAGTTGAAAAGACACTTTCGATCGGATTGGTGGTGCGGATATGCACCCAATGCTCTGCTGGAAAATAATAAAAAGCCAATAACGCTTCACGATCTTTGCCTAAGCATGCTACTGCTTTGGGGTATTTAGCCTGGTAGGTT
>JAJYZF010000126.1 GCA_021800165.1 Planctomycetota bacterium | reverse complement strand
CAAAGCTGCTGCTTCGGCGATTGACGACAAAAAGCCCCTGGCCCGCCGGATCGGCGATATTCTGCAGCACATAACTGCCGAAACCCGCCAGATCGCTGGTCACCGCGGTCACCCCGCTGGCAACGCATTCCATCGGCGTGTAGCCCCAGGGCTCGTAATAGCTTGGAAAGACGCCCATATGGCAGCCCCGCACAAACTGGTCGTAATCCAGCCGGATCAGCGGAGACGTGGCCGAGAGAAAATCGGGGTGAAACACCACCTTCACCGGGTCTTCGCGTCCGTTGAAAAGCCTGCAATAACGGAGTTGCTGCAAAATCGGGTCGTTGGCGTCATCCCACAGATCATGCGTGACGATCGATGGCTGACGCCAGTTACGCCATGCGTGCATGCTGCGTTTGAGCCGCACCATATCCTCTTCATCAATCAGGTCGGCGGAATTGGGAATTTTTCCCATGCTGACATGGTGAAAGAGCCGGTGGCCCATATGCTCGGATACGCGCTTGCACGCCTCGCCGAGATCATCGAAAAGGGCCTGATTTTTCAATACGTCCACATTCATGCTGCGGAAATTGGCCCGCGTGACGATAAACGCCACCACCGTCACCCGCACCCCGCTGCTGCGCAGCCAGTGATTGAGCCGTGCCAGCGACTCAATGAACAGATTGATCCCTTTGTTGGTGTATTCGTAGCGTCCGGCCGTGAAAAGATAAATGGTCCGGTCGAGGTCAAAGGTGTAAGACGGAAAAAAATGCCCGGCGACAAATTGATGGATCGCCTCCTTATACTGCTTATGCAGATTCTGAAATTCATGCACAAATGAAAATTTATTGATGTTCAGGCCGTTCGGTGTGATCACGTCCGGCCGCCGGCACAGAAGCTTCTCAGCCTCCATCGCCGTGACATCCGATACCGTGGTGAAGACATCCGCCAGCGACGCCGCCCCGCGCTCAATGCAGTACCGGGCGTAAATGTTGTAATGCCCGGCGGCATGATCGGGATTGATGTCGGCGATTTTGGCATAAAAATCAGGGTTGTCCGTGCAAAGGTATCGCCCCAGCAGTGTGGCGTGCGTGGTGAAGACCGTGGAAACCGGTAACCGCAGATATTTAATCCGCATCAGCCCCAGGCCGCTCATCCATTCATGGAAGTGCGCAATGATCGGCCGATCGGGCCCGCAGACACCCGAAAGCGCCTGAAAAAACATCCCCACCAGAAATCCGAATGCAATCACGTTATCCACATCGCCGTCGGCAGGCGGAGATTCAATCCGATGGTCCGCCCAGAGCATATGCTTAAATTCCCCCAGCCGATGGAACGCCGCGCGGAAATCCAGCAGAATCACCTGCGGCCGACCGTCAATGAGCCAGTACCCGTAATACGCCTTGACGCCGGCCTGTGCCATCCGATCAATGGCATGTGCGATAATCGGTGGCGCGGCGGCGGGTTCAAATTCAATAGCCGCCGTGTCGGCATTGTAGGGGCCGATCAGGCAATACCGCTTCTGCCACGCATTGACCATGGTCGCCGCTTTGGAGCGGATCACCGTGTAAATGCCACCGAGTTGCCAGCAGACTTCCCACGCCAATTCAAAGAGCAGCGGGCTCTGCGCAGCGTCACCGCTGACCTCCACCGGCGGGGGTGCGGATGCAATCTGTTTCAGTGCCTCTTGCAGGTGCGCCGGCAAGGGATCAAAGGAGCGATGCACCGGTGCGGCCTTGCCCGCACCCCGCAAACGTGAACCGGTCGTCGCCGCCGGTGATCCGGGGCCGACGCCATCGGTTGTCGGGGGCGCAAAACCGGATGCCTTTCGCACCGCCGCCCTGTTGTTTCTCTTTACTTTAGATGCCTTCTCCGCCGGCCCATCATCGAGTCCGTCGCCCGAAGGCGTCAATTTGTTCTTATCTTCCGACATCACTGCCCCCTTTTAACAATATCCGGCACGTCGCAGCACACTCAAAACCCAATTTGCAATGGATAGTCTATCAATTCTCTGACCGACCCGCGAATATGCGGGGCACCTCCATGGCCCAAGCGGCATGACAAGCTTTTGGGCGTATGGAATACGAACGTGGCGGCGTGGGATGGAACCGGGCTTTTTTTGCCGCCGAAGCCGCCGCAGGCGGCGCCCCCAGATCAGATGACGGTTGAGCAGGTGGATCACGCTCACCGCAAATGTTCGCCGATGGATTTAATCCGCCGGTGGCCACCGTGGTGGGTAACCGCCGACCGCCGACCGCAGGGAAAGTGAGAGAAACCGGTTTTACCGCAGAGGTAACGGAGGTACGCGGAGGTTTTGGGGTGCGGGCGCCTTGCCCGCCTCTGGAATCTCTTCGCGATCTCCGCGCCTCCGCGCGAGATATTGAATCACGCTGGCGCGTGATGTAGGCTGTTTTTTGATCACACGAAGCGTTGAAGACACGAAGAATCCGGCAGTGGGCCTAACCGCTTTATCGTACCGTCTTGGCGACCTTTGTGGCTTGGTGTGAGGCATGGCACAGCGATGCCCCTCGCTCCAGCTTCGCACTCCCGCAACAATGTTTCATTAGCTACGGCCATAACCCGGCCTCAAAATGGAATCGTCGCCAGAATCATAACGCGCCGTGGCGATGATAGCGCCGGATAGGGCACCAGGCGCGGGCGCTTCGCACTGCCAGCGGATCGCCACCTCATCGCGCGGCGCCGCTTGGGCCCCCCTCCCTGGTCGGCGGTAACAGGTACCAAGGGGAGTCCCGTTTTCCCCCCACCGATGTTGCGACGGCAACGGGGAGAAGGCTGGCGGAATGCTCGGCGGGCAGCCATGCTAAAATGGCTCTGGGAACGGCCAGCACCGCGGAATATACCACTCCGACCTGCGAGCGTATTTGGTTGGCCTTAACCTGCCACCCATCAATCGGGGCCATCTGCCGCTTGTGTCCGACACGGAAGACAACCGCGTCCGCATCTGGACGATCGCCCACCCACACGATCAATAGGGCCGCCTTTTTTGGCCCCCCGCTACGGTGGTAGGTGATGTCGAGCCTGGCAAAGCATATTCGCGGCCGGCGGAGGCTCTCCGCCGATGCACCGCGAAGCGCCGCGAGCACCCGCTGGTCCGCGAGAACCCTTTGTGCGTCGGCGGGGCCGAGGACGGTGTTCACCTCCCAACGCCGCTCGTACTGCGCCGTGCTCGATGATATACGGGGAATTCGGTGCTCGGCGTTAAAAATTACGGTCGATGCCACCCAGGCCACGCATCCCAGCGCCAAGGTCGCCACCAAAATTAGCGTCGTTTTCAGCCGCTCCATCGAGCGCACCTCTACCGCTGGGTCACCGGGGCGCTCAGCGCCACCGGGCGGTGCTCCCCCGGCCTCGGAGCCCGGCCGTCCCGCCGCGGGCCTGCTTTTGAGGTCGATCGCGGCGGTGCCGCAGGCCATTGCTAAGCAAAGGCCGAAACCCGCGCCTGCGATCCCCACCACGGAGCCCCACAGCAGGCTCGGGTCCACCCTGCCGGAATAGTGGTGCGACAGAATTGCGAGCACCTGGTCCGCAAGGGCTACGAACAGCATAAGCATTGCCAGTCGCCCCAGCCGCCGGAATCGGCGCCTAAGATCGGCCGTCGTCGCCTTGACCATAATTGTCCTCCGAAAAGCAGGTGCCCCAGGGCTCGCGACGCCGCCGCGGGCGCGCCCTGGTCAGGGAACCAGGCCCTCAAGGCGGTGCACTGTGCGCTCAACCTGGCGGAGCCTGCGTTTAAGGCTGGCGACCTCGTGGTCGAGTTCGCGCTGCTTCTTCTTCATCGCCCCTATTCGTGCCCTGTTCCTGCACGGGTGCTCCTCAAGGCAGCTAATGCACCGGCCGAGGGAGAGCAACAGCGCGCCGAAGGTGCTCACCGCCAGCAAAATCGCGCCGACGCAGGCCGCCGCCGTAACCGGCGTCTCGGCAGCCGGGCACGACGCCTCAACGGTGAAAAGTGAGCCGCCGAGCGCCAGCCAGCTGAGCCCGATGCCGACGCACGACCAGCACACCGCACCGCTCGGATCCACATTCCCCACCGGCGAGGAATCGACGTAGCCGTAAAGATTGATTCCGCCCTGATACCCGATCGGGTCGCGGGTGAGCCAGCGGCCGAGGATTGGGGCGCTGCGATGGTTGCGGGTTACCGGTGCTCGGTTTTCGGCATTGCGGCGATGGACGCGACTGTCCGTACAAATGTCGTTATCGCCACCGCACTCTTCACCGGTGCATTCGGGCAACAGGATTTTATTGATCGCGACCATAACACGGCCTCAGCAAGCGGTTGCTTTAGTGGAATATACCGATGGGGCCGCCGCACCGCAAATTATGAAACAGCGAGTCATTGCGGTGTCGGCGCAACGGCCACCACCATCCTCGTGCGATCCGGATCACGGCCGTTTTTAGCCAGATGCACAGGGTGGGGCTGCGTCGCGGGAGGTGGACGGCGGGGATACAAGAAAAACCATCCCGACGATTTTTAGCTTTCAGGGGTGACTTCCCTCGGCCGGTTTGTGCCAACCCGCCAAATTTGGTGGCAGATATGGGCATGGCTACGCAAATGTCGTTTCGGCGCTTTTTTACGGGTGTGAGCGAGCTGACTCAATCCCGCGTTTCCGCAGAAAGGGATAATACCGCATGTGCATTCATCGCATGTTGCCAGTAGCATGCCGCAGCACCGGCGTTGGCGCCGATCCACAGGGCCACGAGCGCTAACTGACTGAGCTCGCCCCCCAGCGATGCCGCCACGCATACGGCGGAAACTCCTCCCAAATAGGTCACCGCGATCAGCCAAACGTAGGCCCATTTTGTCCTGCTGGTGCACCGGCTCCATACCCAGCGCCGAACCGACGGGATTGGCAGGGTAATCCGCCCGACGGCAGTAGATATCTTGTCGGAGGCGGATTGGTCAAGGTAGTCGTAAAGGGCCCTCTCGAATCCGAACCAAGTGTACATCCTGAAGGCCAACTCCGAGCCGAGTACAAAAATACTGATTGTCAGCGCCCCCGCTAACGTCCAGTAAACCTGGGCTACCGCGGCCGCCCCCGCTCCGGCCCCGCATAGAACCGTTCCGGTTTGGGATATTCTCAGGCTCAAAAAGGCGGCCCTCCGGCACCCCGGCTCCGCCAACCTTGCCAGTGCCTGTGCCCGCCTACGGACGGGGCTGGTACGGGGACCGCGTGAGAAAGGAATTTTGAACATTTGGCGGTTACCTCCAACCTCTGTGGTGGTCGCATAAAGCCTACCATTGGCCATTGGCGCGGTCGCAACATGCCGTCCGACCAACCCGCGGTAAGCCAAGAATGCGACACTCGCGGCCGCTCGGGTTCTCGCCAGACCATCGTTCCTTCAATGAGAATGCCGGCGCCGGCACGGGGCACAACGGCAAACCCCGTCAGAAGGCCGTGGTGGCGTGGCCTGGCCATCCACCAGAGTCATACTGCGGCCATTTTTCCGCCGGGGCCTTACAGTGCTTTCTGCAGTGCGCGCTAATTACCTGAGATACCCCTTTGAAGGCCAGGAAGGCGAAAGGTAGCGAGCCCGGGCGTTACGAAGCTCATTCTACAAATCGCCACAAGCTTTCCCACCGACCACACCGATCCCCGACTGCCGATTCCACCCCCCAGCGCGTTCGAGTTAAAGGCGTTAGTAACGGTCATGTGCATGCCGAGGGTGAAACCCACTCCAGCCTGGAGGCCCCTCGTTTTAAAGTTGTGCTGAACTATTGCCGTGCTTCCGTTTGATTTGCAACGCAGCCCAGTGTCGAGCCAGATTGACCCGACACCAAAACCCGACTTGACCGACGCGCCGGCCATGCGTACACCATGCCACACCCCGCCCGGGCACTTGCAGTTCTCGACGAATAGGCCGCTGGTGTCTACGTCGCGTGTTACGGCCCCCGCCGTGTACTCATAAAGATTGATTCCGCCCTGATACCCGATCGGGTCGCGTGTGGGCCACCGGCCGAGGATTGGGGCGCTGCGATGGTTGCGGGTTACCGGTGCTCGGTTTTCGGCATTGCGGCGGTGGACGCGCCTGTCCGTAAAAATGTCGTTATCGCCACCGCACCCTTCACCAGTGCATTCGCGCAGCAGGATTTCATTGATCGCGACCATAACTGCCCCAACATTTCAATATCTATGCAGAATCATAACCCGCCGGCCCGACGCGGGAAAGCTGCCGCGGTGCTGGTCCATCGATCCGCTCCTGAAAATCCAATCGACAGATCAGAATCTGCACGGCGCAGATATCCCCGCCGGATGCTCCGTCGGGCGTTTACATGCCAAATGCGTCCTCATTTCAGTCTCGCCAACCGAAATGGCCCATCAATGGCGGAAAAACACGAGATATATCGGCAAACCAAGGATTAGAAATACTAGGCCGATTGATCTCATCCAGAGCTGCGTCGGGCGCTGATTTTGGGCTTGCGAAACGGACCTTGCCAGTTCCAGGATTGCCATGAGCTCAACTGCCGGGATGATGATTAGGGGTACCATTTCGTTTCCCTTTTCATTATTGACGGTCCTATTTACCTCGGCTTACCTCGCGGCCGCCTGTTATCGCCGCGGTCGCCGTGAGCCTTCGGTTGCACCGGAGAACCGGCAGCACCCTGGAGGGGCGTTCTCTCCGCGGTGTTAGTTTGCCTATTTGCCGCTTTAGCCGCTGCCGCAGCGGCCAAAGCGTACCCATTATTTACGATTAATGTGATCCCATATACCTCCGCGATGAGCGCAGCAGTCACCAAGAGTGCAGCCGCCAAGCCGGCCCGTTTCGGTGGTAATCGCCTTGCGTTCGCAATCACCAAAACCAGGCCTGCCAAGAACAGGCACTCCAGAAGACCAAGCATTAGAATGGACACAGAGGCTCCCCTTCAGTGTCGGCCGAAGGCCGCGCTAAGCTGTGGGCGGCACCCGAGTGAACCGCCCCTCCTTGGCCTTGGTGGCAGGGCGCACGGCCTCCCAACGTTTTCGCCCCAAAGCATAGGAGTGCCCACGCCGTAGTCACGCTATAACAGGCAGCGGCCAGGCCGGATAGGTGGCTCCGTTTATTTTAATGTCCGGCTTTGGCAGGCCGTACCAATAATTTCCCTTTTTACACCCGGCCATCGCGCCCTTTACAATAGTCGAAATCGCCCAATCGTAGCAGTCGAAAAACTCAACGCTGTAGTCAGGTGCTGGCTTCTTTCTCTCCGCGGCCAAGGCGGCTCTTACACCCGCAGCAGCTTTATTTGGATCGCAGCGGCAACTATGTACAGAAAGGGGGTAGCACACCTTGTAGCCATTCTGCCATCCCGGGGCGCCTTTATCTGGAAATTTACCATAATTCCAGTCCCTCTTTATCAGCCTAGGCTGTGGTACAATCACCCCAATGTTACCAGCGGCGGCGGGCCCTGGGTGAAAGCCCCAACTACCCACCCCGGCGATCGACACCCAAGCGTGCGCGAAATGCAGCGAATAAAGAAGGCTTTCGGGAATATATGCTTCGCAGAGCTGTATTCCCGGGACCTTGATCCATTCGTGGCCTGACGAGTCCGTTGCGCTGAGCACCCGTCCCCCCACATACCCATACAATTTAATCCCGCCCTGATACCCGATCGGATCTCGTGTAAGCCAGCGGCCGAGCGTCGGCGAATAATACCGATTCCGCACATAATAATTTTCTGTTTCGGCATCATACCGATAGCCGCAGTAGATAATGTTGTTGGCACCGTAACTGGATTGCAGATCGTCATCGGTAAACCAGGTGCCATCTGGCCCCGGGCCAGTGAAGATGGTGGTGTTGCCGTAGGCGTCGGTATCGCACGCCTCCACCGGCGTGCCGCTTGAATTCACCAGCGCCATCGTGCGGTACAGCGTATCCTGCAACGGGTAGTAAACGCCCACCGCCAGTTGCTGCGGCCCGGCCACGGCAAGCAGATTCAGCTGAAGGCATTCATCAATGTAGTTGCCCCATACATATTGCTTGGTCGGCGTATCCGTACCGCCCGAGGGGTTGCGTTCCTCCATCGTCTGCCAGCCGAACCAGCAACTGTCCGTTGTCCCGTTGGGAATATTGCCTGCCAGGCCGCCATTGGTGACGGTTTTACGTACACGCCGGTTTCCGGCATCGTAGACGTAGGCAGCGATGGCTGCCCCGTCGGATACGCGATTTACCGCGATCAGGCGATTGAGTGCATCATATTGATAATTCAGGGTGCCGTCGTAGGTCAGGTTCCCGTTGCCCGGCAACGGGCTGGAGTTGTTGTCGTACTCAAATACTACGGCCGTTCCCCCGGCCACGCTGCGCTGGGTGATCTGGTTGACATAGTTGTTGTTCCGCTGGTCGTTGGCGCTGTGGAATGGCTGGCGCCTTAACCGCGC
>JAJYZF010000044.1 GCA_021800165.1 Planctomycetota bacterium | reverse complement strand
TTTTTGTACACTCGGCTAAATCTTTGAAAGCCGCGTTCTATCGCATTTTTGCTGCGGTTTTGCTGGATGTACTGCCGGAGAAAACTAGCGTTGTAGTACTAGGAGCTAGGAGCTAGAAGTTAGGAGACGATATGTTGAAATCGGCGACGAAGTTTGAGGATCTGGTTGTTTGGCAAAAGTCGCACGCCTTCGTTTTAGGGGTTTACCGCCTGACCGCGAACTTCCCTAAGGAGGAAATCTATGGCCTTGTCAGCCAGATGCGTCGGGCCGCGGTTTCGGTTCCCGCCAACGTGGCCGAAGGCTTCCACCGCCGCGGCACGCCAGACAAAGCTCGGTTTTTTAACATGGCCCAGGCATCATTGGAAGAATGTAGATATTACCTTATTCTTTCCGCGGATCTGAAATACCCGCGCGACGAGGCTTTGGCAGGCCTGGCTACCGAAGTAGGCAAATTGCTGGCCGCCTACCAGCGGACCCTCCTAGCTCCAAGCTCTTAACTCCTGCGGCCACAGCCGCGTTGTACTCACCACAAAGGCCACGAAGTAACACGAAGGGGGCAAACATGGTCGCGCCATCCAGCGATTTCAGCAGCGCGGTAATCGGAGCAGCAATAGTGGTCCATTCGACGCTTGGCCCGGGCCTGCTGGAAAGTGCCTACGAAGCCTGCCTGATTCACGAGCTGCGCAAACGCGGCCTCAAGGTTCTCTCCCAAGTCGCGCTACCGGTGGTTTATGACGGGTGCCCCATCGATGTCGGTTACCGCATCGACCTGCTGGTGGAAGATTCGCTGATTGTCGAGTTGAAGGCGGTGGAGGCGATCCTGCCTATCCACAAAGCCCAGCTTCTCTCCTACTTGAAGATGCACGGAAGCAAGGTGGGCCTGCTTCTCAATTTCAATGTCTTACACCTGAAAGACGGCATCACCCGTATGGTGCGTTGATCAAAACATGTCCCCGTTTCCCGCGCCTATGTCCTTTGCGCTCCTTTGCGTCCTTTGTGGTAAATAATCGTCATCGTCGTCTAATCTGTGAAATCTGTGAAATCTGTGGATCCCCAGCGTCGTCACTTCGTCCCTCCGCGCAGCGTTCAAAAACTCCTGAATCCTGGCTCCAAGGTCCTAACTCCCGCGGCCACAGCCGCGCCGTAAAAATCCTCCTCTTCCTGCAACCAACCCCTCCCCCGTGCGTTGTGCCTGCCACGGATGCCCGTGCCCCGCCGGCTGGCCTTGCCTCACCGTCTGTGGGCAACCGCGATCATTGATTTGGCCAGCGGCGCAAAGCGCCCTACCCGGCGGAACTCGATCTGCGTGAAGCCCGCCTCTTCCAGCAGGGTACGCAGCGTCCGGATGGACCAGAACTTAATATGCCCGTTGTCCCAAAGCGCAGTGGCGTGGCGGTCAAAGCCACCCGCCAGTGCAATGGCCAAGTTTTTCAGATAGCCGTTATACGGGGTGGAAACAATCGCCACCCCGCCCGGCTCAACCAGATCGAAAAGGCATTTGGCGAACTTGCGCGGGTAATAAACGTGCTCAACCACCTCCAAACTGTACACGACCGGAAATGTGCCGAACTTCCCAGCCAGATCGTCGTACGCTGATCCAAGCCCCAGCCCCAAGCTCGGATATTCCGCGTTGGCCAACCTTATCCCGTCCTCCGACGGATCAACGCCGGTTACATCGTAGCCACGGTCCGCCAAGGCCTTAGCGACCGCGCCGCTGCCGCACCCCAAATCAAAAAGGCGCAGGCCTCGCCCGCCGGCCCCGCCGACAGAGGCTATTAAATTCAGCAACGCCGGCACCAAGTACCGGTGCGCGCACGTGGGCCTCGCGTCCGCGTACGCGTAGCCCCGATCAGGCTTGTGTTCACTCGACAGGGCCATCAAAACCATCCTTTCGCCCATCATCACGCAAGCGGAAACACCGCCTCGCACGACGACGGCAATATCAACATCAGGAGGCGGTTCACCACCGGTAGGCCATCAGGCCCGCCGCCGCCTCGCTATTTTAAGCTCCTTGTACTTGGCAACGCACAGGAACTCATAAATACCCAGCAATCGGCAGAAAATGTACCCCTCCCGGCCGTCCAGAAAGCCCATCCGAAAAATATAGCCGTACAAAAATCGCAGCGTGGGCCGAAACGGCAATCCCCGGACCATGCGCTTTATAAACCGCCTCCGCTCCAGCGCGTGGCCAAAAAACCGCGCCGGCAGCCCGCCGCCCAGATCCTCAAATTGCACCAGCCCTTCCCAGTTGCTGTAACGGTTGTGTTTTTCCATAAACACATCAATGGTGGGGAAGGCCTCATGAATCATGTCGTTTTTCAGCCAGCCCGTGGGCCCGTCGCAAAGCACGTGTTCATGCACCTCGTTGTCACCGCTTTTCGTATCGCCAGTCTGGGATATTTTTTCATATTCGCCGTGGCCGCGCTTTATCAGTCGCAGGTTCCAACTCGGGTAATACCCGCAATGGCGCAGCCACTTGCCCAGGAAAATAAACCTGCGGTTAATGTAGAATCCCACCCTGTCGCCGGGGCTTTGCACCGCCCGGCCGATTTCCGCCGCCAGTTCCGGCACAATCAGCTCATCGGCATCCACGATTAGAACCCAATTGTTGCCCAGGGGCAGGTTTTTAAGCGCCCAGTTCTTTTTTTTAGGGTATTGGCCATCCCACTTAAATTGCACCACCCTGGCCCCGTGTCGCTGGGCAATTTCGCAGGTGGCATCCGTACTGCCGGAATCCACCACAAACACCTCGTCCGCCCAGGCCAGGTGCTCCAGGCATCGGGCGATGTTGGCCGCCTCGTTCTTCACCGGAACGATTACCGAAACGAGAGCTGGAGGCAGCCCATCGCCCGGGCGGGGAGCCACCGAAATTGGAGAACTGTCGGCCATAGGAATTCCCCTGCTAGGGTGACATCGGCCAGCCCCGCGGACGGGCCACGCCGCTAGCCACCACTGGCCTCCGCCTTGACAGCCGCAGCCACCGGGCGCGGGAGCGGGGCCTTTCGAGCCACGGCCAGAAACGGGCGCTCAACCAAAAAGTGGGCCAGATAGGCAAAGCCGAAGGCAACCGCCACCGCCGGCAACACGAAAACCTCGGTGCGCGGGGGAGCCCTCCCGTGCGTGTACCATAACAGCCAGCCGCCCAAAAATAAAATGATCGGGAAATGCGTCACGTACAGCGTATAGGACATCTCCCCGACCCATTTCAGTTTCAACAGCGGCGTGAGTCGCCGGCCCCTTCCCTGCCACCAAAAGCACGCGGCCAGCAGACCAATGAACCCCAGCGTCCAAAGCACCCCGCCCGCCACGCCCGGCAACTTCCCCGGCAAAAGACGCAGCTTATTCAGAGCGGAAATGGCCGCCATCAGCGGCAAAAGGAAAACCAGCGGTGCCAGCCAGCCCATACCCAGCCGAATACGCCCCACGTAAACCTCCGCCAACAGCGCCCCCAGCCACCAGATCACCATCGCCTGGAAAATCTGGAACGGCAGTCTGGCCCAGAACGGGTGCGGCAGAAACGAGAGAGCGAAGAGCACCGCAATCGCCAGCGAATCCAGCCCCATTTTCTTCCGGCAAAGCCAAAAGAACAGCGGGTAAAACATGTAAAACCACCATTCGAAGTGCAACGACCACAGCGGCCCGTCCGACCCCCAGCAGTGCGTGTAGCAGCGCATGGTGAAGGTGAGGTTTCCCAGGAGCGTGCCCAGCGTGTGTACCGGCCTGAAATGGGCCAGTGAGGCCTGCATGGCCGCGCTGCCGTAATAGCCCGGAACCCCCGGCGTCGTGCCGGCCTTATCCAATAGGTAGGTAACGGCAATGGCCAGCAGCAGCGGCGGATACAGCCGCCGGAACCGCCGCCAAACAAATTGCCTCCACCCGAATTTGACGCTGCTCCCCCGCAGCCTTGGCCCCAGCGATTCCCCGTGCAATTTCTCCGCATAACGCAGGTGGATGACGAAGCCGGAAAGAATGAAAAAGAACAACACCCATTGATAACCGAACCGGAACGGCGTGAACAGCCAGAAAGCCAGCCTGCCTACCTCGCTGTAATCGCCCGGGTGGGCCGAGAGGCCCTCGTGGTAGTTGGCCGCCACCAAATAACGGGCATGCCCGACGGCCACCATCACGGCGGCGATACCCCGCCAACCGTCCAGAAAATCGGTCCCGCCCCAGCGGCCCGGTGCCCGGCGGATTTCTTGAACCATAAAACGCCCTTCGCCTTTCCAACAGTCAGCCACCGCCCTCAACGGGGAGGGCGGATCCCGTTAACCAGCGCGGCGGGGGTTCCCGCCCGCAGACCGCCCGGCGGGAACCCGGCACCAGTTGTACGCCACCGCCGCAGGCACAAATGTTAACAGGGCATTGAAAATGAACGCATTTAGATCCTGGGTTACCAGGTACAACAAGCCGACCATGGTCACCACCAGATAACACTGGTGGTCAAGCCGCTTGCCGTACACGGCCAATCCGTAAATAAAATGCGTTGCGTAGCCGACCAAGAACCAGAAAACGGGAAACAGCCATCCTATTTCAACAAACACATTGGCAAAGCCGGTCGGGGCGCAGCCCAGCGGCACGTCGACCCCGGCGACGCGCCGAATCTGTTGCAGATACCCGTTGTATTTGCCCTCGCCCCATTCAGTATAATAATCCGCCTTGTTCGGAAACCACTCGTGCGGCAGAAAGACCACCGCGGTGTTCCAGATAATTCCCCCGTCGTCCCAGTTGCCCTTGGTCTCAACCACGTACACCTCGCCGGCCCCCACCACAAACTCGACAGCGGGCGAGTATCGCCGGGTCCCGCCGTGAAACATCTCCCGGGCCGCCACCCATATTGCCGCCACGCGGTTTGGGGCCTCCCCATTCCCCAAGATCGAGCGGGATTTGGCCAGCGTGCCCAGCACCACGGCCAGCACGCACCCGACTACGACCAGCGGTATCTTTGGCGGGCGTCGTCCCCTAAGCAAAAATGGCACCATCGCCAGCACAACGGCCTCGAAGGTGCCACCCCTGCTACCGTAACTGAAAAAACCCCAGAAGAAACGGAAGGTCGCCGCCGCGATGCCAAAAAGGGCCGGCCAGAATAAGCCAGGGTCCAGAATTAACGCCTGTATCAGCAGCACCGCACCGGGATCCGAAAGGAAGGTGAGGTCGCGGAGGTAGCCACTTGTCACGGCGAAGCGGTTGTTGGTTTCGAGAAAGACCACCAGCGCAACCAGACCGTAAATTATTCCCGCCACGACCATGCGATTAGGGTCGTACTGGGTTTTGTAATGGTCCAAGGGCCGATGGGGGGCGATCGCCGGAATCGGGTGCCGCCGCTTCCAATAATGCCAGCCGGCGTAGGCGGCAAGGAGGGAAAATCCCGTAATCAGGACGTATTCCGTCAAGGCCCATTCCGGCAGATAGTTCAGAGCGGGGGCGGGGTCCGTGAGCAGTTTCCTGTCGGACACCGCAAAAACCACGCCGCCGATAAACACAAAAGGGCTAAACGGATCCTGCCCACGTCGGAGGATGTAATTGGCCAACGGAAATAGCGCAACGACGGCCAGGAAGATGCAGGCCTGATGCAGATTGATAAAATCGGTCATAACCGTTCCTGGCCTCAAGGCTCAGTGCCGACCCGCCAGGCGGGAATAGCCCCCTAAGCACAGCCGCCCCTTGGCCATTATCGTACCAGACCAGGCCCGGACTGAAAACCAATTGGCCGGGCTGCGGCCCCACCCGGGACCACACCGGGTAAAATTAGGCTCAGGATTCGGCCACCAAACGCCGATAAAAAAAGGCGATTACTTGCTTGAAAGAGGCGCAGATGAACCAGAGCGAAATCAGGGCGGCCGGCGGAATCCAGCGTCCCCGTGTGGCCCTCTGGCAAGATGGTGCCCGGTTGCACTACGCCTTGGCCGTGGCCTTGAAACGGGCCGGACTTTTCTCCGGCCTCTACACGGACTGGTACAATTCGAATACCGGGCTGGACCGGCTGGCGATAGGAGCGGTTGGTGCCATCGCGCCGGCCGAGGCACGCCGGATGGGCGAGCGCCAGTGCCCCGAATTGCTGAAAGGCGAAGTCTTCGACGCCAAATATTCGGGGGCGCTGGCCAAGGTGCTCGTCCGCGCCGTTGGCTGGGGCAGCCCGCTACTGCGGCCAATCTGGGCGTACCAGCGAGGCCGTATCTTCGCCCACGGGCCTCTTGCCAGCCCGGAACCAGGCCGGGACGCACTCTTTGCCTTCAGCCACTGCGCATCGGCGAGGGCAATCCGCCAATGCCACGATCTGGGAATAGCGGTCGTCTTGGACCAGCCCTGCGCCCCAGCCGGAGAGATATCACGCCAATGGGAAATCAACGGTGCCCGTTGGCCAGGCTGGGCCGCAGACGGGCATGGTTCCGCGGCGGTTGGCTGGGCCAAGGAGGAAAACGAGCGGCTCCGGCTGGCGGACCACATCACCTGTGGATCCGCCTACGTGCGTGAGGCGATGGCCGCGGACGGGATACCGGCGGAAAAAATAACGGTTATTCCGTACCCACTTGAAACAGGCCAGCTTCCGCCCGCGGCCAGGGAGGGCCGCCCCGGCCCAACCACCGTTGGCTTTTGCGGGCGAGTTTCGCTTTTGAAGGGGGCACCGTGGTTTTTGGAGGTGGCAAAAACCTGCCGTGCCGCCGTGGGCGACAAAATCCGTTTCGTCATGGTTGGAACCGTCGGGCTGCCCGAGGGGGCCTTGTCGCAGCTCCGCGAGCACGTCGAGGTGGCCGGGCCGGTGGCCCGGTCGGGCGTGGCCGCGTGGCTCGCCCGGTTCGACATTCTTTTGTTTCCGTCCACCAACGAGGGCTGCCCCAGCGCCGTGATGGAGGCTATGGCCACCGGCTTGCCCATCGTTACCACCCCCAACAGCGGCACTGTGGTACGCGAGGGTGTGGACGGGTTTATTGCCCCCTACGACCAGCCGGAGCTTCTGGCCCAGCGCGTGCTTGAATTGGCCAACGACGCGGAGAAACGCCGGGCCATGGGCCAAGCCGCCGCCGAGCGCGCCCGCGAATTCTCCATTGGCTTTTACAGCCGGGAAATCAGCAGGGTCATCTATAAACTGCTGAGGCGGGGCCCGCCATGAGGGCCGCTGCCCCGGCCTGGCCGGGGGCCAATCGCGCCCTGGCACTGGCCGCCGCTTGCTCTGTTGCCAGGCTTTGCTGGGACTGTCGTCGTCCATTTGATGCAAACCCATGCGAGCGCTAGCCCAATGGCGTATTAACCAGATTTTACCAATCGCCTCCTCGGCCTTGTCGGCCGCAAGGCTGCGGGCCGTTGCCCCCGCCTCGCCGGCCGACACCCGCCTGCCCGTGCCGTCGCGAGCCGCCCAGGCCCCGGCAGGAAAGCATTTCGCAAGACTCTTTTCGCAAAAATACCAGCGGATGGATAGCGACAACGCCCCCTCCCTCGCCGAATACCCCTATTCGAGATACTACGGTGGCGGTAAGGACCACCCGGTTACCCGTCGCGTCGCGCTCACGCTTTGCTGGAAGCTTGCTGCACGAGCCGGTGACACGCCAGCGCTCTTCGAGCCGCTCGGAGCGCGGCAACACCACTACCGCGCGGACCGGTGGGGCCTGCGGGCGGTGGCCATTGTCGCCGTGCCCCGACGCCCCGCTATTCGCCCTGCCGGGGCAGGCCCGTTGCTGCCGATCTTTGGGTTGGTCACCCGGTCCGGTGCCCCGTTTATCCCGGCGGTGCCGTTCAACGACGGCGGTGAGGCCGACGGTGGCCGCAGTCTTTGGTTGCGCGGGGCATCGGGGGATCGCGCTCGGATTATCGAAAAGGCTTTTGCCCCAAAAAAGGTGCCAGTAATGGCGAAACGTGGCCCCTTTATTGGGAAGGCGACAGAGGCCGAAAAGAGCCCCGGCCGGGCACGCCGCTTACCGAGCTGAGGAATATCTTGTAGAGAACCACCGGCAGGGGGTTTCGACCGTTCACGTTGACCCGCGGCAAGAGAAAAGGGTCCTCACCCGGCCGCACGCGAGCGGAACGCGTTGTTACCGCGCCTTGGTACCCCGCGGTCCGCACGGCATCCGCGACGCGGGCGTCGCAGTCTCCATACGGATAGGCAAATTGTGTGACCGGCTCTCCCAGTATTTGCTCCAGGTCGGCCCGGCTGCCCTCCACCTCGTAGCGGAGTTCTGCCTCGCTGCACCCTGTGAGGTAAGGATGTGTGCGCGAGTGCGCGCCGACCTCCATCCCCGCGCTCCGCCAGGCACGCAACTGGTTCGGGTCCATGAGCGGCCCATCGCACCATTCCCGGCACTGGCCCACCCCGGGACTAACTGCGAAGCACGTCGCCCCGAAGCCGAAGCGTCGCAGGATTGGCAGGCCGTTTTCCAAGTTGTCCACAAAACCGTCGTCGAACGTAATCACGACAACCCGTCCCCGCCGACGCTCGCCACGCAGGTACGGCATCGCGGCGGACACCGAAAGCCCCTGGAAGCCAGCAAGCCGGAGGCTGCTCATCTGGTGCGTGAACTGGCATGGGGTCACATAGAGGCCGCCCAGTCTCGCCACGCCCGCGGGCCGACTGGCCACGTGGTGGTACATAAGGATGGGAATGCTGCGGGACATAAACCTTCCAATGACAAAGCAGCCCGAGGACGGAGGCCCAGTCGGTCCGGCCAACCTCGGCTAATCGGCCTGGCATTTGTTATCGGCAAACCACGGCGCGGCCCTGTACATTCGAGATACTATCAAAAGTTGTGGACGGAGTAAAAGAGGCGGCGTAAGGGCAGATTCGGCGAATCATTTCCCTCCAGGCCGCCGGAATCCGTGGCGCGTGCCCTGTGAATAAGGCGTGTGGAAGACCGCCTTAGGCGCGATGAAGGCGCGGATCCGGCGATGCTGCCGGGGCCCCGTGTGGCCGGACCCAGGCATCGGCCCTGCGAAAAGGACTCTCGCACAGAAACCATCGGCGACGCCCCCCGGCCGTCCAGCGCCCCCCACTGACCCCTTGGCCGCCCTTTTTCCTGGCCGGCCGGTGGGCCGGGCCGGACATTTCAACTTGGGCCAAATAGCGGACATTTTAACTTTGGCGCGACGGCGTGGCTGGCTTGCGGTTGCCTCGGCGGATTGTGCCGGTATAATCCACCGCTGGCTGATGGAGTTCCATTATGCGTGCGCCGAAGCGTCGGCTGCCCGGGATTTCTGCAAGGGTCGTCTCCCTGGCCCTCCTTGCGCTGTTGCTCTGCGCCGCAGTAGCCAGGCAGACGGACAGGGCCCGGGCTGCACTGGCCGATGCCCGCCTGCCCGTGCCATCGGGAATCGCCCAGGCCCCGGCAGAGAAACATTTTGCGAGACTCTTTTTGCAAAAATATCAGCGGATGGACAGCAACAACGCCCTCTCTTTTGCCGAATACCTCTATTCGAGATACCACAATGGCGGTAAGGACCACCCGGTTACCCGCTACGTCGCGCTCACGCTTTGCTGGAAGCTTGCTGCACGGGCCGGCGATCCGCCGGTGCTCTTCGAGCCGCTCGGAGCGCTGTGCCACGGCTATCGGGTGGACCGGGCACGCTTGCGGGCCGACGCCGCCAGGGCGACGCTGCCGAATGTCACCAACTGGGAGCGGCTCTCGTTGTTGCGGGCAGCCTACCGGTGGGCCAACGCGGCCGCCACCAGCCACCGCTTTCCGGAGGCCAGGGACCTTCTCACGGTCGCACTCACCTGCGCGCGACACCTGAACAACACCTTCTACCTAAGGCGAATACCGCGGCTGGCTCAAAGGCTGGTGCTTCTGCAGGCGGCACACGGACAGGCGGTGGCCGACCGAAAACTGCTCAGATCCAGCCCCAACAACTCTCCGGCCCTGCTCCGCATGGCGCTCTACCATTGGCTGGTTTCCGCCAAACCCAACACCCTCGCCACTGGCGACGCCTTGGCAAAAAAGAGCGGCTGCGCAACGGCGGCTGAAATCATGCAGCTCTCCGCCAAACCAACCCGTACCACTCTGGAGAGCATTCGGCTGGGCAACTTGTGGTGGAACCTCCCCAAAACCCACAAGCTGTTAGCCTATACGCCGCTGGTGCAACGGCACGCCGTTAAAATTTATCGCCGGGCGATTCCCGGCGTCGCTCGGGCGTTTTCAGCCATGATTGGCCGGGGAGATTACCACGCCGCCGTGCTTTTCATTACCCAAGCCAAAAAAGCGGCCAAGCGCACCCGCGACCCGAAAATGCTTTCCATTGCCCGCCGGTGGAATTCTATGTTGCGGCAAGCCCGCATGTTGCACCGCCGGTACACGGCAGCACTTAAGACCATCGCAAAAAAAGCCCATGACCCGGCCGCCAACCAAACCATTGGGGAATATCTATGTTTTCTCGGCGGCCAATGGAAATCCGGACTGGCCTACCTGAAATTATCCAGCCTGCCAGGGCTGGCTAACGCCGCCAAAACGGATCTGGCCGATCCGCAGGCCCCCGCGGCGCAGATTGCCCTGGGCAATAAATGGTGGGTGTTGGCCCGCGGCTACCGCGGAATTATGAAAACCAATATTCAACTGCGGGCGGTGCATTGGTACGCCTTAGCGCTAGAGAAACTGCCGGCAGGGGAGGATAAAGACCTGCGTTACCGCGTAGCGAAGGTGCAAGCGGGTAACCCGTAGCTCACGCAGAGCCGCGGAGGCGCAGGGACGACTACGGTAATGGGCAGTGCAAAAAATCCTCTGCAGATCTGAAGCCTATGGGTAAGCCCGGCGGTGTCGAGGTGCTTAATGGAAAAATTGGACCAGGTCAGCGGCCAGATCGTGGATTCCGCGTACAAGATTCACACGGCGCTGGGGCCTGGGCTGTTGGAATCCGTGTACGAGGCCGTGCTCGCCCACGAGTTGGAAAAACGTGGCCTCCGCGTGGAACGCCAGAAATTGGTCAACTTTGAATACGAAGGCCAGCATTTCGAGGCGGGCTTGCGTCTGGACCTGTTGGTGGAAAGCCGCGTGATCGTTGAGCTTAAATCCGTGGAGCAACTGGCTCCCGTTCATCCCAAGCAATTACTTACCTATTTGCGGCTGATGAACCTCCAAGTAGGGCTCCTTATCAACTTCGGCGCGCCGACGTTAAAAGAGGGCGTGAAGCGGATAGCCAATAATTACACCCCATAATGTCTCTGCGTGCTCTGCGGCTCTGCGTGAGCCCCGTCCTCTGTGGCCCCTGTGGTGAAGTTCGTCTCTGCGTGCTCTGCGGCTCTGCGTGAGCCCCGTCCTCTGTGGCCCCTGTGGTGAAATTCGGCTCTGCGTGAGCGCCTGTCACCCCTGTTTTCTCCGCAGCCGCCTACCCAGCGGACCCGCGTGGCTTAAAAGCTCATCGACATCTCCGGGGCAAAAATGCCACACCAGCGGAAGATAAATCAGCGGGGCGGTGACCGCTCCTATCGCCAGCGTCGCCACATGGTGGCTGTCAAACCACGGCACAAATAATTCCAACAGCCCTACCGGTGCCAGCGCCAGCCCGGAAAAAAGCAGCGGCGGCAAAAACACCCGCGCGACGTCCCTGAATCGCCCGCCGCCGACGCGAATTGCTGACCAGGTTCTTGCGGGGGCGACGACGGCCGCACACGCCAAGCTGCCCGCCGCGACCAGCACCGGACCGCCGAAAATTGACCCTAGAAAAACCAGCGCGGTGAACGTGCCGGCGGAGATGGTCGCCCACAGCATGGCCGCGTGGAACCGGCCCTGCGACTGGAACAAATTTTCGCTTGACGAGCCGGCTAGATTGACTGCGGCGGCCAGCGCCGCAACCCGCAGAATGGCAATTGCCGCTATCCACCTTGCACCGAAGAAAACCATGACCGCCGGCCTCGCCAATACCGCCTCCGCGACGCATAAGGGTATGCCCGCCAGCGCCAGGGCCCGGGCGGCACGCAGGTACGCCGCCACCTGCCGCGGCAGGTCCTCTTGCAACTTGCTTAGCACCGGGAAGAGCACGCTGCCCAGATTGAGTGCCAGGAGTTGGAGTATCTGGCCGGAAAGATTATTAGCGAAAAAGTAGTTCCCTACCGTGGCTTTGCTGTGCCAGATGCTCAAGGCTAAATTATCTGCCTGTATCTGTACCAGGTAAGCGAGGCCGCCGACCATCAACCGGCCGCTGTCCGCCGCCATGGCCCGCCAGCGGTGAAATTGGAAGCTCCACCGGACGCGTACCGGCGCCAACTTCCAGAGCACCAAAGCCCGCAAAAAAAGGCAGATCGGCAACGGTATAACAAAGCTGTACGCACCCAAGCCCACAAAGGCGCAACCTACGCTGATGAGCATTGCCAAGATGTTGTAGCCTAGGCCCACCGCCGCCAGCTCCCGGAACCGCAAATCGAGCGTTAATTTCGCCACCGGCACACTCAAGAGCGCGTTGAGAACCGCGCTGGTAGAAACGAGGGCCACCAGGCCCCACAAAATCGGGGCGTGGTAGGCAGTGGCAGCGATGGGGGCGGCTACCAGCATCAGCAGCATGGTGAGAAACCCCAAGGCCAGCTCCATCCAAAATGCGGCATTGGCCCAGCGGTCAAACCGGTTGCCCTTCTGAATTATTATCTGTGGGATACCCGTCTGCCGGATAACCGCCGGCAAAGAAACCACCATATAGGCGATCGCCACCAGGCCATAATCCCGCGGCACCAGCAAACGTGCCAGGATGATCTGGCCGACGATTCCGGCGGCCTTGGACCCAAGCGTCTGGGCCAGCATCCAGGCGAAACCACGCGACGCCCGATGTGCCAGGCTGGGCTTGGCGGCGGCGGTTTGAGCTTTTGGGGTCGGCTCTTCCATGCGGCATTTATACCAGACCTGCGCGATAGGGCCAGCCCTGGCCTGGGCGACCGGGCGGCGCATTGGGGGGCACCGGTGCACCACTGCGGGCGGCCGTCCATGCTCGGGGAATATCTGGCGTACCAGTTGAACCGGGCCGCGCATGGCGGCAATGCCGTGCGGACATTTTCAAACGGCACCAAAAAACCCGGCTTCACGGGCTTTTGGGAATACCGTTTCTGTGCCGAGGCAATCAGCGAATCCGGACGCCGGTCCGCTGAGACCTATCCCTTTGGTGACGGAGATTTACTGGATATCGGGGCCAATCTCGGCGTCGTCGCTGCGTCTCTGTGTAAACGGTTTCCCAACCGGCGATTGCATGCGTTCGAGCCGAACCCGGCCACGCACGCGGCGCTGGTGAGAAACCTGGTTGGAAATGGTTGTCGGCTGGCCGTGGCCGACCGTGATGGTGAGGTACGTTTTGCCGCCGATGATGCCAGCCGGGCCACCAACCCCATCGCGGAGGTCTCGGACCTCGACGCAAAGCCCGTCAAATGAGTGACCGTCGACTCGTTCATGGCATCCCATTCGTTAGCAAAAATCTCCGTGATGAAGGTTGACGTGGAGGGGTATGAAAAACTGGTGTTCGAAGGTGCTCGCGAGTCGTTGGCAGCCGGGCGCATCGCGACGGTCTATTTTGAGGTCTGCCCGGTGCTGGCCGCCAAGGCGGGATTCGGCCCTGCGGACGCGGCGCAACTTCTCGCCGGTGTCGGCTATCGGCTCTTCACTCTGTCGTCCGTCGGCGGACTCGTCCCGGCCGATATTGGTCTGACCGGAAGCGTCCAATCGACCAACTGGGTCGCCGTAAAACAGAAAATAGCGTTATAATTTTCTCTCCCGCTGGCCGATAACGCTAGGGCGCGTGTGTGGTTGGGGGACGGCCCGCGCTGGGAACGCTATGGACGGTGATCTGCCCCACCGCATCACCCCGCGGGGCAATTTGCGACAGCGCTGGTGCAATACTGCTGAGCGAAGGCGCGGCCCGGTCTTGGCTGGCCAATGGCGGCCCAGAAGGATGATGATGCCACCGGATACCTCAGAACTTACCTTGGTCGTTGTCGACAACGGAGCGCCGTGGGTGCGCTCGCTTTTTGCCGCGATGCCGCGGGACGTGGCCGTCCACAATCTGCGGATTGATAGCTTGGGTGCGGGCGGATTCCGGGCGCTGGCGGCCACCCGCAAACTTTTTTCCGTCGAGCGGATCGGCCCCAACCAATGGCAACACTACACTGTTATTCCTGGCTGGACCCGGGCCTACGGGCTATCGACGACGATGGCCACAGCGAAGGTACGCCGATTGCTGCGCCGCGTGCGCGGTGGAAGAGCGGTGGTCGTTTACAATTGCCCCCAACTGGCGGGTACGGCCCAGAAATTGGCGGGGGCCGCAACGCAGGTTTACCATATCAACGACGCCTTCCGTTACTATGCTTGGGACTCCCTCCAGGTTGCCCAGTGGGAATCGCAGTTGCTTTCCTGCTGTAGCTTGGGCTTGGCCAGTTCACAGGGAATTGCCGCGGACCTGCGTGCGGATGGATTCCAAAACATCGCCTATTTTCCAAACGCTGTCTCCGCCGGCTTTCTGGGCCGGATGCAGCAGCGGCCCCCGCAGTCGCCCGCGGATCTGGCGGAGGAAAAGGGCTTTGCCGTCGGCTGCATCGGCCAGATCAACCGCAGCTACGACTGGCGGCTGATTGAAGACTTGGCCAGGTGCGCCGTCGGCGTGGTACTGGTGTTCGTCGGCCCGATAATCGAGGCTGATCCGGCCATCCGAGCGGATATCCAGCGTGTGCTCGCGCTGCCCAATATCCGTTGGCTTGGCCCGAAACCGCACGACGCGCTGCCCGATTATTTGCGGCGTTTTGACGTTTGCTTGAACCCCTTGGCGGTCAACGAGCACAACAACCGGCGGTGCCCATTGCGGTTGTATGATTATCTGGCTACCGATAAACCGATAATATCCACGGCGATAAACGAGGCGGCCATGCACCGGCCGCACGTGCTTGTCGCCCGGGACGTCAAGGAAATGGCGGCGATGGTTGAAAAAATTCAGCACGGCGGTTACCAGGTGGATGTTGCTTCCCGTCGGCGCTACATTTCTGAAAATACATGGGAAAAGCGGGCGGCCAAACTGCTGGAATTGGTGGCGGCCTGTGGAGGTAATCGGTGAAGATAGCCGCGTATATCCAAATGAACCGGGTGCACAACCCGACCGGCGTCGGTAAGCACGTCATCAACATGACGCGGCTGCTCGCCGCTGCTCAGGGGGTCGACCTCCGCATCCTCACCAGCTCACAATACTTGTCCAGCGGAATGCTCCCAGCGGACAACCCGCTCCGCGGCATCCCCTTAACGGCGATACCGCTCTCCCAAAAAATCCTGGACCTCGCCTGGCTCACGCTGGGCCGCCCCCTGGTGGACCGTTGGGCGGGCGGTGCGGATTGGATTTATTGCCCCGCTGAAGTGCCCGTTCCCTCCAAGCGATCCCGCCTTGCGGTAACCGGGCACTGCCTGCTGTGGATGGAGACGGGCGCGCCTTGGTCGAGGGGTCTTGGCATGCGCAGGGACCGCGCGAAATGGAGCCACCGCATGGCCCAAATCCGCCGCCGGGCGGACGTCGTGTTTGTTGTCTCCGAATTCCTCAAGACACGCACCACCGCGCTCACTGGCATTCCACCCGAAAAAATTTTTGTCGTCGGGAACGGCGTCGAGCCGGTTTATTACGAATTCGCCAATACCCCGCGGGAGCACGCCGGGACGCCCTACGCGCTGGTCATTGGCGGCCTGTGCCCGCTGAAGGGAGCGGACGTGATACTCGCGGCCGCCAGGCTGCTGCGCGAGCGCAGGGCCGGCGTCGAAATCTGGGTGGCTGGCCGCGGCCAGGCCGAGGTAGATCGCGTCGCCAAGGCCATACCCGGTATCCGGCTGTTGGGCTACCAGGGCCTGGACCAACTGCCGCGTTTGCTGCGGGATGCCGCGTGCCTGCTATTCCCGTCCCAGCATGAGACATTCGGCATCCCCGCAGCCGAGGCGATGGCAATTGGCACCCCGCCCGTCGTATCCGCGCGGGGAGCCTTGCCGGAAGTGGTCGGTGACGGCGGCGTTGTTCTCAGCCCGTCGGCCGATCCTGGGGAGGCGGTCGAAGCCGTGACCCGGTTGGCCTCGGATACTGCCTACCGCGATGAGGTCGCCGAGAGGGGCCGACGACGGGCCAAGGCGTTCACCTGGCAGGTGTGCGCACAGCGAGTGTTAGACCGGCTGATGGCCTGACCACGACGGGCCTCACCGCGGGGCGATCCGGACCAGCAGTCGCTTGAATCTCACCGGCAGACGCTGGTATATTTTCCGCAAAATCGGGGGCCGCCGTACCAACCGGGCATTGGCCCAATCGATGTACGCCAGGAGGGGCCGGCAGTCGGCGGCATCGGCTTGGATTTGCCCCCAGTCGGCCTTGAATTCCCCCGATTCAAGGCCAACTTGGCCTGCGGCGGCACCGGCCAGAAGCTGGTACGCACGGGCCACCAGCGAGGGTACCAGCGGGTTGCCTTCGATATCTTTTTGGGTGAACACCGCGTGTCGCGAACTGGGCTTGAGGAATTCGTTGCAGTAACGATCGATTTGGGATTGGTTCTGCGCCATAATCGGCAGCCCTAACGCCGCGGCCACACGTTGAAGTTGGCCTTTTGGGTTGGCCAGCATCAGGTCGTAATCCACAACGACGGCGGGCTTGCCCAGCAATACGGGTTCCACGGACCCCAGCATGTGCACCAGCCAAGCCAAATGAACATGCGTGGGGTTATTGCCAATGGCCCGGTGCGGGCTGTTGGCAATGACGGAGGCGGCGACGCTTAGCGGGTTCCGCAGGACAATTACATAAGAATCCTGGCAGTCGGCACGCCGGAACGCCTCCATCCACATCCACAGGGTGCGGGCCATGCGCGGATTTTTGCAGCCCCAGCGGCCACCGGCGGCGGCCACGCTGGCGGCCACAATATCGCGGGCTTCGCCAACGAAAAACTTCCCGCCCGTGTTGTCCCAGTCGGAGGGCTTCAGCAGGCGCAAGCTGTCCCATTCCATATCAAAGGCGGCCATGCAGCGCTCGCAAAGGTCTTGAACGCGGATGTCCTCCCAGAAGCCATCGGGGTTACCGAAGCCGGGCCGACGCAGGTTTTCTTCTTCGCCAAGATTCACGCCAAGGCATTGCAGACCGCGGGTAATCGCGCTGGTGCCGCCGCGCGGGCAGCCGAGCACGGCATAAACCTGCCGCGGACGGCCGCTTCCGGCGGTAGCCGAGGGGGACTCGATTAAGGGAGTTTCGCTCAACCTGAAATCCAAATCTGAACCCGAAGTTATTCTCGTCGCCCCGCCGCCAACGGCCACGACGACCAGAGGATAACCGCAATCGCGGCGGCTGCCAAGGGAGGGCGGCCCTTTTTTTGTGCCCTGCAGTGCCGCCCGCCTCCGCCCCGAGCGGAACGCGCTCGCAGGCACTTGGTTGCAGCGCCGCCGGGTAAACTCAACGCGGCAATTGGCGGTACCTTTGAGGTTGTTTTATACCAGCGAAAAACGGCCCCTCGTTGCATTTCTCGCTCGGGATAAGGTAGCACCGGGCAACGGGTGCAGTATAATCGTCCCAGTCCCCCACGCCTGTCGGCCGGCCGGGGGCCTGGCCGTATAATGTTACCGTGCCGCGAACGCCGATAAATACGGCGGGTGGGTGCCGCGAGGCCCGTGTTTCCTAGGCGGGCCTGTGGCGATTAGGAGTCCGGCGGATGGCCGAAAAACAAGGTTTAGCCCCGATTCCCGCCGGATCACCCGGCCCCAACGGTGCCGGGCCGGGTGGTCTGTCGTCGAGGTCGTCCGGCGAACTTACCGAAGGGCAAATCCACACGGCCTTCCTCATTCGCCGGGTGGAGCAAGCCCTGCTCCGGCTTTTTTCCGAAGGCAGGCTGTACGGAACGGTGCATACCTGCATTGGCCAGGAGCTTATCGGGGTAGCCGTGGCCGAGGGGTTGCGCCAGGGCGACTGGGTCTTCAGCAACCACCGCTGCCATGGGCATTTCATCGCCCACACGGATTGCGTGGAGGGCCTGATTGCGGAAATTATGGGTAAAAGAACCGGCGTTTGCGGCGGCTGGGGCGGTAGCCAGCACCTGTGCGAGGGCCGGTTTTTCAGCAATGGCATACAGGGAAGCATCGTCCCGGTAGCGGCGGGCTTGGCACTGGGCGAGAAACTCCGCGCTGCGGGCAACATTTCGGCAGCTTTCATCGGTGAAGGCACCTTAGGGGAAGGAGCCGTGTACGAAGCGGCCAACATCGCCGCCAAATGGGATCTCCCGCTCTTGATCGTCCTTGAAAACAACCATTATTGCCAGAGCACAGCACAGGCCGAAACGATTGCCGGAGATATAGCCCAGCGCTTCGCCGCCCTGGGCATCCGCTGCTTCGAGGCGGACTGTTGGCACGCCCGGCAGCTTTTTGAAACCGCTGCGGCCGCCGCCGAGTTTGTCCGCCACGAAAGCCGACCGGCGTTCTTGCGGGTGGACACCTACCGGCTCATGGCCCATTCCAAGGGCGATGACGACCGCGATCCGCGGGAAGTGCAAGCCTATTGGGAAAAGGACCTCCTCGAGCAGTTCGCAAAACGGCACGTAGCCACCACGCAGCCTTTGCTGGCGGAGGTCGACGCACGCATTAACCGGGCCGTTGCCGACGGCCTGGCCGCGGAGGATGCCCAGGTGGTCCGTCCCGGCGTGGCGGATGGCTGCGATAGCGTACCAGTACGCTGGCACAAGGCGACAATTGCCTCCAAAGACCGTTTCAGCCAGGCCATCCGAGATTGTTTCGAGCGGCAGATGGAAAAAGACCCGCGAATCGTGCTGCTCGGCGAAGATATCCGCTCGCCCTACGGCGGGGCGTTCAAGGTAACCAAGGGCCTCAGCGATAAATTCCCCAGCCGCGTGCGCAACACGCCCATCAGCGAATCCGCGATCGTGGGGCTTGGCAATGGCTTGGCCCTGCACGGCATGAGGCCGGTGTGCGAGATCATGTTCGGCGATTTTTTGACCTTGGCGTTTGACCAAATTGCCAACGGGGCCGCAAAATTCCCCGGCATGTACAACGGCAAGGTACAAGTGCCACTGATTGTGCGTACGCCCATGGGCGGTGGCCGCGGCTACGGCCCCACGCACAGCCAGAGCCTTGAAAAGCACTTCCTTGGCCTGCCACAGACCCGGGTGCTGGCCTTGAACGACCGCGTCCATCCAGGCGAAATCTACGACCGGCTCTTCGCGACCATTGACCGGATGACGCTGGTAATCGAGAATAAGCTCATGTACGCCCGTCGGCCTTCCGGCGAAACGGCGGAGGGCTTCGTCCTTGAGCACTCGGACGAGCCGTTTCCGACCGTGAGGTTGCGACCTGAAGGCAGGGCCGACGTGACGGTGGTATGTTACGCTGGCACGTTGCCAATGGTTGAAGAGGCGGCGCTGCGGGCATTTGACCAAATGGAAATCGCCGTGGAAGTTATCTGCCCCGTGCAGTTGTACCCCCTGAACCCTTATCCGGCGCTGGAATCGGTAGCCCGGACGGGTCGGCTGCTGGTGGTGGAGGAGGGCCTGGCCTTCGCCGCCTGGGGTGCGGAGCTTATTGCACGTATTGTGGAAATCGCACCGGGGCGGCTTGAAAAGGCGGCCCGCCGCACCGCCCCGGCCCACCCAATACCCTCCTCCGGTCCGCTGGAAAAGGCCGTGCTCCCCAACGTGGATTCCATTTTACGAAGCATCGCGGAGTTAGCCGGCCATGTCGGCGATGACGGCGACGCGGGGGATGCTCAGCGTGTCTGAACTTACACCAGTCTTTGCGCCATTGAATAACGTCAACGACGAGACTATTTTAATTGTGGAAGTCCGCTGCAAAGACGGCGAGGCGGTCCAAAAGGAAGCGGTCCTGCTGATTGCCGAAACCAGCAAGGCAACCTTCGAGATTACCGCCCCCGCAGCGGGCTTTATTCGCCTGCTGGTGAGGCCGGGCCAGGAGATTCCCATTGGCGATGCGCTTTGCCTGCTGGCCGATTCGCCGGACAAACTGCCGGCCCCCGGTGCGGCCGCCCCTGCACAATTGCCACAGGCTGCCGGCGAAAAAACTCTGGCTTCGTCCGGTTCACCCCCTGCGCCCCCAGCCGCCACCACCGTGGTGGCCAGCCCACCAGCCACCGCGGAGCCGGAGCCGCCGAAATCGCGGCGGTTCAGCCAAAAGGCCAAGGAGCTTATCGAGGCCGAGGGGCTGGACCCGGCCGGATTCGATAAACACGGTTTGGTCCGCAGCGGAGACGTGCTGAAAAAATTGGGCCAAACGCCCACGACGGTTTTGCCCGAACGCATTTTAGCCAGCGCCGCCGCGGGCAATGAGCTTTCGCCCGCCGTCGGTGGCGTGCCGTTCCGCGAGGTGCCGCTCTCGAAGAGCAAACGAACTGAAATTGCCCTGCTTGCCGAGGCTCGGGCCGCGGCGGTAACGAGCCAAGTCTCGGTGTTGGTTCCGTCAGAAGGGGTTTTCACCGCCTGTGCCCGTAACGCCGCCTTCGCCGGACAGATGTCCAGCCGAATCATCTTCGAAGCGGCGCGTGTCCTGCGGGCGTTTCCAATGCTCAACGCGGGCTACCGCCCCGGCCACTCCGTGCAGTACGACCAGATAAACATCGGTTACGCGCTCGACATCGAACACGGCCTTAAGGTCCCGGTCATCCACGGGGCGGACGCCGCCCCGTTGGAAGAAATTCACCAGCGCAAGCAGGCGTTGGTCGAAAAATATTTACTCAACACGTTGACCGTCGACGACCTTAGCCGCGGTACCTTCACCATCACGGATTTGTCCAGCGAGGACTGCTGGCTTTTCAACCCCATCGTGAATAAAGGGCAGGCCGCGATTCTGGGCGTAACCGGCGAGTATGCCGCCGGCGGCGCCAAGCCCGTTTACGGGCTGGTTTTGGCATTCGACCACCGCCTGGCCGAAGGGCTGGTGGCCAGCCGGTTTCTTGCCGAACTTAAACGTCGCCTGACGGCCCACCATGCGGTGCTCCTGCGGTTATTGGGCGGAGAATCGGAGAAGCCGCAGGAGGCGTGCTGCGCGGAATGCTTTCGTCCGGCATCCGAAATTACGTCCCTGGGCGGGCACCTGTTAAAATCTGTGCATCACGACGGCAAAGACCGGTTGGTGTGTTCGGTGTGCGTGGCGGGGCATTAGGTGTTTTATGACAGAATCAAACGAAGCCCTGGAACAGAAGTTTGCGCAGTTAGTGGCTGAACTGCTCGGCATCCCCGTTGCCCAAGTCGCCGACGATGTTTCCCTGGACACGCCGAAATTCCGGACCTCTGCGGGAGCGGCAATTCTGGCCACCGCCGTGAAGTCTCGCTTGGGAAAAACCGTCAGCACCGCAGGCGTTAAGACCGTTGGCCAACTGCGGGCGGCCGTTTTTGGCGAGCCGATACCCGATGGTGGGCCAAAGGCGGCGGAAGCCACGCCCGCAGCCGTTAGGACGACCCCGGCTCAGCGGCTCGCCGCCGGCCCCATCACCTGCGGCGTGGACATGGAGGACGTGGCAACGCTGCCGGAGGCCCCCGATTACTGGAAGCACGAGTTTTACCGCGAACATTTCTCCCCGGAGGAAATCGCTTATTGCGCCGGCCAGCGCGATCCGCGGCAGCATTTCGCCGTCCGTTGGTGCGCCAAGGAGGCCCTGAAGAAATGTTCACCCCGGTTCATGAAACTGGCATTTTCGCAAATCCAGGTTGCCAACCGCAGCGACGGAGCCGTGGCCTTGGAGGTTCGGGTTGGTGAAAAATGGCATTCCTCGGGCTGCGCGCTTAGCCTTTCCCACACGCCGACAACGGCCGTGGCAATGGTTGTCGGCGGCCAGGACGGCCCACCGGCCCAGACAAATTCAATATACGCGAGTGCGCCCCTGCCCGCCGCGCCCGCGACACAAGGCCGCCGGTCGCTGCTGCGCAGGATTTTTGGTTAGAGCACCTCGGCATCGCGGGGGACGGCGATGGGGACATCATCCGGGGTTTGCAAGGCCGCGAAAAACGGCCACACCAGCGGCCGGCGTGCAATGGCCGCAACATTTTGTTGAAATGTTGGCGTTGGAACGGATCGAGAGTTCGGCGATGGAGACTCCCGTGCTCGGCGTCCCCGCGGAAAAGGCTCTGGCCTTTGGTCGCAGGTGGGGCTCGCGTCGCCGTCGCTTCGTATCGCCTGTCCCGGTAACCAAGCGGCAAAAACTGTGATCGGGATGTTTAACCAGTCTCGCGCAACGCCAACCCGCGTTCCAATTCGTCGCAAAACCGCCCGCACAAAATTTCCTGGCTTAGCGTTTCCTTGAGCAGCCGCTGGGCCTTGCGGCCCATACGGGCCAGTTCCGCCTGTGGCGTGTTGCGTATTGTTTTAATAACCTCCACCGCCGCCGCCACATTGCCGTGGGCGATGTGCCAGCCAATTTGCTCGTGCTGCAAAATGTCGCTGATATGACTGGGCTGGGGGCCAAGGAACAAAATGGGCCGCCCCACCGCCATGGCTCCGTAGATTTTGCACGGGTGGATGATGCCCACCATGTTTTCGCCGAGGGAAACCAGATGTATGTCCGCGGCGGAAAGGGAATATTTAAGCTCCGCCAAGGGTTGGTAAGGCAGGGCAAGAACATTGGTAAGCTGGTGCTGCGCAATGTAAGAGGCCACTTCCTTTTTGCCCAAACCCCCGCCCACGAAAACAAAACGCAGGGAAGCATCTTCCCGCAATTCGACGGCGGCATCGAGCACGGTTTTAAGCGGGTTGGCGGGGCTGTGGTTGCCGCTGTACATGATAACAAATTTGCCCTCCAGTTGATGGTGGATGCGAAACGGGTTATCGCGGTGTTCCAGCGGTTCAATAACCGAATCGTGCGGCCAGGGGGGATCAACCTTTATCTTTGCCGCAAAATCGCCGCGTTTTTTAAGTCGCTCAGCCATGAAACGGTCCAGGGCGAAGATGACCGCGGACCGGCGGAGAATAAACCGGTTGACCGCTTCGAGCAAACGGGCGCGCAGGCTATGGGCCTTGATTTTGCCCATGACGATGAGTTGATCTGGGTTAAGGTCCATGGCCCAATAGGCCACCGGCACGCGACGCAATATGCCCAGAGAGCAGGCGGCAAAGCCGATCATGGGCGGCGAGGTGCTGAAAAAGATGCCGCCAAGCCGACGGGTAAACAGGCCGATAAAAAAGCATTGGATGAGGAAGCTGGCGGTACCGACGATGCGTATCAGCAGATTTTTTTTGCCAAAGCTGGTAAAGGCCAGTCGGCGGACATCGACGCCGGCCATGTTTTCCCGGCGCGGGTAGCGCTGGGTGGGATCTTCGTAGCCGCGGGCCGCGGCATAAACCCGCACGCGATGGCCGCGGCGGGCCATTTCGACGGCGACATCGGCAACGTGCTGGCCGACCGCGGCGGGATCGGGCACAAAAGTTTGGCTGAAGATAAGCAAAATCTTATCCGCAGTTGCCTGATCCGTTTTTGGCATAGTAAAACCTTTAATAGAACAGCACCGGCCCAGCGCCGGCGTTTATCCCGGTATCCTTGTGCAAAATTTTTGGCTATCGGGATGGATCACCTCGTCCTCGTCACTTCGTTTCCTTCGTTTTCTTCGTGGTAAAAAATCGTCGTCGTCACTTCGTGCTCCTTTGTGTCCGGAGTTTATCCCGACGTCCATCGGGATGTTTAATTCGTCTCCCGCAGCCCTCCCCCCATTCCTTGAGCTCTACTGTTCACCTGTTCACCTTTCTCCTTTCCCGCGCAGCGTCGCCCGATATTGTATCGAATCAATCGCCGCCCGGCTTGAATCTCCACCTCGCTCACCCAGCCAGTAGCCGATCCAACTCGCCAATCAGGATGGGAATTTTAATCTCAATGACCCGCCATGTGGTCTCGTGGTCCAACACGGCGTAGCCATGGATGATTTGATTACGGAAGCCGATGATGCGGTTATACTCACTTAGGCCCTCGGCGGTGGCCGGATCCGCCGCTCTGAGTTTGGCCAACGCCTCGCCAATAACCACGAATTTGTAATAAACGCCGGAGCGAAGGAGATCATCGCTTCGCAAGTCGTCCATCGCGTGGCCCTTTGTGAACGCGACGATTGCACCGGCAGCCTGGCGCATGTCAAATAAAAGCGACTTCGTTTCAGGCCGCAAAAAGAACCACCTTTTCTCGGTTGGCAACTTCAAGAAAATAGGGATTGCTCACGGTGCGCAAACTCACAAGCTCTACGGGCAGGCTGAACACCGCCTGCAAGTCCTCCTGCAATCCGAACCACTGGTCCGCAATAGTCGGTGCGGTGTAATCGGTGAATTCCACGAAAAAATCAAGGTCGCTCTTGCGGGGGTCAAAGCCTCCCCGAACCGCCGAACCAAATAGCTCCAGCCGCCGCACCCGGTGCTTGCGGCAAAGGTTTGCAATATCCGTCAGATGTTCTTCAATCAGAGCCAACATCATCTCCGTCATTGTACTGCAAATCGCCGGCCGCGGCCAAGCCTGATCGTAAAATTTCGCCGACCTCCTCCCCCGTGGTAAAAAGTCGTCGTCCTCTGCGATCCTCTGCGCCCCCTGCGGTGAACTCCCGTCTCCCGACTCCCGTCTCGCGGGCCGCAGCCCGCGCCCGCCCCTAACTCCCAACTCCTAACTCCTAACTCCTCGTGGGCCACAGCCGCCCATCGGGACTGACCGCTCCGTAGCACCCCTACCTCCAACCCGTTATAATGCCCTATGAGCGGCCGCGCCAGCCAGGCAACCCGCGCTCGAAATGGTATAAGGAATCTTTAGGTCGATGAACGCCCGCAAAAAATACGCCGGCAGCTTAGACCCCCGGATACACCGCATGGTCCGGCGAATCGTGCAGGGGTTTCACCCGCGGCAGGTAATTTTGTTTGGCTCGCACGCCCGGGGCCAGGCCACGCCCGACAGTGATGTTGATCTGCTGGTGGTGATGGATGTAAAAGGTTCCAAACGCGCCAAGGCGGTGGCGATTGGTGCGGCGCTGCACGATGTGGATCTGGCCAAGGACGTGATTGTTGTGCGCCCCGGCGAGTACGCCTGGCGCCGGAAGATGATCGGAACAATTGAGCGACCGGCATCGCAAGAGGGCAGGGTCCTTTATGCTCGCTGACCAGGCGCTAACCGCCATTTTGCGTGAATGGATCCATCGCGCGGAGGGCGACCTGACAACCGCCGCACACACCCTTCGACTGGGGCGGGCTTGCCCGACGGAGATCGTGGCGTTCCACGCGCAGCAATGTGTGGAGAAATACCTGAAAGCCGCACTGGTGTCCCGTGGAACCAATTTTCCCATGGTCCATGACATCGAGAAACTCGTCGGCCTGTTGCCTGCCGGAGTGCTTGCCGCTTGGCCGATAAGAGAGCAGCGTACGCTAACCTCGTACGCGGTGTCGGCCCGCTACCCCGGCGATTTTGAGCCGGTTTCAATCGCCGAGGCCCGCGAGGCCGTGCGAATCGCGCGGCGGGTTCGCAAGGAAATCCGGCGACTGTTGCCGAAAGCTTCGCTTGATTAACCCCCCGCCCCCCGTTGAGGCATGGATGCCGAAATCCTCGATGGGGCAGGAGCCGCCCATCGGGATCTCCTGACTCCTAACTCCCAACTCCTAACTCCTCGCGGCCACAGCCGCCCATCGGGACTGACCGCTCCGTCGCCCCCTACAACAACGACCCATCCATCAGCCCGGGGGTTCGCCTGCGGTGAACGCCGCGGCGTGTTACAATACCGGCGTCGAATGCACTTGGAGATACCTGATGTCCGGCCCCCTGACGATGGAATTGCCAACTTCCACCCAAAATGAACAGTCCCCCAAGCGCCGCACCCGATTTCTGGAGCGGCTGAACCTGATTCGTTTGATTTTCTCCGACCGCATTGGAGAAGACCGCACCACTCAGCAAGCCGCAGCCCTTACCTACAACACACTTTTCAGCCTCTTGCCCACCATCGTACTGGGGCTGATTGTCATGTCCATGGCCTTTAGCAACGCCGATGTGCAACATGCTGAAGTCGCGCTTTTTGCCCGTTTTGGTCTGACCCAAATACATAACCGTGGAGCCACCGGCCCCAATTCCCATTTGCTCATCAAAACCCTGAATCACATTATTTCCAAAGTGCGGGTGGTGTTGCAGAACCCGGGCACGGGTGCGGTCGGCTTTTTTGTACTTCTCTGGGCGGCGATCAGTCTGATGCGGGTGATTGAATCCACCTTCAACCACATTTACCGCGTCACGACGCCGCGCCCCTGGGCTCGCCGGCTGACCTTGTACTGGTGCGTGCTGACGCTGGGGCCATTGGGTCTGGCCATGTCGTTTTATTTTTCGGCCAAATTCCTTTTACTGGCCGGGGCGGTTTCGACCGTGCAGATATTCCTGCAGCCGCTGACTCTCCTGGCCAGCTACGTGAGCGTATGGGTTATTATTCTGCTGTTTTATAAAATAATTCCCAATACCCTCGTCACCTGGCGCGCGGCGTTTTGGGGATCGCTGGCCGCCACGCTTTTATGGGAGTTGGGCAAGTGGGGCTTTGGTCTGTATGTGGGCTATGTCGCCGGCTACGGCAAATGGTATGGCAACCTGGGTCTGATTCCCCTGTTTATGTTCTGGATATACCTCACCTGGATATTTCTTCTGCTGGGGGTGGAAGTAGCCTATATCCAGCAACATTTTAAAATTCTGCTGCGACGCAAACTCAATCAAGGCGGCTCTGATACCCCTCTGATTGATTCGCACTGGGTTTTGCCACTGGCCGTGCTGCTGGTGCAGCAATTCCGCAAAGGGGAAACGGTGACTCCCGACCTTGCCGCGAAAAATCTTCACCTTTCGCCTCATATCGCCGGAGAGTTTCTCACGGCGTTGCAGCACGCCGGCCTGGTCCATGCGCTCAATGGCGAAGAAAACCAATATGCGTTGGCCAAAGCTCCCGAAAATATTACCTTGCGCGAATTGCTCGGCGCGGTGGCCCACCGTTGCCAGACGTTACTGGAAGCGAGTCGCGCCGCCGGTGCCAATCATCCCCTGCTTTCCACGCCGGTGCTTCAACAGATGCACGAAGTCCAGGACCAATGGACGGCCAGCCGCACCATGGCGGATTTAGCCCTGCCCACCTCCGCAGGGCAGGCCGCGGCACCTGCGGTGCGCCCCGGCTCATAAACGGAGCATTCTCATGCCAACAAGAATCATCATCGGTCTGATGAGCGGAACCAGTGTGGACAGCATTGACGCTGCGATTGTGGAAATCCGCGGTCGCGCCCCTGACTTATCGGTCAACTTGCTGCATCACTACCAGGCGAACTGGCCGCCGCAACTTCGTCGCCGCCTGTTGGCGGCGATGGCCCCGGCTGCAAGTTCCGCGGCGGAAATCTGCGAACTCAATTTTTTAACCGCCAAAACTTTCGCCGCAGCCGTTTGCTCTGCGCTCCAGCAGGCCGGCGTTGCCGCACATCGCGTGAGCGCTGTGGCCTCGCATGGCCAAACAGTGTGCCATTTGCCCCCGCGGCCCGGCCGCCCCACCGGTTCCACGCTGCAACTCGGAGATGTGGCCGTCATCGCGACACTCACCGGAATCCCCACCATCGGGAATTTCCGCAGCGCCGATATGGCTGTCGGAGGCCACGGGGCACCGCTGGTGCCGTGGACTGATGCGATTCTCTTGCGCGATGCCACAAAAACCAGAGCCATTCAAAACATCGGCGGCATTGCCAATGTCACTTACTTACCGCCGGGCCAAGGCTTTTCGGCGATCCGGGCCTTTGACACCGGTCCGGGCAATATGGCCATTGACGCGCTTATTTCCATGGCCAGCGGCGGCCGCCAACGATGCGATACCAACGGCCGGATCGCCGGACAAGGCCGGGTGGACAAAAGACTTTTCGCACAGCTTCAGGCGCATCGATACTTTTCACTCCCGCCGCCCAAAAGTACCGGCCGGGAGGTTTTCGGCACAGCTTTTGTTGAAAAAATTTTGGTTCGGTCCAACGGAAAAAGAATCTGTGATCTCGCCGCCACGCTTACCGCCCTCACGGCTTGGAGCATTGCCGACGCCTATCAGCGATTCCTGCCTCGCGTACCGGAGGAGGTGATCATTGGCGGGGGCGGGCTGCACAATCGGGAACTCATGCGTTATTTGGCCGCGGACTTAGCCAAGCTGGGCTGTGGCAACGTCCTAGCTATGGATCAGTTGGGAATTGTCAATAAGGCCCGGGAAGCGATGGCCTTTGCGATGCTGGGAGCTGCGGCGTTGGACGGTGTACCGGCCAATCTCCCGCAGGTGACAGGTGCCGCCAAACCGGTGCCCTTGGGCGTGGTGGCGCAAAGCACGGCCGGAACCCTTAAAAAAAACCTCAGCCGCGCATGAAAAACCCGCCGCAACCGGCGGGTTCCGGCGGATGATCGGCACCAATACCCACATCCGCTCAAGGTTTTGTTGGGCAACCAACCATCCCCAAGACCAGCCTTGGGGTGGTGGTCGCGGTCCACGCAGCAGCGGACCGACCGCTGCCACGGCGCAGGAGCCTCAGCGACGTCCGGATTTCTTGGTACTCTTTTTCGCTGATTTTTTGGTACTCTTGCTGGATTTTGATTTCTTGGCAGCCATCATGTATCACCTCCTTTCGATTGTAAAAACCCTGGAAAACATTGGTCAGAGTCAGCCCACGCTCCAGTTGACGCCGGCGACTCACGTATACCTTCTCATCCCTACGGTCTTGGCGGGCGATTCACCCCTGGCGGCAAGGTCATAGCTTTCCAGCGTGCCCTGCTGCGCGCCGGAAAACGTATTCACACTTGCCTACGCACCTATGAGCGTTTATCGACCACGCATTATCAGCCGCAATAACAAATTTTAATAATTTTCAAAAATTCTCAGCGCTGCAAAATTCCCGCCCCGGTGAGGACATCGAAAAGCACCCGCTGGAGTTCATCGGCGCTGGACAAGAGCACATAGGGAATCCGATGCAGGCGGCACTTCTCCCGCGTGGAGAAGAGAAAATTCTGCAAGCGCTGATCATACTGCCGCAGCGTGTTGCGATTCGGCAGTACGCTCATCTGCCGCCCTGTTTCCACATCTGCAAGGCGGACCGCCTGACTCAGTTGCGGATGCACTTCCTGCGGGCAAAGAATGTGCAGCAGGCGGACCTCCTGCCCCTGGGCCATCAATCGCCGCCAAGGGTCCACGGCATCGGCCGCATCGAGCAAATCGCTGATGACGACAACGAGTCCGCCGGCGGGACCGCGCTGGCCGAGCACCTGCGCCGGCCCTGTAAAGTCCGCCCGGCCACCGCCTTTCAGGCTGCGCAGAAACTCTTGCATCTCCGAAAAGCCCGCCTTGGTTGCAAAACCAGCCTTTCTCCCATTGTTTCCGGTGCCTCCACCGAGAGCCCACAGGGTGATTTGATCTTGTCGGGCCAGACCTATCCACCCCAACGCGGCAGCCAAACCTCGCGAAAAGGCCAGCTTGTTGGGATCCCCAAAATTCATGCTGGCACTGATATCCAGGAGAATGGTCACGGGCAGCGCCCGCTGATCCACAAACAGTCGCACCACAGGCTGGTCAAACCGGGCCATGGCATTCCAGTCGATATAGCGGAAATCGTCTCCCTGTACGTAAGCCCGAAAGTCGGCCATCTCCACGCTCGCGCCGCGCAGGATGGAACGGCGCTCTCCCACCCGTCCGCCCGTTACGCGCTGCGGCCCGGTGAAGCGCAACGCCCCAAGCTTTTCCAGTACAGCATTTTCCAGAAGATGCACCATCATCGCTCCGATCGGCTCTTGGCCGGCCTGGACACTAAACCCGCCCCCGCCATCCCATTCCAATGGCGCTGCGGCTAGCCGACCTCGCGGAATTGGGTTTCGTATAATTGCCGGTACTCCGGACAAACCGCCATCAGTTGTTGATGCGTTCCAATGCCCGCCACGCGCCCTGCATCAAGGCAAATGATGGTGTCGGCGCTGGTAATAGTGCCCAGCCGATGGGCAATCACAAAGGTGGTACGATTACGCATGAAATCCCGCAGGGAGAGCGTTATTTTAAGTTCGCTTTCGTTATCGATCTGACTCATAGCTTCATCGAGAATCAAGATCGCCGGATCGCGTAAAATGGCCCGCGCAATGGCCAACCGTTGTCGCTGGCCCCCCGACAAACGGACTCCATCCTGCCCCACCATCGTCTGATACCCGTCGGGCATCGTGGCGACGAAATCGTCCACAAAGCTGCGCCGCGCCGCATCCATAATCTGCTCGGCGGTGGCATGGCGGCGCCCGTAGGCGATATTGTTGTAAATGGTATCCGCAAAGAGTACGGTATCCTGCGAGACCACTCCAATTTGTTGACGCAGCGAGCGCAACGACACACCCGCGGTATCCACCCCATCGATGAGCACCTGTCCCCGACTGGCGATATACAGGCGCGGCAACAGCGACAAGAGCGTGGTTTTTCCCGATCCATTCCCACCCACCACCGCCGTGGTCTGGCCATGAAGCACGCGAAAGCTGATGTGGCTCAGGACGGTTTTGTCGTGGCCGGGATATTCAAAACTCACATCGCAAAATTCAATCGACTCGTGATGCCGGGGTAACGCCGGCAACTGCCGGCCATGATTAGGCTCCGGTTCCAGATCGAGAATTTCAAAAATCCTTGTGGCGGCAGCATTGGCCTGCTGCAGCTTGGTATTCACGTCTGAAAGTTTCCGCAGTGGCTCAAAAATGGCGGCAAAACAGGCCAGCAGCAAAAAAAAACTCTCCTTGCTGATGGTATCCTGTAGTACCAGCTTGGCCAAAATTAAAATTGGTACACTGGCGAGCACCACGGCCATGGCTTCGATGGTTGGCCGCGAAAGCGCGGCATAATGCGAGAGCTTGCGCTGCTGCTGATACAGCGCCCGGTTGGCCTGGGCGAACCGGCGGCGTTCGTAGCCTTCCGCCGAATAGGCCTTCACCACCCGCTGGCCCGAGAGCGATTCTTGAATAATCGCCAACATGCCCGACCAGCGTTCCAAGCCGCGCTGACTTGCACGGCGCATCCGCTTGCTAAACTGCCGGATGATAAGCCCTATCACCGGTACCACCAGCACCATCGCCACACACAACTTCCAGTTCACCCACAGGGCCACGGCCAACACAAATGCCGCTTTCACCGGCTCCAGCACCAGTTTTCCCATCAACGAAGCCACGCCATCGGTCAAGTTGTTGGTATCCTGAGTAAGGCGGCTCATCAGATCGCTGGTGCCTTTTTGAGAGAAATAGGAAGCCGGCAACTGCAAGACCCGGTTATAAACCCGCCGCCGCAGGTCAATGATCATGCGTGCCGCCACTGTCATCGCGAGATACTGCTGCAAATACCGAAACGCCCCACCCACAATACACAGCACGATGAAAAATATGACCACCCAACACAAACTGGTAAACGGATCCACCGGCAATAAGTTAATCAACCGCACGGCCTGAGCGATCCACCACGCCTGCGGTGTCAGCACCACCGCGATCGATTGCGGAGTTAGATGCGATGTGGATTGAATGCTCAGTATCGCTTTTTGGCCGGCCGGCCCGGCCGCCAGAATCGCCGCCATCCCTTTCCAGGCCGAACTCTTCTGCGTCTTGGCCCCGGCGGCCCCGACCAACGTCACACGCGTAATACGATCGCCGGGCACCAGCCCGGCCAAGCTTCGTGCCACACCCTTGTCGGTGCGTGTAACGATTAACGCAATTTGGTCCTTGCGGGCTGAGGCGTCCAGGCTTAGAAACCGAATATGCAAGCGCTGCTGCGCCGCCCAATGGTCCACCCAGCCATGAATTCCCTCGGCGCTGATGAAAATTTTCATCACGGGCAACATGGTGGCCACGCCGGAAGCGTAGGAAATACCTACGCCCATGGCACAAAGCAAGCCAATAATTACCCGCCATCGGTACGGCCAGGCTCCCTTCATCACCCGTATCAGGGCTTCCATAAAACCTCGTCCATTCATCACCTGCAAGAAGGCGTCGCATCTATCCTGTAATTCTGCGTCTCAATCCAACCGCTTAGGGGTAATCTTGGCCGGTAGGCCGTAAGACCATTTCATTAATATGCACATGCCCTGGCTGCGAGACAATAAATGTCACCGCCCTGGCCACATCCACCGGATCGAGCGGCTGACCCCACTTTTTTATCCACGCCCCGAAACTTTCCGCATCGTACCCGGCAGCAGCTTGGAATTCGCTAGTCACAATCCCCGGCTTAATGATGCTTACCCGCACCCCCTTGCCACAAACCTCGCGCCGCATGGCCTCTGCCGCACCGGCAATGGCCCATTTGCTTGAACCATAAAATCCACTGAATGGCGAGATATGATGGCCGGAAACCGAACCCAGCACCACTATATCGCCCTTTCCTTGTTGGCATAGTATCTCTCCCGCCCGTCGCATCAGGTATGCAGCACCCAGCACATTGAGTCGGTACATGGATTCCCATTGACCTTGATCGCTGGATAATATCCCCCCGGAGAGTCCACGCCCCGCATTCACAACCACAATATCCAGACCCCCTCCCCAGTTTTGCGTTTTTTTTATAAGCTCGTCGGTCTGTTTTGTGTCTCCGGCATCTGCCGCCACGGCCATGGCGGTGCCGCCACCGCCGGCAATTTTTGCCACCAGCGATGCCAACCTCTCTTTTCGCCGAGCTGATACCACCACCTTAGCTCCCGCCGCTGCGAGATCCTCTGCGATAGCCCACCCGATCCCGGCACTCGCGCCGGTAACAATGGCGGTTTTGCCTTTTATTGAAGTATTCATGTTTTCACCGCCTCTTTTGCCAAGTCTTATAAAATCCGCCGATATCAATTCCGCGTCACTGTCGGCATTGCTAATACCGAGCCGCAGCGGCAAATTTTCCGTTCATCAAGGTATCCACATTATGCGCCACCGGCAACCTCCACCCATACCAAGAGGGCGGGGACGAATCAAAAGATCTCCGTTTTGTGGTGCCAGCCTCGGTTTGGGCGTGGACTTACCCCGATGAGCGGTGCGGCGAAATTCCATGGCACCGCCGCATGCAAAAGCACCTTGCGCCCAGGGAAACAATCCAATAATGTCCGGAATGTGTTAATAGAATACCACCACAAAATTAACCCAATCTTAACTTGCGCTTTCGCGCCGCATATGTTCTACTGTCAGCCATGAGTCATGCGGACCA
>JAJYZF010000125.1 GCA_021800165.1 Planctomycetota bacterium | reverse complement strand
TCCCGAGGGACCGGAACATGACGCGGCGATGAAGCGGTTTGATCATCTTCAACATTTATTCGAACATGCCGGCGGCTGGGAAATAGATCGCAGGGTGGATGCCGTTATCGAAGAACTCGGCTTCCGGCCTGCCGACATGGGCACACCGGTGGGGCAGCTCTCCGGCGGACAAAAATCGCGCGTGCAGCTGGCGCGCATGCTTCTGGAGGCGGCCGACCTGATCATCCTTGATGAGCCCACCAACCATCTGGATATGAATATGCTCGGCTGGCTGGAGGAAAAATTACTTGAATTCTCCGAAGCCGCCATGCTGATTGTCAGCCACGATCGCTATTTTCTCGATCGCGTCTCAACCCATATCTGGGATATGTCCGGCGGTAATTTGACTCTCTACAGCGGCAATTACTCGGCTTACGTCGAGCAACGGGAACTCCGCCGTTTGACGCAGGAACGTCAGTGGCAGCAGCAGGTAAAATTCATCGAAAAGCAGGAAGAATATATCCGGCGGTTTCAGGCTGGACAGCGATCCAGGCAGGCACGGGGTCGCAAAACCCGGCTTGAGCGCTACAAAGCCGAGGATGCTGTCGCCCGTCCGACCGGGCCCGGCGATGAAGTCATCTTGAATCTTAAAGTCGATAAACCCAGCGGTCGAGAAGTATTAAAAGTCAAGGGGCTTTCCCATGGTTTCAGCGATGTGCCCCTTTTCAATAATGTTGAATTTGAATTGCCGCGCGGTCGGCGTGTGGGCATCGTCGGCCCCAACGGGTGCGGCAAATCAACCCTGCTGAACATACTTGCGGGCCTCACCGCCCCCCGGGACGGCACGGTCACTTGGGGGCACGGCGTGACCATCCAATATTACCGTCAGGAACAGCAGGATCTCGACCTGACCCACACGATCTACGAAGAACTTCAGGCGACGCGCATCCGGGCGAACCGTCAGCAGATTTATGATCTGGCCGCGATGTTTCTCTTCTCCGGCGACATGGTGGATAAACCGATCTCCGGACTCTCCGGCGGTGAAAAAGCGCGGGTGTGCATGGCCAAGATGCTGCTGCATCCGGCCAATGTTATTTTAATGGATGAGCCGACCAATCATCTTGATCTGATGACCTGTGAAGTGGTGGAAGATGCGCTCCAGACCTACGACGGAACGCTGATGATTGTGTCGCATGATCGCTGCTTTCTGGATTCCACCTGCGATATGATCCTCGCGATTGAACCGTGGGATACCGCGGGGCCGGGGTGGCGATTGGTGGAGGAAAGTTGCTCGGATTATCTCGCCTCCATGGAGGCGCGGATGCATGCCATCGCCGAGAAGCAGCGCAAGGCCGAACAGGCGGCTGCCAAGGCTCGGCCCGTGGTTGCGGCCAAAGCTGAACCGGTTCGGACTCAGTCAAAAATCCCGCATCATCTGCGTCAGCTCTCCGTGCATCAATTGGAGGAAGAAATCGCCCGATTGGAGAAGGCGATTGCGGATACTGCCGCCGCCATGGCCGAACCGGCGATCGCCCGGGATCAGAAGAAATTAGCGAAATTCAACGCCGACTATGAAAAATTCAAGGCCGAACTTTCCATCTGCTCTCAGGCGTGGGAAGAGAAAATGGCCTCGGCATAGCATCGCCACAAAGCTGGCGAAATATCGCGATGCCAACCGCAACGATGATTGAAAAAAAGCCGTTCCGGAAGAATCATTTACAGAAATTTTGGATTTCCTTCTTGCTTTTTTTTTTTGCGCGGTATTATTCTTTGAGATGTTGTTGGTACCCGTGGCTGGGGCGATCTACGGTGAGGCTCGGGCCATGTAGCTGGTGATTGATGTTATTCGAGCTGTATCGGGGAGCGATAGGAACTTGCAGCCGATTTTCGAAGATCTGAAATCGCGCTTCTGCGTCCGCGGCATTCTGTGCCGCAGCCGTCATCGCCGCCGGCTTAAGGATCCGCCGGTACATGGGGCCCCCCTCGGCCGTCGCCGCCGCATCTCCTGCCCCGTTGTCGCTTTGATCCTCATTGCCGCTTCCCTGTTTGTGCCATCTGCAAAGGGCGCCCCCCTTCCGCCACTACCTGCCAAGTTCGTCACATCCTCATGCATCGGCCCTCATGGCGGGATATGGTTGGCCACCGAAGGGCACGGCGTATTTCATTACAATCCCGCAGATTCAGGGCCGTGGCGGAATTATGCCATCGGAACACCGGTGAACCACGACACGGTATACGCCGTCGCCTGCGACACGCGGGGTCGCATCTGGGCCGGCAGCCTGAACGAGGGCGTGTTTGTCTATCTCCCTTCGCCCGACAGGGGGGTGGCGGGCCGCTGGCAACGTTACGGACTGCTGACCGATCCGGCGAGGCGGGAATTGGCCGGCCCGATTGGGGAACATGTCTACAGCATGAGCGTCGATCCAGTGGATGGCAGCGTATGGATTTGCACCAACAGCGGGATCAGCCGCTACGAGCCGGGGTACGGAAAAGTTCGCGGGCGGTGGGTTTATTACGGGGTGATCGACGGCCTGCCGTCGGATGATGTCCAATGCGTCGCATTCGGCCGCCGCGGCCGGGCGTATGTCGCCACCACATGCTGTGGAATCGCGATCTCCCGGCCGACGCGCAGGAGTTTGGCAGCCAACCGGAAGAATTTGGGCCAAACGCCCCTGCGGTATCGGCGCTGGCGGGTGGCGGCGAGCCGGTTCACATCCGGGCCGCCGCTCACGCCGGTCGGGCGGGGATTGCCCAGCAATCTGATCAACGCGATGATCACCACGCATACCGGTGAGGTGTGGGTGGCAACGGATGAGGGGGTCGCATGGAGTACAGATCACGGCAGGCGATGGAGTTTTCTGCGCGGAGCGAATTGGGCGGCAAAGGATGCGGGGCTGCTGCGGCCGCCGACCAAGGCCTTCATACTGAATGCGGGCAGGCGTGTACCCCGGACGGGAACGCTCAGCAGCGATTATTGCACGGCCTTGGCCCAGGGGCCGGGCGGGCGCATCTGGATCGGCCATCGCAAGACCGGGCTGGACATCATCAATCCCGCCACCGGAGCCATTTGGCGGTCGGAGCTATTAAAGCAGCGAGACCGGCTGGCGCACCCGTACGTTGATACGATTCTGTTTTCACCACGGGGCAGGGTGGTGTTGGGATGCTATGGTGGCGGTTTTGAGGAACTGCCCGCAAAGCTCAAAACTACTGCGCACCGGCGCCGCGTGCGAGCGGGCGGCAATTCGCTTCCGGCACGGCTGCCTGCGGCCGCGACCCCGCCCACGCGGCGGGAACTCAAAGCCGAAGAGCAGCGGATCGCGGCATGGATAAAGAAATCAGCGCCAAAGAAGCGGCTGGTGGCCATGCCCCTCGACACCGACTGGCGCACGGAGGGGAATTGGCTCGGAAGATACGGGAACTATGCGATCGTACTCGCTGCGAGCGCCTATGAGGGCAGCTACAGGTGGGGGCAGGGGTGGGATGCTCCGGGGTGGAGTGCGTGGATCGGTCCGCACCCCGGCCGGTCGGACGGACTTCGCCGATGGATCCAGTGGTTGTTTACGTCCGACCGCCGCGTGCTGGAAATGCCTAAACCTATTTTTCTCGCCCAATGGCTCAGGGCCCGTGTCCCGGGCAACAACCAATCACTCTGTCGCCGCCAATCCGAATGGGACGACCACGGGGAGGCCTACTCCGCCACCACTCAAGGGCCCGGGCTCTACGTGCAGTTCAGCGTTCCGCCGGGCCTCTACCTGCTGGCACTCTACGCCGTGAATTACAACGGCCATTCCGGCCCCATGCGGTTTCGAGATCTCCCGGTCACGCTCAGCATCGACCCAAGCACGGCGGGCCAGTACACAAAATGGCAGTGCGTGGAGAGATCGTCCCAATTCGTCGTCGAGCGCACGGCCGGCCCGTCTCATGTTGTGGCGAGAGCGCGATTTGCCCATTTTTATGGTGGCCAGTGGGTGCGATTCCTGATTCGCGGCCCGAACCTGTTTACCATTCATCTGCGGCGCAACTATTCACTCAATACGATGCTCCCCTGCGCCTCAATTTCACTGGCGGAGTCGAGGCCGCCACCCTATTTCTACCCCTTCCCCACGCATAATCAGTGTGCCTATGGAACGTTCCATTCCAGTGATCATAAATGGGTGCCGGATGTGCCGCCGAAGCCGAAAATCACTTCGGGGCACCTTATTCCCATCGCCCGGTACCTCTATGAGCATTACCAATATCCCGCCGCAGAGGAACTCGCGGCATGGTCGGCGTCGGCCGATCTGTGGGCCGGTGAATTGCGGCGGCTTGATGCCCATCCGCACGGCATCTATGCGCGAAGCGCCGCGGCGGCGGCCATGCATCTGCTCTACCGCCTGCATCGCTTCAGGCGGATGGAACGCGTGCAGACCGATGCGGGATTCCTGACCGCCCGCAGAATAGAAGTGAAAATGCCTTGGATGCCGAACGTCGCCAGAAGTGGCGGCCCCTTGGGGCCACACATTTTTCAGCAATACATGTACTCGCGGGGCTGTTACCAGCGGCAACGAAGGGCCGATGCGGCGTTAACGGCTGCAGCGAGTTTATATTGAAACGGCTCGGGCCTTTTTTAGGGGGAAATCGAATGTTTAGCGCGTCCGGCACGGTTGGCGCCTTGTTTGCCGCCATCATTATGCTCATCGGGCTCATAATGCCTCCAAGCTGCTGCGGGCTGACGGCGCCAATGCCGACCACCGAGATCCCATACGGCGTGACCACGTGGGACTGGCAAGCGTTTATTCACCGCCATACCTTGGACGGCTATTCAAGCGTTGCGGCGGAGGTTGATGCCAATGCGGTTCAAGCGTTCAATGTTATTCGGAGTGTCCAAGGAACCCGCTTCCATCCAGTCGGCACGTGTTGTGACGGGTGCAGTGTGGTCGTAATCCTCCTAAAGCAGAAGAATCCCGCTCCGGGAGACATCCGCTTCACCATCACGGGGCCAGCCGGGGGATTTCCGGCAACGGGCTCGATTTCCTCCACCTTCCCGGAAGTTCCCGCTCCGCAGACAGCGGTTGCCGGGGAGTTGACAACGGTCGTAGTCCCGAGCACCCAGTACACCGTGGCGTTCTACCGCCCGCCGGCCAGCTACCTTGGGGCGACGAATGGGAGCGCCATGGCCTCCAACGGCTGGCCATCGGTGGCGATCACGTTGACTGATTCGGCGGGCTTCGTGTTGGGGGCCGCCCAGCTCACCCTTCGCCCGCCGCCGGTGCTGTTCGTACACGGGCTAGACTCCGGCCCGGGGACTTGGGGCTATCCGCCACCCGTCGGCGCCGGGCGGAACACGTCGGCCTACACATTTTTCACCTCCTTGGACGTTAACGCCGGCGAGGAGATCGGCGTCGCAAACTACAGCTCACAGAACACCTCCGGGCTGGCAACCGTTATGCCGACGGTGCTCGAAAACCTGCGAAGCCTTATCGACACCAGCCGCGAAAACCAGATCGAGGACACGCAGGCGGACGCGGTCTGCCACAGCTACGGCGGCCTTATTTGCAAGTGCCTGGCCGAGAATGCAGAAAATCTGATCGTGCAGCGGCCCGATGGGTTCCCCCAATTCGTCTGGAGTGCGGCCTACCATGGGCCCGGGACCGAGGACACCCACTACCTGCGAGACGACAACGACGACCTCGGATACCTTGACCGCGTAGTAACCCTTGGGTCTCCGCTGGACGGCAGTCCGGTCGCGAGCTTCCTGATGGGGACGCTGCAAACGAACTTCGGCGCGGGCGGTTATGCCGTGGTGCTTGAACTGCTCTCCAAGGCCAACCTCGTTGGCAACGGCGACGCCCTCTCCGATCTCGCGACCCAGAACGCCGTGATTCAAGCGCTTGCGGCGAGGCCCGCGGTCGCGTGGCGGCCGATCGTCATTACTATGGCGCCGCAAACTCAGCAGCAGCTCGACAGTGATCTGGCGGGCGGCTACTGGATCGTCGAGGTGTTTACCAAGTTCGTCGCCGGCGCGAACTGGGCCAACTTGGGCCTTACGCCCACGGCCAGCGACGGCGTGGTCCCAATAGCGAGCCAGACCGACTCGGGCTACGCCAACGACGTCAAGTTCAAGGTGACCGTGGGTGGCCTGTTCCATACCCAAGAGCCCGGCAGCCCGTCGATTTGGCAGCGCGCCGCCGATCTGCTTGAGCTGGATAACACCGGTGTGGTTTCAGGGAGTTATACCATGTTTAAGCCGCAGTTCTGAAAGGAGGTGGGCGAAATGAACAAATGGCTCTGCAGAGTTTCGGCCGCGGTCCTCTTGGGCGCGGCGGGTAGCGCCGTCGCCGCGCCGTATGCCGTGCCGAAGGGTGTTGGCAGATGGGCGCGGGAAAAAGGGTATTACAAAACCGTCCGGCTGCACCATGTGGGCTTCATCCCGCTCGGGCTCACGCACCTGCTCGACGGAACAACCGTCCTGATGGCGGGCAGAGGGTATATCGAGCGGCCGCCCGGCTCGCACCTTTGGACCGAGTATCTCCCGCCCATCCATTCGGCGAGGCTGTGGCTTTTCAATTGTGTGGGCGGAAGTCGGCGGCATCTGTTCTTCCGCGCACTCACCTGGCCCAAGTGGAACACCGGCTGGCTCTGCTCGGTGCGGCCCGGCGTGCCCGCACGGATGCTGATCCCTTACACTCAGAACGGCGTGGCCGCATTTGCCAGCGGCCATGTCGGCGCGTTTACCTTGGGCACACACCTGATTCTCACGGTCGATGGAGGACGGCATTGGCTGCCGCAGCCCAAGCTGGGCGCCGGAAGGCTCTATCGGCTCAAGTGGCTCAGCAACAAACGACTGCTGATTGCAGGCGTTACAGGCACGCTTTTGCTGAGCGTGCATTCGGACGGGCATTTTACACTTATCGCCCGGGGTGCAGCGATCCCGCTCAATACACCCAAAAGCCAATACGTGGTGATTCGCTTCGGCTGGCCGACCACGTGGTGGGGGATATATCCAGACATCGGAAGCAAAGGGCCGGCGCTGCTGGAAAAAGCCAACCTGCAGACGAACAAGGTTCTGGAGAAATATTCGGTGCCGCGTGCAACGGCATTTTTCCCGTTTCACGGCGGGTTTATTGCGGTAACGCGGCACAGGGGGAATTTGGGCAGCGGCGAATCCTGGCTTGAGGTGTACCGGGTGCGGAACCACAAGGCGGTTCTGACGCACAAAACAAATTCTGATTTCTGGCAGAAACTGGAATGGCGGGCGCATGGCCGGTTTGTATATAACGGCAGCGGGAAATCACGCCTTTATCAACTCGACATCGCCACCGGGAAGATCAAGCCGACGAGCATCCAGTACAAAAAGTGGATCGTGCCGCCGAACCCCAATTCGCTGCAGGTGATCCTGCACAGCAAGGCGTGGCGAGCGGAGGGGGACGCATTGATGCGCGTCGTAGCCAAGCTCCGGGGAGCCTACCTTACGCGGGACATAAGCGAATTTAGAAAATTGGGCCTTCCCGGGGACAAGCTCCCGCCTTGGAAATGGATGCGGGCCAGCATGCGCCTGGCAAAAAAAATTTACGCGGAGCAGGAAGCTGCGGCCGGAAAAAAATAATGGGCCCCTCTGGCGAGTCACTCGGAGTCGAGGGGCAGGTGCGATCATTTTGCGGCCGGGCGGTATTCCGGCTATGGTGTTCCCCGAGTTAAGCAGCGCGAGGGCGGGGGAATTTCGCGAAAGCTGCCCAGCCTTTCCCAAGCTGGTAAAAAAGGAGCGGGCCTGGCATGATCGGCCGCCTACAACACATCGCAATCCTCGGCACGCTCGGCTTTGCAGCCGCGGTTTTGGTCGGCTTGGTAACGCCCGCCGCTGCCGCGCCGTATGCCGTGCCGAAGGGTGTTGGCAAATGGGCGCGGGAAAAAGGGTATTACAAAACAGTAAGGGAGCAACGCCTGCCCTTCGCAAGGTTTATGACCACCCGGCTGGCTGACGGCACAATGGTTGTCATCTACGGGAGAGGGTATATCGAGCGACAGCCGGGTTCGCACCTGTGGACGCAGCACTTGCCACCGCGCCATTCGGGCAACCTCTGGCTTTGGCAATGCGTCGGAGGGAGCCGGCGGCACATGTTTTTCATTGCTAAGGCGGGGCCGAAATGGGCCTCCACCTGGCTTTGCTCAGTTCGGCCGAAGGGGCGTGCAAAAATGCTGCTGCCGCTCCACGGCTACGGAAATTCAGCGGCATTCGTCGACGGCCAAACGGGGGCGTTTGCCGTGGGCAGCCATTTAGTGACCACGGTTGACGGGGGCGAGCACTGGGTGCCCCAGCCGAAACTAGTGTACTGTCCCGTATTTAACTTGACATATAAGACGCGCTGCGGTATGCTGGCGTCATGGCGAATAAACCTGCGTCAGCGTTATCGTGTAGTCAAGAACAGAGATGGGAACTG
>JAJYZF010000124.1 GCA_021800165.1 Planctomycetota bacterium | reverse complement strand
GGCCAGCAATGCCGCCGTCGCACAAGCTCGACGCGGCCCACGCTAGCCGCAAGCCCACCCCACGCCGCAACGACCTGCGCCCCACCCATGCACATCGCCGGACGCTTACAAGGCACGGATGCCGAAATCCTCGATGGGGCAGGAGCCGCCCATCGGGAAGGCATGGACGCCGAAATCTCCCGAGCTTTCAGGACGGGCCTCTTTGACAGGAGTCGCCAATGGGATCTCCTGACTCCTAACTCCTGACTCCTGTCTTCTGTCTCCTGGCCCCCAACTCCTAACTCCTAACTCCTAACTCCTGCCCCCTCGCGGCGCAGCCGCCATGCGGTAAAAACCATCGTCGCCACTTCGTGTCGCCTGTCCCGATAACCAAGGGGCAAGAACTGTGATCGGGATCGCGTCGAAGTTTATCCCGATCTCCATCGGGATGTTTAATCCCCCGCCGTCCCCACCCATCAGAGCTTAATGGTCTTAATCAAATCCTTCACATGATTCACCGAAGCATCAAACAATTTCCGCTCTTCCAGAGTCAAAGGCACTTCCAGAATTTTTTCCACACCACCAGAACCGAGCTTGACCGGCACGCCCACAAAGTACCCGCCCACGCCGTATTCGCGATTGCAATAAGCCGCGCAAGGCAATACCCGCTTTTTATCGCGTATAATGGCTTCCGCCATCTGTACCGCCGACGCCGCCGGGGCATAATACGCCGAACCGGTTTTCAAGAAATTGACAATTTCCGCCCCGCCGTTGCGCGTCCGTTTGACAATCGCCTCGATCTTTTCAGCAGCCATCAGTTCCGGCAAGGGAATACCGCCCACACTGGTGTAGCGTGGCAAGGGCACCATATCATCGCCGTGGCCGCCCATCAGCAGGGCCTGAATATCTTCCACGCTGACCTCCAATTCCGCGGCAATAAAAGAGCGATACCGGGCCGTATCCAGCACGCCCGCCATACCCACCACACGCTGCGCCGGAAAGCCGCTGACTTTGTACGTCACGTACACCATCGCATCCAGCGGATTGGAAACCACCACCAGCACCGCATTGGGTGATACCCGCACCACCTGCTCCGTGACCGACCGCACAATTTCCGTGTTTTTCAGCAGCAGATCATCCCGGCTCATGCCAGGCTTGCGCGCCAGGCCCGCAGTGATAATAACCACATCGCTGCCGGCGGTCGGCTCATACGTGGTGGCTCCGGTAATGTGCGCATCATAACCTTCCACCGGTGCCGCCTCGGCCAAATCCAGGGCTTTGCCCTGTGGTACCCCGTCAATTTGCGGAATATCCACCAGGACAATATCTCCAAGTTCCTTCGACGCCGCCCAATGCGCCGCCGTCGCCCCCACATTGCCCGCCCCGATAATGCTGATTTTCGCCCGTTTCATGCCATACATCCTTTCGTCATTTAGTGCCAAAATAACCTCACCCCCGCATCGTACCGGCGATGCGGGGCTAGATCGTTTTAATCCATTGTGGCTGGCGCTGCAAATCATCCCCCCCAGGCTCATGGAGCCTGCATGCTTCCCGGAGCCTCGTTGTTGCGTTTATACTTCACGGCGGCCGAACCCGTGCGGCCTGGCCGTTTAAGGAGTGCCACTTTGGTCGATACCCCACCGAGTGCGATCACCGCCCCCCCCGATTCCCCGTGGCCGCGTGTGGCTTTCAATATTCAATGTCTGGATTTTGCAATTTTGGCCGCGGCCACTATCAGCGTGCTCACCAATCAAAGCTGGCGCTGGATCGACTTGCGTTTTGTCGGATTTTACGCCCAAATCTGGCTGCCGGCTGCTTGGGTTGTTTCACTGCTTATCCTGCGTCTGGTCCGGCAAGTGCCTCCGCAGGCCGCGCGCACCCTCACCGCCGCCGACTTAAAACGCCGCGGCACCCTGGCCACGCTGGCTCTGCTGCCCTCATGGCTCATCGCGGCGATATTGGTGGTGAATACGATTTATTTCTATCATCTCCGGACGCTTCCAGATTTCGACCCGTCCGATCCGCTACCGTGTTGCCTCTACGTCCTGCTGGTGCTGTTGCGCTGGCTCGCTGCCCGACCTGACCGCTATTTGTTAATGCCGCAAAAAGCCGACGCTCCCCCGATCGCCCCGCCGCGGCATTGGCGAATCGCCGCTGATTGCCTGGCCAGCACGGTCTTTGCCCTCGGCTGGACCGGGTTGATGCTGTATCTGTTTCTCTTTGCGTTTCATGCCGATCCACCACCGCCGGGCGTCACCGCCGATGTGGGCGTGGTATTCGGCAACAACACCTTGCCGGGCGATGTCTGCGGACGAGCGTTGCGTTACCGCACTCTGGAAGCAATTCATCTTTATCAACACGGGGTGATCCGCCATTTAATTCTCTCCGGAGCGGCACCGAACGGCCCGGCCGCATCGTCTAAAAATGAACCTCTGGCCATGCTGAAACTGTGCTTAGCCCATCACCTGCCGCCCAGGGCCATCATTCTGGATTTTCACGGCAACAACACCCGCTACAGTTGCTATAACGCCCGCCGGATTATGCTGGCCCATCATTGGAAAACCGTGGTGGGCATCAGTTCCGACTACCACCTGCCGCGAATTCGCCTGGCTTTCGCACAAAATCACATCGACGCCTGGACCATGGCCGGCCATCCTGTTCGCTGGCGACAAGCCAGCCTCTTTGCCTTGGTGCGGGAACTGGTGGGGTACCCGGTATATTGGCTCGATCCACACTATCACCAGCCGGAGCCAGCGCCATGAACGTCCGCCATCCCTGCATTGTGGTGCAAAAATCCGCCGGAGAATTGCGACTCTACGACGATGCCGCCTTAATCCGCACGTATCGATGCATCACCGGAACATACCCCGGCGACAAACAACGCCAGGGCGACCGGATCACGCCGCTGGGAGCTTTTTTCGTGGTTTATAAAAATCCAAACAGCAAATTTCATTTATCACTGGGATTAAATTATCCCACCCTGGAAGATGCCCAGCGCGGCCTGGCCACCGGCCTTATCGATGCCACGACCTATGAAACACTCGTTTATGATATTCTCTGCGGCGATATGAGCGACCCCACCGTGCAGGATCGCCTGTGGAATACCGCGTTGGGTGGGGAAATATTTATCCACGGCCACGCCGAAGGTCGCACCCATACCGCCGGGTGCGTGGCCGTCACCGATGCGGATATGACGGAGATCTATAACCTATGTCCCGTCGGTACGCCGGTACACATTTTGCCGTAGGCAAAAGGTTGCCGTAAACAGCCGTTCTTGGCCCTTCGTTTGAGTTAAGCGGCCGCGCATACCTTACCAGCGGGTCTGTAATCCGCGCCGCGTGCGCAAGGAAGCGGCTGCGAGTGCTCAAGTTATTTTTGCCCGGTCCCATAAGCTTGTTATTTCGCGGTCTGGTTGGTCTGTTTCGGCAGCAGTTGCACCAGCGCCCATTGGCTCTGCCAGCGCCCTACGTGCAAAGTCGGCGGCTGCCACCGGGCCAGCACTTTGATTCTGGCCTGGCCGCTCAGAGGCTCAGGCAGGAATCGGGTAATGCCTCTTTGCCAGCCCAGTATCGCCACGGCCTTGTGATTCCGCCAGGCCCGCGCAATGATCTGTGATTCATCCTGCCGCAACTGCGCCCAAGACGGCGCGTGAATCTTGCCGTGAGGGCCTCGCCGGGCCAACAGCGTGAGATAGTGGCGGGCACTCAACGGCTCAATAATCTGGGGGCCGCGATGGCGGGCCAATCGCCGCATCTTCTGAAAAAAACGCGGATAAAACATTTGCTCATTGTAGAGCCGATAGCCCCCGACACTGGCAAGATAGTTATCCATGCTGCCGTCGGCGAGTATAACACTTCCCCGTGGCAGGCTCGCACGTAGCGCGTCGCGGGCTTCCACCAGGTTGAGTTTGGCGGCGACACGGCTTAACAGTTGCGGCGCAATGTGGTAAAGGTTAAAGCCCGTCCCCAGTAGCGTAAGCAGCCCCAACCCAATGGCGGTGGCGGCCCGCTGGGAAGCGACGGCCCGACTGGCCAGCCAGAGGCCGGCAAGAATAAGCGCCGGCAGCAGGTCCATAAAAAAGCGGGCGTATCCAAGGTTGTCCGGTGCCCAATAGTAAAGCAAATACAGCATGCCACTTGGAATAATCCAAAGAGTAAGCATCAACCCCATCCGCCAATGAATCCAGAACAACCGCACCAGTCCAAGCAAAGTGAAGGGCAACAGCAGATACAAGCCCAGGTCGGCGGATTGGTCCATGAGGATACGCCAATCGCCGGGCCTGGGCGGGTGGGCCGCTGCATTGCCGATGAAGTACCTCCAGGCAAATCCGGTTTGTTCACCACATAAAGCGTAGGCGGTGCGCCAAGGAGCACCAAAGACCACCCAATTCAGACCGGCCAGAATGGCCACGGGGAGAGCAAATGCCGCAATAGCCGACAGGCCTTCCAAAAATCGCCGGCGTGGCCGGTGCCATGGCCGCAAAGCCACCGCCAGCATCGGCAAGAACCAGAGCAGTTCGGTGTAGCGAATCCAGCAGCAGAAGCCCAAAATCCCGCCGGCCAGCAGCGCTCGCCAGAAACCTCCATAATTCCGCCACGCCAGCAACGCCCAGAAACCCAGCACGGTAAACAGCAACGCCGCTCCATGGGAATCGCCGTAGTTAGCAAAAAACAGCACCAGCGGGTTACAGGCCAGCCAGATAACCCCCAACAATGCGGCAAAATCATCGAGCAGAAAGCGGAAAAGAAAAAAACTCATCGCGCACGCCAGCACCGCACACAACGGGTCCATCAGATACATGGCGCTGCTGTGGCCGCCGAGCAACCAGCTTGTGGCGGCCAGCAAGCTCGTGCCGGGTGGATATTTCGGATAAACGCGGCCATTGGGCAGCAGCACCTGGTTGTCGCCCATAAACTGCCAGGGATTGCTGAGCTTAAAATAAAGCCGATGATGCTCTACCAGCATACGCGCTGCCACGTCGTAGGCGTTTTGGTCCGGCCCCTGATGAGCCGGCACGTAAAAGATCGCCAAAGCCGTAGTAAATAGTGCTAAGATAACCACCAGCAGCACCAATGCCAGATAGCTTGGCGCAGCTCTGTTATACCCTTCAGTCGGGCCGACCCGTAGCGGAGCTATGGCGGGCTGTTCGATAATTGCCGTCTGGTTCATTCGTAATGGCCTGTTTCACGGTGCTCTCCAACCTGCTCTTATGCGGATTAACGCAGGCCTCCCGGAATTGTTGCAAACGCACCAGAACCTGCGTACCGACGGCAGCGGCAGGGCGCAGCCTTCTGGTTGCTGGCCGTGGCGCGGCGCGAGAAAGGAGAAAATAGAGAGTTGAGCAGATGAGCAGGAGTTGCCGGAACCCCTGTAGGGTTGCAGCCTTTTTTACCGGATCCCCAAGGTAGGCGGCTGGTGGGTGTGCCGTTTGGTTCGCCGCGGCGATGGGGCATCGCCGAAACAATGGTACCTACCTGACCCCTTTACGCCCTATCCGAAAGCGGCCAGGACGTCGGCGAGAATGGTGTCGGAGACCATCATTGCCTGATCGGTCAAGGCCAGATGTTGAGGGCCGACATCCAGATAACCAAGGCCATCGTATTTTTGTAGAACTTGGGAGAGTATCTGGGCCGCATTGATGCCGGTGCGGTGCTGGAATTCCATCCAGTGCAGCCCGGTACGAAGGCGCAATAGTAACACCGCTAATTCGCCGGCGCGCTGCCGGGCGGAAAGGTGTTCCATTTCGATAATGGGCGGACGCGGCGTATCGGCGAGCAACGCGGTGGTATAGCGGTTGATGGCGGGGACATTTTTCCAGCGTATTCCCTGGTAATGGGCCCAGGCAGACGGGCCGATCGCCAGATGATTGGAACTGTGCCAATAATGGAGATTATGCCGACATTCGCGACCGGGCCGGGCGTAGTTGGAAATTTCATAGCGGGGAAATCCGGCGGCGGCGAGTTTCGCCTGGGTGTGCTGAGCAAGGGTAATTTCCAGCGATTCGGGGGCGGCCTGAATATGGCCGGATTTCAGACGGGCGGTCAGGGGGGTATTCGGTTCATACATGAGGGCGTAACAGGAAAGATGTTGTGGTTCCAGAGCCAGAGCCTGATTGAGGGAATAATCCCAAGTGTTCTGGGTTTGACCCGGAATGGCAAAAATCAGGTCCAGGTTGATATTGTCGATACCCGCAGCGCGGGCCAACCGCACGGCCTGGGCGACGTTGTCGGGATTATGATCCCGTTGGAGAACCAGCAGTTCAGTCGGCACAAAGGATTGGGCTCCAAAACTGATGCGGTTGACACCGGCGGCGTGGAGTATTGCGGCGCAGTCGGCGTCAAAGGTGTTGGGATTGGCCTCGATGGTGAACTCGTCCAAGGCGCTAAAGTCAATGTGCTGATGGAGTGTAGTCATCAAGTTCTGGAGGAGCGGTGGGGGTAGCAGGGTGGGGGTTCCACCGCCGATAAAGATTGTCTCGGGACTGATAGAGCCGAAATGTTGAATTTGCAGGCGTAACTCCATGGCCAGTGCGGCCAGCAAAGCGGGAGCCTGATCCAGATGACCGGCGACCGAGAAAAAATCACAGTAATGACACTTCACCGTGCAAAATGGAATGTGAATGTAGATAGCCATTACGCCAGGATTGGTTCTTGGTCGAAGCGAGTGCGGTAAATCATAAAACTGGCCGGCGGGTGGACGCAGCGGCAAGTGAACGGCCGAGGGGGTGGCAAGTGGCATAATTATTTTCCTTCCAGTCGCTGCTGATTCGATATACTTTACCAGAAGATGAGTGCCGAGGTGAACCGTCGTCTGGTTCTCGATGGCGAGTTTCCACGAAAGTGGTTGTTGTAAAGGCACCGCGCTGGTTATAATGCAATTGCGTTAGTCGCTGTTGTGGAGTTTTTTTGGCCGGTCTCCGGCATTGAGGTTCAAATGGATGTAACCCTAGTAATTTTCAAGGAAAATGGGCAACGCGTGGAATTTCCAGTGCATAAGGAGACGGTTACCATCGGCCGAGCGCTGGATTGTGACTTGCAGATACCGTTGCCATCGGTATCGCGGAGACATTGTGAATTGCGTGTCGAAGGCGATACGGTGTTGCTCAAAGATAGCGGCAGCTCCAATGGAACGTACCATAACAGCGATCGGGTGACGGGGGAAATAGCGGTGTCGGCGGGCGATCATATTCGAGTGGGGCCGGTAACCTTTACCGTGGTGATCAACGAAGAGCCTGCCCATATAAAACCCGTACGCACGATTTTAGGTGATCTGGCAGTGGAACCGGTACGTACCATGGAAGAAGCAAAACAGGAAAATGGTACGGTGGATATCTCCGTGGCGGATGAAGGACACGAAGAAGCAGCGGCTTCGCCGGCCAATGCGGTGATTGAACAGGATGATCCGCTCAAGGCGCTGGAAGCTTTGGCCCGGGAAAAATCCAAAAAATGATGATGTCACATGAACGAACAACGCCAAGTTCTTCAAACCACGGGTGTGGCGATGACGCTGTTGGGATTGCTGGCTTGGTGCTGCTGTGATAGCTCGGCCGCAGCGCCCGCTGGCGCAACCGCAGCCGGACAGCTAGTCTTTGGCCAAAAATCCACCAACTCGACCGGGCCGGAACAACTCAGCTTCAGATCCGCCGTGGCCCTGCTGGCCTCCGATCGGTGGTCCGTGCGGTCACGGGCGCAGAGCTTTTTAATGGGGGAAAGCCCGTCGCGATTGCCCGCGGTGTTGCATGATTTACGGCGGACACGCAGCGCCGAACAAGCCAATCGGCTGTTGAAAGTGGCGTTACAACTATATTTGATGGCGCGAACTCCCGTCTCGGGCGGCCCGGTGCCCTTTCTCGGAGTGCAGTACGACATGGAGCCGGTGACGGTGCGCTTGCGGGGCCGTCAGCGCGTGTGCGAGGCGGCGCTGGTGGTGGCGGTTTTGCCGGGTTTTCCCGCAGCAGCGGTGCTGCATAGCACGGATCTGATCATCGGAATGGATGGGCGGATTTTTCCGCTCTGGACGAGAGCCAATGATTTTCGGAGGCAAATTCAGGCTTTAAAGCCTGGAGACGTGGTGCGGCTAAGGGTTCTTCGAGGTATTGCTGTGGTGTCGTTGGCGGTGCGGTTGGTGGGCGTGCCGCAAGATGCGGGTCAGCTTAGTGCTATGCTGCTACGGCGCCAAGCGGCCGCTGCGGAATTTATCGCGCATGATGGGCGTTAGTGCTTCGACCCGGCGTGGTTGGGGCTGCGCGAGAAAGGAGAAAAGAGAACAGGTGAATTCCGATTGGCGACTCCTGCCCCATCGGGATTTTGGCATCTATATGTCATGCGGCCAATAACTGAACCTTATCGAACATTTGAAAATTGAGCGTGAGGGTGTTCTTCAGCGTGTCTTTGTGGCGGGTATTTATGGCATTAAGGCTCTCGAGT
>JAJYZF010000123.1 GCA_021800165.1 Planctomycetota bacterium | reverse complement strand
GGTGGTGGTTGATGCGGCGGGCGAATATCGCCCGACAATGTGGGCCCGGAATTGAGGATATGTTATGGCACCCGGATATCACAACTTGATTCGCGTAAGAGAGCCGGTGCGGCGGGGTATTCGTCGCGGTGGGTTTACCCTCATTGAGCTGCTGGTGGTGATTTCCATTATCGCCATCCTGATCGCTATTTTGCTGCCGGCCCTGTCCGCGATTGAAGCCCAGGGGTATGCCACCGCCACCCGCGAGGAGATGACCTCTCTTTCCGCCGCCATCGACAGTTATTATGAAACTTTCAATGGCTACCCCGGCCCGTTTTCCGAAGCGGATATTTCGAATGGATTCGTGAAGGACGAGCAGGGTAACGCAATCACCGGTACGCAGAATATGCTCATCGGTCTGATGGGAACGCTTTACACCGCCGAACCCAACCAAACCTACACGCCGACGGATGTGATCACCGACTCGACTACCGGCAGCACAGTCTACGTCAGCCTCACGCTGGGTTCGGGCCCCATTGATTATGCCAATGGCGGAGCGCAAAAAGCGTCATTCTTCTCCCCGCCGAACGGAACGCTGCTGACCGAGCCGGTAACGCCCGCAGGGCAGACGGCCACGTCCCTGCCGACGCTGTTTGACAAATTTTCCAATGGCCTGCCGATCTTGTATTACCGCCGCAATCCCGGCATGCCGGGGGCAGACGGCCAGCCGGTGGGCTGGAGCGAGCAGAACCCCCAGGTGTCCAACGGATGCGCGTATTACATGGCGTGCAACCAAGCTTATATCGAGCCTCCTAAAGGGACCAACGGCCAATACAACATCGAATGCAGCAATCTGACCAGCGTTTCGCAGCAGTATGCATCTTTTAACCCGTCGGCTGCCGCCGCCCCCGGCGGTGCGCAGTGGAATGCAACCGATACCAGCCCCGACGCAACAAGCGGGGCCTATTGGGCCATGGCGGCCGATGTGGTCAATTCAGCCCTCATGCCGTCCATCGCGTCCACCGGCAGCGGTGGCATATCCTATTTCAATTACACCGGCAACCCGGTGCAGGGAAATTTCGTTCTCATCAGTGCCGGGCCCGACCGTCTCTATGGCACAAATATCGCCAACAGCGCCATCTCGCAGTCGGATGATATTGTCGTGGCGGGGGGACAATGATGCACGGCAGAGCGCCCAAGCTGATTTTTCGAATTCGCCGCGGTTTTACCCTGATCGAACTGCTGGTGGTGATCGCCATTATCGCTCTGCTGATTGGGATTTTGCTGCCGGCGTTGCTGCTGGCGCAGAAAAATGGATATGTCTCCGCCACCGAAAGCACCATGTCCACCATCAGCATTGCGCTGGAGCAATACCACACCGATTTCAGCATGTATCCTCCGTCGTCGGCGGTCCGATCCTCACCACTCTACAGCGGCGTCGGCTTTCCCATCCCCGAGCATGCCGCTTACGACTATCTGGCCGAGGCCCTGCTCGGTTTTGAGCCGGTGGGTGCTGACGGTGCGGGTGCACCATATTCGGCAACCCCCGCAGGCATTCAGGCTTACAAAGGTTTTACCATGGCCGGTTCGCCAAAGGTTTACGGCCCGTATGTTTCCATTACCGCGAGTTCCATCACGCCCGATGCGGGGAACCCTGGTGTCTACTATTTCGGCGATTCATTTCCCCCTCAGAGCGCCGCTGCCATGCCGATTCTCTATTACACCCCGGATATCTCGCCGGCGCCGGTGGGGACCACGATCATCAACTACAGCAGCCCGACCACCGCCGATGATATTTTTAATACAGCCGACGACAGTGCCGCACCGGGTGGCGCCGGCGGCTTCAGCGCGTCCGATACGGCGTTTCTGGCTCTGCTGGGGGCGACCACCGGCGGCGGATCGTCAAACCCGGACATGACGGTGGCCGGACAGACGATCCTCGGCAGCAATACTTTTTTATTGGTCAGTGCCGGCCCGGATGGAACGTTTTTCACGGGCGATGATATCGTCCAGAGCGGCAGACAGTAAAAGGGCCGCCCGGCATAGAAGGAAAATGAGGTCAGCCATCATGCCATCGTGCAGCATACCGCCATCTGAGTTCACCTCCGGCCGGCAATCGGTCGCCGGGGGCGGATTTACCCTCGCGGAATTGCTGGTCGTGATTGCCATTATTGCTCTGGCCGCCCTGATCTCCATCCCCTCGATTGTTTATCTGATGAAAGATACCGCCACCTCGCAGGCGGTTGTCCAGATGCAGGCTGCCCTGGCAGAAGCCCGCGGCTTGGCGATTACCACCCACGCCCCGGCGGCCGCGATCTTTTATGAAGACCCGGGTGCTGCCGCGCAATCCTCCGTCTTTTACGCCACCGCCGCGCCCGGCCAGGGAGACCCGGGCACGGGCATCTCGACTTACCTTTTCGTCACTGATAATGCCATCCAGACGCAGACTTTTCCCAAAGGGATTTATGTGGCCGGTTATGTTGGGCCTTTTGCCATGAACATGACTGGGCAGCCCGCATCCACCGGCGAGCCGGGTAGTGCCCCGACCGGCAGTTACACCGGCCAAATTAATGACGGTAACAGCCAGTCGACCGGCTATCTGTTTCCAGACCCGCTGGCGCTGGGTCAGTTGAATCCTACCGGCACATCGAACACGATCAATGCGCCGAGTGCCGCCGACCCACTCCGGGCGGTGGTGTTCATGCCCAACGGCCGTTTGGTGATTTGTCCCAACTTTGCTGTCGAAAATGTTCCGCAGCAGAGCCCGCGGGGCACCCCACCCGCCGGCGCCATATACTACGGCCAAGGCCCCAGTTGTGTCGGGCTTTCAATCTATGACGTGTCGCAGTTGTCGACCGCGGACACTGCCTCGCAGGGGGCGCTCGGTTCGTACCTTGTACCGAATCCAGGCGGCACTCCGCCGTACGCCACCAATGTCCCGTTGTATATAGTTAATAGTTACACCGGCTCGTTGATCGGGGGTACGCCATGACAAAATTCAATCCCCCAATCTTACTTCGCCGCGGATTTTCGCTTGTTGAAATTCTCTTTGCGATCTTCATCCTCGGCATCGGCCTGCTGATGATTGCCGCGGTATTTCCGGTGGCCATTAAATGGACCAATCAGGATGTGCAGAGCACCATCGGCCTGGTGATCAGCCGCAGTGCGGTAGCACAGCTGAAGGCAGGCGGATTGACGGGTGTTGCTCCCACGATCATCACAGGTCTCTCAGCCACAGTACCGCAGCCGTACCGCTACGGCACGCCAAACCCCACGCCAAGCGTCGGAATCGTGCAGCCCACCTACGCCTACACCGCCAACGACCTCAACGCCCTCTATTGGTGGCAGGCGGTGGTCGTACCCGTCAACCCGTTGGCAGCCCAAGGTGTCGGCTACACGCCCAACGCATCCTCCGGCCAGACGTACCAGATTTACATCTTCGTCTTTTCGAAGGGGAACGTGAGCAACATCTATCCGCGGCAGGTGCTGGTCAATAGTTCCAATTCAAGCACGCTTGCCCCGTCCCTCGCGGGAACTTCGTACTCGGCTGCGGCTACCGATCTGTCGATGCCGATCGGCGCCATCGGGCTTGACCTGACCACCGGCGCGGTGGTGCGAAAAGAGATCATCGATCCTCCTGGAAACGGAGTTCCCTACGTGGGGTTTTCAGAGCAGGTCAGCAGCAACAACAACCAGATTCTCTTCGCTCCCCCGGCAATCGGTCAGCAGAAGAGCCCACTGGTCTATATCTATGCAACAACGGTGACATTCTGATGCGCTACGGTCAACTACATCCTGATTTTCTTGCCGGCCGGGCGGGTGGGACGCGGCGGGCGTTTACGCTGATCGAAATGCTCGTTGCGCTGGCGATCCTTGTGATCATGATGGGAGCCATCGGCGAGGTGTTTCATCTCGCCGGCCACAGCGTCCGCTTCGGCCAGGCCACGCTGAGCACCATGGCCCAGGTGCGGGTGATTGAACATCAAATCTCCACCGACTTTCACGAGATGGATACCAACGGCTTTCTGGTGATCCGCCAGCAGGACTATGTGCCCTCGTGGGATGGAAACTCCATTCATTACAATCCGGGGGACGAGGTGGCGACAGGCGGCGTCGTCTACATCTGCACCTCGCCGAATGTTTCCAATGCGAACAACACTCCGCAGACGCTCGCCACGGAAAATATCGATTGGCAGCCAATCACCAACACCAGCATCCCCATCTGGCGGGCGGATCAGATCTCCTTCATCGCCAACGGCAATTTTCACAGCCGCGCCGGGAACACGCAGGGTGCAACCAACTCGCTGCTGTCCTCCAACAGTGCCCTGATCTGGCTGGGGCAGATGGCGGTGTCGTACGGCAGGACCGCTCCCCTGGAGTCCTCGCTGTCCAGTACCCAATTGGGCTGGCCGGCCTATTTTCCCGAAGGAAATTCAAGCGGTGGCACGTACGTCCAGCTCGGCACGCCACCCACCGGCCTTACCGCCGGATCGCTTACCCTCGGCCGCGTCGTGATGTTGCTGGTGCCCAATAATCTCACATCCCAGGGTGCTCCCACCAGCGAGAATCTGATCACCGGCATCGGCCCCGCGGCAACGGGCAATGCAAGTTACGGCACGGGATCAACGACGGTCTACGCCACCTCCAGCCGCCTTGATGCGATGGAATACAGTGCGGCCCAGGCGATCGCGTACGCCACTTCGCAGGCGGCGGCCAATGGGTTGGAGAACGTGGCGGACAATTTCTGTTTCCGCTATTCAACCGTGCAATCGCCGGGGGATGCCAGCGTGGCGGGCCCCATTGCCGGGGCATTCCGCATGCAGCCCATCCTGATGCCGGGCGTGTGCAGCTTTGCCGTGGATGTGGGCTCAACGTTGCCCAATGAATATTCATCAAACACTTCCACCGGCACCAGTACCACCACACCAAGCCTTTATTGGTTCGGCCCGCGCGCCATTACGCCGGGCCCCAACGGCAGCACGGGGCCGTTTCTTGCCAGTGGCGGCAGCAGCCCCAGCGAACACTACGTCTTCGTCTTTACCCCGGCCAATAAGGCGGCGTGGCCCGTGGCCCTGCGCATCACCTACATGGTGACCGACCCGGCCGATCAATTGAACGGCCCGCTGACCGTAACCCAGATTGTTCACCTGCCGCAGTAATCGGCGGTAAGGAGGATTTTTATGAATACCAGAAGACAGCCATACGAAATTCAAAACCGTCGCGGCATGATTCTGCTGCTGGTGGTGGCGGTGCTGGTGCTGCTGGCGCTGATGGGAACGGTTTATATCCTCTCCGCCAGTACCGATAAGCAGGTTTCCTACGCCTCCAACGATCAGGCCAATCTGAACTATGCCACGCAGGGAATGCTCTCGATTGTCCGGGCCGATATTCTTAACACCACGCTTGGTCCGGGCGGCGTGCCATTGGCCCTGGGCAGCACGACCCCGGCACGCGTCTGGACCGGGCCCGATCTGGGATATGTGAGCAACGGTGCGATCGGAGAGCCGGCGGGCGGGACGTTCGAGAGACGGCTGGAAGACTTCGCCGGCACCGTCAGTGCGCCCACGCCACCATCGGGACAGCGGATCGCCTCCCAACCATGGCTTTGTGGTGCCATGCCTGTAGAACCCAATACGACCTACGCGCCCGGCACGACCCTCATGATGGTATCAGCGCCCAGCATACGGCCATTGAGGACCGTTCCAACGCTGAGCGAGGAGGTGTCCGGCGGCGGCGCTCCTGTCCCGAGGCCGTACGGCGCCTACACGCCCCTGATCAGCTATCTCACGCCCTACCTTTACGACCCCGCAGATGGGCAATATGACTTGGGTTACGACAGCATGCAGCTCGGCACAACCAGCGGCGCCACCATCTACGTCCCCAACGCCTCAGTCGTCATGCCCGGATCCCGCTACGACCCCGCCGAGGCGCAGACAGATAATAATCCGCTTATCCCCTTCGGCACGCGCGACGCCATGTGGAATCTGCTGCCGTACAGTTCTCCCAACGGCACCCATTACCGCTTTGCCGTCCGCATCATGGATACCTCCGCCATGATGAATGTGAATACGGGGTGGATCGCGGCGGACACCTCCTCTCCGCAGCAGTCGCTAAATAATAGTCGCTACTACGCTCCCACCGGCGCCGCGATGGCGGCGTATCCGCTGTATGCCGTGCCCGGAACGTACAGCACGGGCGATAACCCGTCCGCCATGCAGGCGGCAAATCAAACGCCCCGCACTCGCGCCGGAACCTACAACCCGCAATACTACGACCTGCTCGATTGGCAGAACGCCCTTGCAAACTACGAGGCCCAAGGCATGCCTTACACGACCACGGCCACCACCGGAGCCAGCGGCACCGGTTCAAACACCTGGCATCTGAGCCTCTACGGTTCCGGCACCGAATTGCAATGGCTCGCCTACGGCGGTGCTGGTGGCCAATTCGGCCTCCTTGCCCCCAACCGCCTCTCCGCTCAGGTGCCCAACACCTTCGGAACGGGGACAAAGGGCTACGGTACCGGCTACCAAGACTTCTACACCACCTACTCCTGGAGCCGCCAATACGCGTCGTATAACCCGGGAGCCACCGTGACCAGCCTTTCACCATCCGGCGGCCAACTTTACCCCTCACGCGTGAATCTCAATGCGGATATCAGCCCCGGCGTCGGCACCCAAGTCGGCACGCTTACCTCGCAAATCGGGGCAGCACTCCAGGCCTGCGGCTTTCAGCTGGACCATGCGTACGCTTACGCTATCAATTACCTGGACTATCGATACATCGCCCAAAGCCCGGCGTCGCTGTACGGCACCTCGCTCAACTATTACAACGGTACCACGCCGGTAAGCGCCACGATCACCGGCACCGGCAGCTCCACCGGTGTGGCGCTCATCGCCAATGCCCTGCAACCGTTCGTCAATGAGTTTGAGGTAACGCTGCACAACGGCGGCGGCAGCATCACCGTGACCGGCTACGGCGTGGAGCTTTACAACCCCTACAGCGTCCCGGTCAACATTGGTGGGTGGCAGATACAGTTTCTCACCGGCGCCACATCCGAAGGTACCTACCCCATTCCCGCAGGCACATCCATCGGAGCCGGCCAATACCTGGTGATTGACAACGGAAATGTGCCAAGTCCCCAGGGAACGCCCCTTACCTGCTCAGTCAGTCCCAACGCGCTTTCCACGCAGAGCAATATGGTCGTGCTCGAGGCGCCCTGCCCCAATCTTCCCTCCCTCGCTGGCATCAGCGCCGGCTTCGGAGCCGTGGACGCAACGGAATATAAAGTGGCGACAACCCCACCCAGCGGCACCTCGTACATCGACATCTCAAGGTCGGACAGTGGCCAGGGTTACGCAGATGCCATAGGCGGCCCCATAGCGGTGACGCCCACTGCTGCAACGGCGGGTATCACCTTGGGCGCGGCGAATTCTCTCAACAACGGCAGCACCGGGACGGCCGTGCCGCTGTATAACCGCGCGGCGGGCGACCCAGTTGAACCCGCTTTCAGCCCGGCCACGGCCAACTATCAGATATTGAATTGGGCCGACGCCAACTGCATCGCCCGTGAATGCAGCACGGAAACCAGCGGTGCCATCGATCCCATCACCTGGCGGCTCGGAGCGGGGGCCACCACCCTTCCCGCCGAGGTCAAGACCAATATTGCGAACTTCCACGTGCTGGACCCAACCTTCCAGCCGGTCGGAGGAAGCGCCGCGACGGAAAAAGCGTTCGCCCAAGTCTATTTCGACTTCCCGTTTGATCCGCGGGCGGCTCTCACTTCCGTTGATATGCCGACCACCGGGGTTGTACCGCCCAACGTCCTCACCATGTTCTCGCTTAACGCCCGAGCGGATAATCCGACGGTTACACCCGTGGGGCTGGCATATTCCAGCCTCCTCACCCGAACGCCGGGCCTCATCAACGTCAACACCGCCGGCGAAGTGCCCCTCTATGATGCCATCTACGAAGCGGCGGCCAGCGTCGCGGGAACCACCAAGGGTCCCGTCTTCGACAGCCAACTCGTCGCCGATGCCATCGCCTACCGCGACCGCCTTGCCCAAACCGCTTTTCCGATTTTTTCACCCGTCGGTGGAACGGGCACGAGTGGGGGCACGGTCACGCCAACCGGCACCACCCCGGCCTATGACACCTACCCCGGCTACAACATCAAATCGCTGGGGGATCTGCTGCTGGCCTGGCTGCCGGAACTGGAAACCATCAGCCCGAATCCCACCAGTTTTCTCCAGCGCGACATCCTCTGGGCCGACTGCGCCAATAATTTCTGCGTGCACAGCGATTCGTTTGCCGTCTACGGCTTCGTGCAGGCCATTCGGCTCAATCCGAATTATGTCTCCAACGGCGGTGTTCCCGGCGCCGCCGACTGGTACAGAGCCAGCCAGGAAACGTCGTACAACCATATCGCCGGCGGCTATGGTGGAACGCTTCTGG
>JAJYZF010000122.1 GCA_021800165.1 Planctomycetota bacterium | reverse complement strand
CAGAACCCTGCGGATTGACACCTGTGTGGACATGAGCATTGTCGGCATGGGACACGCGAATCCCAGCGGAACGGATGGTTGGGCGCAGATGGGGCGGACCACTGGAACCTGCCTGCGGTGGAACGGGGTGGCGGGGGGGACAATGTTGCTGATAAAGTCGTCGATGTGGCCGACGATTTCGGGGCTATTTTTTGATGCGGCGAATTCCGCCGGAGTGTGCATTCAAATGCATACCGTTCCTGGTTGGCCGACATCGGGGGTACGCTTGCGTGAGATAACGGTATCGCAGGCGACGGTCGCAGGAATTCAGTTTGAGACGCCGAATCTACCCCATGGAGACAACACGGATGTGTCTGATTTTGAGACCATTCTGCTGGATCGTTGCGCGGTGGGTATTCGGGTGTGCAACGATCAATCTGTTGGGCATTATTGGCGACGGATCGACAACTCCTTTTGTCCGGTGGGCGTCGAGTTTCTCCAAGGCGGCGAAGTAGTGATCGAGAAGACAGGACAGGCCGGGTCAGGCTCGGCGGATGCAGCCTTTTTTCGGACCCACGGCGGAGGCGAGAACGCCGCGGTTATCAAACTTGATGGAATCCACATTGAATACGGGATGGTGTTTGACTCGAGAAATACCTTCGGGGCGGTCGTTGTGCTTCTAAGCGGCATCCAGGATAGCCGCACCGACACCAACACCCCGCCACTATGCATGTTTGGTGATCAGACCACGGCCACAGTGCTGGCCTCTCAGCTCAAGGGTGTGCTGGTCGCCTCTCCCAAGGCGAGTGTCACCCTGATTGGCTGTACCCACATTACAGGATCGGTATCCCGTCCGGTTCGGAAACTGGTGCAGGGAACCAAGAAGGTGCATGTTCTTTGAGGCAGGTGTGGGCGGGTGAAGCATCGGGTTTTATTTACTTTTTTTTCAGGAGAATTTGCATGTCCAATATGGATCGACGCGGGTTTATCGGGGCGCTGGGCTTGGCGGCGGCGATGGGTGGAGGGTTGGGGGCGGCAGCGTCGGCGGCGCGGTTGCCGATGACGGCGGAAGGGGGCGATGGCGGCACCATCACCTTGCAGCCCAGCGGTAAAGATGATACCGCGGCGATTCAGACGGCCATTAACCAATGCTTCAAGAATAAGGCCCGACTGCAACTGGGCCAGGGGGTGTTTTCCATCAGCGAAACGCTGGAAATCAATAAGTGTGTGAATTTCAGCCTGACCGGGATGGGGGCGGCTGATCCGAACGCCAAGAATGGATGGGCCTTGGAAGGTCGGGCGCTGGGTACGTATATGAAGTGGACGGGCAAGGCGGGTGGGACCATGATCATGCTGAAGGGAGCCTTTTGGCCGGTGTTGGCGGGGTTGTACCTGGACGCGGCCCATTCGGCGGCGGTGTGTGTGCAGATGACCACGGTGGACAGTTGGGGTTTGCCCACTTCCGGGGCGCGTTTGCGCGATATACGGGTAGCCCGGGCGACGCAGGCGGGAATTCAGTTTGATACGCCGCCGGATGCCACAAAATGGAACACAGATCTATCGGATTTTGATTCGGTTATTTTGGATCGCTGCGCCGTGGGCATTCGGGTGTGCAACAATCAATCGGTGGGGCACTATTGGCGGCGCATCGCCAATGGTTGCCCGGTTGGCATTGAATTCCTGCAAGGTGGGGATGTGGTGATTGAGCGGGGGTGGCAGGATGGCGGCGGCGCGGCGGACGACACATTTTTTCTGACACATGGCGGTGGGGAAAATGCGGCGCAGGTGCAAATTGGGGGTATTCATCTGGAACATGGAATGTTGTTTGATTCCCGAAAGAGTTTTGGTGTGGTGGTGGCGGGAATTCGCGGCATTCAAGATTGCCGCAGCGATACGGACACGCCGCCGCTGTGCCACTTTGGTCATTTTACGACCGCGACGGTGATGGCTTCGCAGCTCAAAGGCGCGTTGGTGGCCAAGCCGGAAAGCAGGGTAGCGGTCATTGGCTGCACATACGTGACGGCGTCGATATCACACCCGGTGCGGAAACTGGTGCGGGGCACCAAAAATGTGCAGGTGATTTGAGCCTTAAGATCGGGTGGCTGAGGCTGCCGGGTATTTTCTGGTGGTGTGTTTTCAGGGGAAACTAAAATGGTTGATCTAAATCGGCGTGGGTTTATCGGGGCGTTGGGTTTGGCGGCGATGGTCGGTGGGCTTGGGACTCCGGCAGCGCAGGCGGCACCGGCCACGGCGGCCGCCGGGGGCCTGGCCTTATGCTTAATGCCCAGTGGCGGTGATGATACGGTCGCATTGCAGGCGGCCATCGACGAAGCCGTGAAGAAGAAGATGCGGCTGGAACTGGGTCAGGGCGTGTTTCACATTTCGGGAACGCTAAAAATTGACACATGCATTGACTTTAGTCTAACGGGTATGGGTGCGGCCGATCCGGGCGACAAAAGCGATGGCTTTGTTGAGAAAGGCCGGGTTTTGGGGACGTGTTTGCGCTGGAAAGGGCCGGCGGGTGGAACCATGATTTTGCTCCAATCGGCCATGCGGCCGATGCTGACGGGCTTGTATCTGGATGCGGCGCAAACGGCGGCGGTGTGCATTCAGTTGCACACGGTATTGGGCTGGCCGACGTCGGGCGTGCGGCTGCGGGATATTGCCGTGGCCCACGCCACGGAGGTGGGCATACAGTTTGAAACGCCGAATTTGCCGCATGGAGATAATACGGACCTTTCCGATTTTGAAACGGTGCTGCTGCAAAAGTGCCGGGTGGGCATTCGGGTATGCAACGATCAATCGGTGGGGCATTATTGGCGGAGAATTGAAAATGCCTGGTGTCTGAAAGGCATTGAGTTTCTGCAAGGAGGGGATGTGGTAATAGAGCGCGGCTACCAGGACGGTTCCGGCCCGGCCACGACCACGTTTTTTGTTACGCATGGAGGGGGCGAAAATGCGGCGCAGGTGCAAATCAGCGGGGTGCATTTGGAGTACGGGGTGTTGTTTGATTCGCGAAACAGTTTTGGAGATGTGGTGGCGGGGATTCGCGGCATTCAAGATTGCCGCAGCGACACGGACGCGCCGCCGCTGTGCCACTTTGGTCATTTTACGACCGCGACGGTGATGGCTTCGCAGCTCAAAGGCGCGTTGGTGGCCAAGCCGGAAAGCAAGGTAGCGGTCATTGGCTGCACATACGTGACAGCATCGGTATCGCACCCGGTGCGGAAACTGGTGCGGGGCACGAAAAACGTGCGGGTGATTTAGGGTGGCTGCGGGGGCAAAAGATTGCAGGAACATTCGGACATGAATACCGGCGCAACAAGGGCCGTGGGCCGGCCTACGGATCACCGCAATCTGGATCTGGGGCAACTTCATTTGGATGTGGCGTTTGGCCGGGCGGGCGGAAAGGTTATCTGGCAACCGCGCATTTTGGCGTGGTACTCCGACCGAATCTTTGCGGGTGAGCCGTTGCCGGCACCGTACACGGGAATGACACTGGCGCGGCTTTACCGGGAGTTGGGCTGTTCCAATCGCATTTATGACTGTAACGCGGCTTTTAAGCGATGTGAAGACCCGCGGGTGCATTTTTCGCGAAGGGAACTTACTGCCACCGATTATGAGTTGCGTTGGGAGACACCGGTCGGCAGCCAGCGGGCCATTTATCGTGTGCATAAAGAAAGTCCATGGCATGAACCGATTAAGTGGCCCATTGCCGATGAACAGGAGATGAGGATTGCCGCCTGGCGCGCGGAGCGGACCACCTGGCATTGGGATCAGCGGGCCTTTGATCGGGTGGAGGCGGAGTGGCAGGGGTTGGGAGCGCCGACGATGTACATTTGCCGCACGACCATTACGCAACTGTTTGTTGAGGATATGGGCGTTGAGGCCGCGATCTACGCACTGGTGGATTATCCGGCAACGTGTGAGCATTACTTTCAAGAGCTGTCGCTATCCCAGGAGAGGCTTATCGCGGTGATCAACGCCAGTCCCGTCCGCATTATCAATTTCGGCGATAATCTCGCCAACACCACTTCACCGAAGTTGTTCGAGAAGTATATCTTGCCGGTTTATCAGCGGCGTTGTGAGTTGCTCCACGCGGCGGGTAAATTTGTGACCTCCCATTGGGATGGTTTCTGCAAGTCTTTGTTACCCTATGCTCGAGATACGGGCCTGGATGGCATTGAGGCGATTACCCCACTGCCACAGGGTGATGTAACTTTGGAGGAAACCAAACGGGCGCTGGGCGAGATGTTTCTGCTGGACGGTATTCCGGCGGTGTTTTTTGACCGGACGTTTGGCGAGCAGGTGCTGGTGGACTGCGCAAAGAAATGTATTGATCTGTTTGCGCCACATTTAATCCTCGGTGCCAGCGATGAGGTCTCCGCGTGTGGTGATATTGAACGGGTTCGCCTGGTTGGCGAGGTGGTGGACGCCTATAACGCGTCCTTATAATCTCGCGGATGCGGATGTCAGCCGGGACTGCGCTGACTATACCGATGGTTTTTGTTTAAGCCTGGTTTTCGCATGAGCTTGGCGGTGCATGGATGGAGCGAGATCAAAAACCTCGTGGGGTGTGGTCGGCACGGTGAATTGGCGTCCTGTGACCCATTCGGCGGGCTTGCCGTTACGGGTTACGCGCACGGTTTGGCCGGGCCACGGATTGACGATGGTGCAATTGCGGCCTTTCCGGCTGATAATTTGTACACCCCGCACGATGCCATCTTTTAATTGGGCGGATACCAGAAACGCTCCGACCGCGCGGAGGGTACCGAAGCGGGCGTTGAGATTTCCGGGCCAGTCGGGGAAGAGGCGGATGACGCCGTTGTAGCTTTGCAGGAGCATTTCATTGATGGCCAGAAAACCGCCACAGCTTTCGATGCCGCCGCCGCCATAATACAGCAGCAGGTTGGGCAGGGAATGTTGGACACATTGGGTGTGGAGGTTTTTCAAGATGGCCCGGGGATTATAGCCGACGCGGGCACAGGCGGTATACCAAGTTGAAAAGCCGTTGTAATCGGCCCAGCGGCGCATAGCGTTGATGGTGTTGCGGGCGATATGGAGCAATTTTGGATTGCTATCAAGGCCGATGGCTCCAGCGGGGAAGATGGCCTGTATGCCCAAGGTGTTGTCCGGCCACCACGCGGTGCCTTTTTGGGTGTAGCGGAAAACTGTATGGCCGTGGCGCCGCTGTGTCGGGAAGGGGCTGAGCCGGGCGAGAATATGGTGCCAACGTGCGCGTTTGGGCGCGTCTACGCCGAGGGTTTCGCTCATGGGGATGATATTGGTGTAGAGTGTGCGCAGCAGACCCAGGGTGAGGATGGGATTGACATCCGTTGGGGAGTGGCCTTCCTGGATGGCATCATCGACATCCACATATCGGCCATGCTGGAATTTTAGATAGTGATCCCAAAACTTGACCACCTGTCGCAGATAGGGGTAGCCTGTGGTCTGGAGCCACTTTTTGTTCTGGGTGTACTGCCAGTACCAGATAAAATTCAAAGCGGCGTATGCCGCATCTGAACGCTGGCCCCAGTCCAGGTAAGGGCTGTAAGAGGTCAGGCCCCAGGGGCCGATGCCGCTGGGATAGGTAACGCCTTTCCAGCCGCGTTTTTTGGCGGTGGCCAGCCCCAGGGGCATCCATTCCTTGATGGCCTGATAAAACGGCAGCGACAGGCGGCAGTGGTTGGAGGCGTAGACCAGAAAAAATGGGGCTTCGAAGTTGTAATTGAGATGGAAATCGCCTTGCCAATTGGGGTGGTCCGTGGTGACCCAATTGCCCCACAGGCCGGGTGCGGTATGGCCGGCCCGGCTGCACGAGCCCATGACGTACAAGGCCCCATACCAATGGGCCTCAATGAGTTTGTCCGGGATATCAATGAAGGATCTGGCCCAAAATTTAGCCCACCAAGCCCGGTGCCGGGCTGAAAGCGCCGTAACCTTGCGCGGGGTTAATGCGGCGACAAGCTCTTTGGCCGCAGGCAATGGATGGGGGAGATTCAGGTTGCTTAAGATGGCAGTGGCGATGGTCGCGGTTTGGCCGGGCTGGAGGGCCATGTGCAGACCGTGACCGCCGAGAATTCGCGTGACCACGGCTACCTTGCGTGGCCGGCCCGGCAGATGATCGGCCTGGCGTGTAAACCAGTTCTTGCCGGGGGAACTTTTGTGGTTGGTGGCTTGCAACTTCCCGTTCACGTACAACAACATACGGCCGCGGTGGAACGTGGCCACCACGTACAGCCACTGATGGAGCGGCAGGGGTTGGCGCGTTTGCACGATGGTACCGTCGATGGCCCAGCGCAACCGTCCGTCGGATAATCCAAGACTGTAGGCTTGATTCCACTGGCCTTTGCTGACGAGGTAGTTGGCCTGGGGGCTGGCGGCGGCGATGTTGATCCATGCGGCGACACTGACGCTATGATCCATGCGCGGGGCGGCCATCGGGTGCCAGGTAGTTTGGCCGTTAAATATTTCCGCCAGATGCGGTTTGCCGAGCACCCTACCGGGCAAAACGGCTCCGGTAACGACCAGATTGGCGATCTGGCCGTCGAAATACCAGCGACCGCCGTTGTATTGTTCGCGGCCCACATTCACCTTGCCGGTATCATTGACTTGCAGCGGGCCTGCGGGGCCGGCAGTCGGACGCACGGTGATTTTCAAGGGGCCGCCGGCGCAAGTGATTTGGGTTACCAGGAGATCCTCATCGGCAGCCACCCAAGACCGTGTACGCACGGTGAGGTGGCCTTGGGTGAAGGTGCCGCAGACCTGGGCGGAGGCCAACTTCTGCTTTTGCAGGTAGGTGGCACCTTTTAACGCGGGCATGATGAGTTCGAGGCGTCCAACGGTGATGATTTTGGCGGCATCGGGTGTGCGGGTCCAAAAATCGTTTTTGCCGATGTAAAATGTCTGGCGGGCGGGTGGCCCGGCGAGTACGACGCCCACATCGCCGTTGCCGAGCAGGGGGCCATCCGGCATTCCGCGTGTTGGTACGTGCTGAGGCGGTTGGGTGAAAATGGCCTGGTAATTCATCATGTGTCCAGTGGCGGTGGAAAGCGGCCCCATGAGAGACAGGGCCAAGATGACACCAACAGTTCGATTCATCGGTTGAACCTTCGCACGAGGCGCTTGGCGGGGCCGGCGGCGTGCCGACCGGTGCGGCATAGTACCAACGACCATAGGTCATGTTACATGGACGGGAGCATGTGGGCAACAGGAACGGCTGCACGAAGCTGCGAGATAAAGGGGGCGGGAGGCAGAAGGCCTGTGGGCCACGAGAGAGAGTAGAAAGTAAAGAGTGATGCGGGGAGAGCGTTTAGTCGTATAGGTTGCCAATGTCAACGTAAAAGGATGGAGAAAAAGTTTATAAACGGGCAAAGTTTACCAATGGAGTGAATTTTAAGTGCATTTTTTACAATGGTTTACAAAAATTGGATAAAAAAGTCAAGAAATTTGTTCAAGGGGCTTGCATTACGGTTTAATTATCGTATAATACGCTTCAGTCTGATGATCGGTCTCGCAATCCAGCAGTGACTGTGGCCGGTCGGAGAAAAGTTTTTCACTATTATAAGGAGTTCAGAGATGAACGCAAAAGATTTTGGTAACGGCGGCGCGGGGATGGCGCGGGCCAATTCATCGGCACGGATGGTGGGCAAGTTGGGTTTGGGTGCAGCGGCGCTGGCGGCGGCGGTAACCGTAGCTGGCATTTCGGCCGCCCGAGCTGGCGTTATTTACCAGGATAATTTTGGGCGAAATGGAAACCTGGCCGGCAGCAGCCCCGCGCCAACGGACGCCACGGCGAGCACGTGGACTGTCTTAGAACAGAGTGTTCAAGCGACTGCGCCTACCACCAATGGCAGCGCGGCAGTCTTTGCAGCCGGAAACTACCTGCAGGCCGCGTATCTGCCATTTACGCCGCAGGCCAACGCGGCCTATGCCTTCACGGTAACCGTCACCCCCAACACCAATACGAACAGCAACTGGCTGGGGATGGGGTTCGGAAATATCGCCGGTACCGCAGCCGCTACGAACACGCTGATGAACAATTCCACAACCGAGGCGTGGCTGATTTACCTCTACAACGGCGGTACACAGAGCTTTTATGGTGGTGGTACCAACAATCAAGTGAATGGAGCGACGGGCACTGCTGGATCGCCCGATACCTTTACCATCACGCTCACAACCCCGGCCGATTTGGCCACCGGCACGGCGGGTATCACCATGTATGATTCGCTGGATTTGATCGGCTCGAACATAAGTCCGCGCACGGGTATCCTGACTGCCGCGGAACTGGCCAACGTGGACAGCATCATCATCGGCAACCAGTACGTGGGAGGCACTTTTGCGGAGTTGGAGCTTAGCGGTCCGATCCCGGAGCCTGCCACGTCGACTCTGCTGGTCATGGGCGGCTTGGGTTTGCTGCTGGTGGGACGCAAGCGCCGGATGGGCTAGCGGCAACATCCGCCGGGCCGCTGCCGGAGCAGGGCATATTGTTACGGAGTATCTCGCCAT
>JAJYZF010000043.1 GCA_021800165.1 Planctomycetota bacterium | reverse complement strand
CACCCCAGATTAACAAACTCAACTGCCGACCCGCTTCCATGCGAGCCTGTACCCCTAACTATTCTCGCAAATGTGATGAAAAGTGCAACTCCCGAAAAAAGTACCGCCACAGCCCGAAGAGAGTATAGGTGGTCGAAACCACTTTGTCTAATTCGCGGGAATCTCCGAGAATAGCCGTGGGGGGATTGGATCCCAACGGTATGGCAGCCGCTTCCAGTATTTCGCCGAGACGTCGGGCGAAAAGCCTCTGAAGGTTCGATGGCGTGCCCATATTGGCCAGTGTCCACTGTGCGCTGGCCGCCTTAAAGGACATGGATTGATGGTTAAAGGAAACGCGTGCGGTCTCGATGGCCACGCGGCAGAAGGCGGAGAACAGCAGATTGCGGGCGGCATCGGTGATCTTTGCCTCTTTAATCACGGCGCACAACCCCGCCAGGGCCTCCAAATCACGGGGATCCCACCATTTTTCAATATCTTTGAGTGGCGGACGCCAAAGTTGCCGGTCGCTGGCGGGCTGTCTGAGGTGGTTGCCGAAATCTCGCGCCTCATCAATGTGGGACGGCGAATAAAATGCCAATTTTGCGCGGGCCAACCATACGAGAAAAGGGTTGATGTCTACGGTATCACAGCGTATATTTTTTTCCGCACAGGTCAACGCCGTCGTACCGGTGCCGCAAAAAGGGTCCAGCACGCGGTCACTTGGGCCAATCGCCCCCACCAGAGCTTCCACCAGATGTCGCGAATAAGCCGGCGTGAGCCGAAGCCACCCGTGTCGCCCGAGATTTCGGTTGGCCTTGAAGGTCATCGATTCTCGGCGGCCGATTGCCGGGGCGGTGTGCGGAAATAAGAGGATTTGTTCGCTATTTGGCATAGAGCAGTTTCTCCAGCAGGCTCTCAATCTGTGTTTTTAACGCATTGGAATTTTGCCGCAAGAAACCCGCCAAGTCGTACCCGACAACCTTATCGAGAAACACATACGCACTCACCAGCGGAGTGCCCGCCGTAACCCCCGTGAGCAGGAGCCATCGGGCACGCGCATAGCGCTCAGCGACGCCTCCGTCAATCTGTGACGATAGCAACAGTACGACTGGCAGGTAGCGATGTGCGTACGCGTTGGCGGCATTGGCTACGTCGGCGTTTTGCCGTTTGCTGTCTTTGCTCTTGTAGCCTTGTCGGACCTCAAAAACAGCGCCCTTAAGGCCGTGCCCACCGGAGCGGGGAAGCTGGAGCGTTCCGGCTGCGGCACTAATCCACCTGTCTATCCTTTTTTTTGCTTGAGGGTCGGCAATTGCATCCAAGGAAATCCTGGCGTCCAGCGATAACCTTCGCTGTGTCTTGTTGGGTTCCGAGATTGTGTAGAACCAGCTCGCCTGCTCTTCGTTGAGCCTCAGGTGGTCTTTGGGTATCTCTACGAATAATCGCTGGCACCCCATGCCAATTTGGCGGTACAGGGAGGTCATCCCTCCAGCGGCTTTATGGGCTGCGTACATCAGAGGGGAACTGAGCCCGAACCACGAATAGAACTGGTCGGCTTCATAGAGCCTTTGGAAATCCTCAAGTGTCAGCCCTGCCTGCCCGCCCTGCCCGAATTTTGGGCGATAATCGCCGCAGACTGACAACGCCTCGGTGAGAATTGCAAGGTATTTCTGCTCATGTCTGGTAGTCATTTTATGCTCGCTATCCTGCAATATGTCAGCCAGGTGCCGAAGGAAGAAAACCTTACCCCAACTGCCGCAGCTAACGCGCCGACTTTAGCCTGCGGTCGCTATATTACCCCAGTTTGTGGCCAGCGACCAATTTGTCGCTGGGCACGGTGGGTGGAGGGGTGGCCTGTGGCACCTTGCGGACGTGCTGTCGCGTCGCACGATCACCTGAAACCAATGCTATAACAGGGCTGTGATACCCCCCCCAAAAAAAAAACTGGGCGCGCCGCTAAGGTCGTTTTAGCCCATTGTGAGGAGTATCACAACTAATTTGCGGCGGACTGTGATTTTGATTAGCGCCACACATTCCCGCGCGGAGCCGCTGACGATCATGAAAAGTTTTTACGATCCAGAATTGTAACCCTTCCATTGCCTTGGGCGATATTGGCGGCGATGGAAGCCGAGGCGCGGTTGGGTTGGTCTGAAGGGAGGCCATACCTGCGCGGGAGTGTTTCAGTGGCAACACAGGCACGGTCGGCGAAAGAGATTGGTTTCTGATAAGCAATGAGTTTTTCAAAAGTGAATGCCATTGGTTATCCAACAATGAGAGTAGAAAGTTGAAAATAGACCGCAGGGGGACTTTTATCGCTCGGCGGCAGCCGCTCTTTTGTCCCAGCCGAATTTGCTCTACTGTCTACTCTCTCCAAACTCCTGCTCTATTTTGGCCTGCGGCCAAAATCGGCGCGACAGGACACCAATAGAACTCTTTGCAGTCGCCTGTGTTGAGGAGGGCGCTCGCGCTATGTTTTACCCAGATTCTTGTTAACCCAGCCATGTGGGATGACTATCACCGCTCGGCACGGTAAAAGTCTCCACGTTGACGGCGCTCCCCGTTGCCTGCAATTGCTTGAACCGTCGCGCTACGCTCTCGGGATTAATGTCTATAATTGAAATCCGCTCAACGCGTCCCGAGGCAAGGGCCTTCCGGATGAGCCACTGCACCCAGTGATCACTGTCAGGCAGAGAGAAACCAAATACGAGCCACCATTTCGCATCCAGCAGCGCTTTCTGGGCGGAATCCCAAATCCGGCTTAGATGCGGGTACTGTTTATAGTGTTTGTGTTGGGATGGCAAGACGAGCACGCTTTCGCACTTTTTGCCGCAACATGGACATTGGAAGTCGTCGGTTGGACGACAGTCGCACTCGGCGACCAGGCATCGAAATTGTCGGCAAAGACGGTTCGAGCAAGTTTTCCACGCAATTGACCCATGTAGCTTAAGGACGCTACCACGCCAATCAGGCTGTGCGCCCGGGGAGCTTTCGTTGCACTCGCAGTCGTGGAGAAGAATGCGTCGCATGCGGCAGTGGTGGCAGTTTGGGTTGCTCCCGCCATGAGTCGCGGAAATCTTGTTTGATAAAATACGTTCGGCGAGGTTGTCGTAATTAGTGGTGATAACAGTTGTTTGCTCATCCGCGGACGCTAGGACGCACACACCCCAGTGGTCAGGTTGAAAATTCGCGGGGTAGAGGCGTTTCAAGGTATAGTGCCCCAGTTGAAGGCGGATTTCGGGCTCGTCCCTCCGCCACTTGTCTGCGTCCCCTGCGTCGGTAAGGGGGGCTTCCGACAGTTGGTCTAACCAGCCAATTACCTTTTCAACATTGGCCATTGCCACATCCCCCCCATAAGCGTGAACAAAATCGTAAAGGGTGGGAAATTCTTCCGGAGAAAGATTGTCAAAAAAGCCGGCCATTAGGGGGAGTTGGCCTCCTGTTATGCACGCCGAGAACCCGGCCCCCAAGAGGTAGACGGCGGTATTCGGCGTTGAGTTGCTGCTGATGCTGTTGGTCATTTTACGAACCTCTTTCAGTGTACTGATTCTTTGCCCAACGTGGCAGTATTATACCGGTGCCGTGCGGCAGGGAGAAGAGAGGGAGGGGGTTCGGGGGATGAGAGTTAATCCCCCGCGTGGTTGCGGGTATGGTAGTTGCTTGACAAAACGGAGCCGAATCGGGAATGGTCGGGGAGCATAACCGCGACCATTGCTTTAACCGCGGTGGTGTTGGGGCGGCGACTGGGTGGCGTTATAGCCCTTGACGCATATTACCCACAGGCTATAATGTGTTCATGTGGCGAGTTGAGTTTACAGATGAGTTTGGCCGATGGTGGGGCACGCTCACTCCGGCGCAGCAGACTGCCATCGACGCAAGCGTGCGGCTGCTTGAGCAACTTGGTCCACACCTTTCCCGTCCGTATGCCGATACGGTAAAGGGATCGCGCCATGCAAATTTGAAAGAGTTGCGAACCCAGTGCCAAGGACGGCCGCTGAGAACGCTCTTCGCATTCGACCCCCGCCGTTGTGCGATACTGCTGATTGGCGGGGACAAAACCGGGGAAGAACGATTCTACGAACGTATGATTGTAGTGGCCGAACGGCTGTACGACGAACACATTGATCAATTAAGGAAAGAAGGTCTAATCCCATGAAACATCACCCCTACCAAAAGCTTCGGGCAAGGATGACGCCCCGCCAGCGTATCAGGGCCAAGGCCCAGGCCAGAGAAATGATGGCCGAAATGCTGCTGGTGGAAATTCGCCGGTCGGTCGGCCTTACCCAGCAGGATCTGGCCAGATCTCTCGGTGTGACCCAGCCAAGCCTTTCCAAGTTGGAAAAGCAGGATGACATGCAGATCAGCACGCTCCGGCGAGTCGTCGAGGCGTTAGGCGGACGGCTGGAAGTGGTCGCGCATCTACCCAAGGGCGACATACGTATCTGTCAATTTTCGCAATCACAATAAGCGGTATTAAAGGTCGAGCGTCCATTACCTTCGGCCGGGTTCGTGGCTATCGGAACGGACACGCGGTTAGGTTGGTCTGAAGGGAGGCCATACCTGCGCGGGAGTGTTTCAGTGGCAACACAGGCACGGCCGGCGAAAGAGATTGTTTTCTGATAAACAATGGGTTTTTCAAAAGTGAAGGCCAGTTGGTTATCCAACAATGAAAATGGAGAGTTGAGAATAGACGGCAGGAGGCGCCGGTACTACGTGCGACAGCCACCCTTTTGTCCGGGCCGAATTTTCTCTACTACTACTCTCTCGATTCTCCTGCTCTATTTTGGCCTGCGGGCGAAAAAATCTGATCGCCGCCATGGCCACTTTGGCCTTGAACTGCGACGGAAGCTGACGATGTGCGATGGAGGCGAAATAGACTCATCAAAACGGGGAAAGTCTACCGTAGCAGCGTGTCCGGTTTTTGGGGAGTATTACCGTATTAATCCGTGGGCCGTCATTTGAGGCTTGTGTTTTGGCCTTCGTTCACCGTCGGCGTGGGGTACTTTTTATGATAGGCTCGAAAAAAGTCACAGGTATTTTTGTATTTTTGTTCTGTTCCAAGGGGCACAGGGAATTTTGCGAGGTCCCTATAGAACTCTACCTTGCATTTAGCGTACGCAAGGGGCCACGGTACCACAACTGTCTCAAGATGCCTTCCGGTTTTCAGCGGGACGTCATATTCGTAGAACAGCACTTTGGCGAGATCGGCGAATCGCTCCGGTTGAAGTTCCAGAGCCAGCTTGATCTGGTTCGAGAAACTTGGCGTGCCAATGATCCCGATCCAGTCCGCCTTGTCGTACCAAGAGGCGGCGTCGGCCACCGCAGGCCCAAGGAGTTCGTTGTCGGTCGTTATGTATTGGCCCCAGGAGATAGCCCCCCTTAGGGGTACCGTTTGCTCAAGGGCCAGAAAAAAGAAATGTTGAAAGAATACCGAGATGGCCAGTGGTGCCCCGTGCTCCGAAATTGCCTTCCGGGCTAGGTCGGGATCGTCGCCGAGGTGCCAGGCGACAGCGATGGTGTCGCCGAAGGTTAATATTTTGGGTAGTGGCCGGTTAAATTCTGGGAAAAACTTGGCTCTGGCCATCTGCCATTGGTTCTTGAAGCCATCGTGCACTTTGTTGGTGATACCGTGTATCCGGTTGAGCTTGTATTTTGCATCGTCAATTGTCCATTGCTTGGCACCCAGCACGTCGAGCAGGGCGATCATGCCGTTGCAGACCGTTGGGCCTATGTCGGACATTTCGTTGGTTGTGTCGGCCATGGTTTGCTCCAGAAATACACCGCAGTTTATGCGTAACATATTACGCTTACGCTCGGGTGTGTCCACCGGTCGGTGGGGGCAGAGAATGGGACTCGGGGGATGAGGGGTAACCATGGGCGTGATCCCAGCATGACTTCGGCGCAGGAATACGGTACCGATTCAAGCGCGGCTTGAGCACTGGCCGGACAGGGCAATGGCGCCGGAGGTTGCGGCGATGGTACGGCGGGTCTGTCCTACAGGCGGAGGGTGTGCTGCTGTAGACCGTACTCCGGTATACTCCATAGTCGGATACGGGATCGCCAACCTCTGGATCATGCGCTTAGGGAGGGGGCGGGCGGTTGGCACGTGTAACGGTGGCGTCTTTGGCTCGCTATGACGCGGCGCCGAATGTCTGGCCCAGATTTGCGGCGTCATGGGTAGAATTCGTTACTGTCGGAACGGGAAGAGCGAATCGGACCTGATGATGGCCGACGAAATGGCCCGGGGGCGGCACGCGCGGCCGTAACGTTGCCACCTGATTTCCGGAAAATCCCATGCATCATGGGGGTTATCACAATGTGGAGGTCCGGTTGGCGGCACACCGCGGCATCGCTTATGATTTATGCAAGGGCCGCGGCAGGGTGTAAGACCCCAAAAAAGGCACGCTGCAAAGCTGTATGGCCGGCCTGAAACCGATTTGATGGGGTATGGAACTGAACTAATCATTCCAGTGTCTTTACGGAGTGTACGCACTATGAGCACGCGGATTGACGTGCCGGACGCGGGTTTGAGGCAGTGGTGCCATCGTCATGCTGTTCGCCGTCTGGCTTTCTTTGGTTCAGTGCTGCGCGACGATTTTTCCGCCCAGAGTGATGTAGATGTGCTGGTGGAATTTGAGCCGGGTTCGCGCGTGGGGTTGATCGCGCTGGCGGGTCTGGAAATCTCCCTAAGCGAGCTTTTGGGCCGCCGCACCGAGATACACACGGTCAAGGGCCTTAACCCGCTCTTCCGCGATGAGGTATTAAGTTCGGCGGAGGTTCATTATGAGCATGCGTGATGATCGGGTAAGCCTGCGGGACATGCTCAATCACGCCAGTGAGGCCGTGGAGTTGCTTGGTGATGGCAGTCGGGACGAATTTGGGAAAAACCGTGTCATGCAGTTGGCCGTGACGCGGCTGGTGGAGGTCGTGGGCGAGGCCGCCAGCCGGGTTTCTGTGGCGACAAGGCACAGGTATTCGGATATCCCGTGGCCGCAGATTATTGGCATGCGCAACCGCTTGATTCATGGATATGACGTGGTTGATTGGGATCTGCTTTGGGACACGGTACAGAGCGATTTGCCGCCCCTTATTGCATCGCTGCGAAAAGCTTCGGAATTACAATAGATTTTAGCAGATGAGGGCTACTTTCCCGGAGGGCGTTTGATACTGGAAGTGCGCTATGGTCTGTTCTCGGTGTTCCTGCTCTATTTTGACCTGCGGCCAAAATGGATTTGAACAGGTGAACAGGTGGCCATAGGGGTTTTCTCGCTTCGGCGGCAGCCGCTCTTTTGTCCCAGCCGAATTTGCTCTACTGTCTACTCTCTCGATTCTCCTGCTCTATTTTGACCTGCGGGCGGAATCGTGGCGGCAGGGCACCAGTAGAGCTATTCGCGAAGTCGTGCGACGATGTATCGCGCCAAACTTTACTTCTTTACCTTTAAAATTTTGGAAGCGACTACAGCAACGTCGTTTTCGTAATCAAGGTCGGCTAGTGCCTCTAATTTTTCTTTGACAGTCGCCGGCCTCCAGAACTCCCAGTGATGCTTGCGCATAAAGGCAGCCAGTTGATTGGATCCATCCTCTCCGCCCTCCACCTTGGCCGCAATTAGGCCAAGCTTGATTTTTGTGGATTTCGTTGCCATTCCCATGTCAATCAGGTCTTTTTTTAACTGCTTAATCACAATATCCCGATATTTTTTGCATGTGAAGATTTTGTATCTTCCTTCCGATGTTTCCCGGGGCGTTGTAATTTCTGCAAGCTGTACACCCTTGGAGTAGAGATAAGACTTTGCCTCGAAGGCAATGATCAGGTCTTCCTTTGGTTTGAATGCAAGCAGGTCGATCTCTGGCCGCGGCATGGAATTTTTCCCAAGTCTTTTTTTATCCTGTGGGGTCACATTAACCTTAAAACTTCGGCGTACCCAGTAGCCATCGAACTCAAGTAGCGTGGCGGCAATTGTTTCAAAACAATCCATACCAGTCCCCGAATAAAGTTAATATCCGGTTCAAAGCTAAGATCATTGTATCGCCTGGCAATCCGGAGGGAAAGAGAGAAAAGGGGATGCGGGGGATGAGAGTTAATCACCCGCGCCGTGGCGGTTATGATACCGGCGTATGAACAGGCTACCGATTGAGCAGTGGATCGATCGCCAGCCGAACAGGGCGATGGCCACGTATGCTGCGGCGATTGCGCGGATGGCCCGGCGGAAAATTTGCTTTATGCTTTTCGATGTTCCAAGCCGTTGATCAGGCCGGAGCGCATTTTGGAAATTTCTTCAAGGGCGGATCGGAGTTGGCGATGGGCTTCCAATGGTATGAGTTTACAGCGGAGGGCAATTTTCGCCCGTGCCACGCGCTCCTGAACCGAGCCTCTGACGATCATGAAAAAGTTTCGCCGGTCCGGAATGGTGAACCGTCCATTTCCTTCGGCCAGATTCGTGGCGATGGAAACGCATGCCCGGTTTAATTGATCGGACAGAAAATAAAACCCGCGTGGGAATTCGGAGGTCGCAACGAGGACCCGCTCGGCAAGGTCAATGGACTTTTAATAAACATCAAGCTTTTCAAACATGAATGCCAAGGCGATGTTCTCCCTTTATTCGATTCGATCAGGTGAACAGGTGACCGCAGGTGGAATTCTCCACTCCGGCGGCAGCCGTTCATTTGTCTCATCCTTATTTGCTCTCCTGATCCACTGTTCCAAATTCACCTGCTCTATTTTTTTGCCTGATGGCAAAAAAATCGGGGCGACAGGATTTGAACCTGCGACCCCCTGGTCCCAAACCAGGTGCTCTAGCCAAGCTGAGCTACGCCCCGATAGATAGGCGTTAATGTAGCATATTGACGGTAGAAAGCCACCTTGGACCGCGGCTTGGGGGCGGGCACGGCGCAGGGACGTACTCCAACGGCACCGCGGAAGATTGCAGATATCTGTGGGAAAAGTAAAAAACTGTGCGATTTTAATGGCAATTTTCACTATTTCTTGACTACGGCCAACTGCGGCCTAGAATAATGGTAGATTCAACATGTTGGACATGCTTGGGTCTGATCGCCCGAAGGGTGGTCGCGAGAGGTATTGACGATGGCTGGTGCCTGAATAAATGCCGCGCGATCATTGTGCGAAAAGGGGCGATGAAGAGCTTGGGGAAAGCTGATATAGAGCAGCGCTTCGGTCGATTCAGGATGACTGTGGTCGGCACGGTTTCACGGATGAATTTCTAGGCCCACCGCGACGCACGCGCAATACGATCCTTGCCGCCACCGTGTGGGATCCCACTTTTGCCCACACGCAAGCTGCCGCGCCCCACTCGGCAGCCCTGTGGCGGCTTTTTTCGTTGGGTGATTTGGACAACGGCTGGGCTGGTCAACATGGCTTTACGCGCGAACCTGGATCCCGCTCCCAATCTTTTGACTGTGGCGGATGCCGCGGGAAAAATTTCATGGACTGATATATTCGGCAATAATCATCCCGTCGAGCTGGAAATTGGTTCCGGCAAAGGAACTTTTATTTTAGCAGCGGCCGAGCAATGTCCGCAGCACAATTACATCGGGATGGAATGGGCCAAAGCCTATTGCGATTTTGCCGCCGATCGTTTGCGTCGCCACGGTCTGGCTAATGCGCGGATGGTTCATGCCGAGGCCCTCTGGTGGATACGGTGCCATGTGGAGGAGAATGCGGTGGCGGGGGTACACGTGTATTTTCCGGATCCATGGCCGAAAAGTCGCCATCACAAGCGACGATTGATTCAGCCGGAATTCCTCAACGAGGCGCACCGAATTCTGGCCCCGGGCGGCCAAGTGCGGGTGGTGACGGATCACGCCGATTATTTTGAGTGGATCAAGGCCGTTTTTGCCGGCCAAAGTGCTTTGGCGGAGATACCGTTTGAATCTCCGTTGCCGCAACGGGACGGCGGCATGGTAGGCACGAATTTTGAGAAGAAATATGCTCTGGAAGGTCGCTGTTTTTACGTGATTGCGGCGCAAAAAGGAGCCGTTGAGGAAACATCTGCCGCAGGCCGACAGAAGGTTGTGAAGGACGTTCCTGCGCAAAAGACGGGGTAAGGGATCTGGCAAAATAACTTCACACTTTCGGGCTGGTTCTTTTGGCCGCTGGCGGCTCCAGTTGCTCCTTACACACGCACCGGTGGGGTAGGCGCGCCCGTCGCGTCTGGCCAGCGGTAACAAAACTTCAGGCCAAGCTGCAGCGCCGTAAAACACGAATTTATTTCTGCGCGGCCCCTATACCGGGCGGATTTTGGCGATGGGGCAATGGTAATGGACCTTAAATGTCGATAATATCGTCGGTATGGTGCAGCCGACAGGCATTATTTCAGGTGTGACGCGGAGTGGGCAGCCAGGGGAGGCAACGAACTATCGTCGCGCGGCGGCGGTGGCGTTGGCGGCGGTGCTGGCGGCGGCTTCGTCAGCCCGGGCGGCAAAGCCGGCGGCAGTCAAGTTATCGGTAGTCACAAGGCCGGCGATTCTGCAAAGCATCAACCGTGGCGTGGCTTATTTGCTGGCCCGGGAGAAGCCAAAGAAATTCTGGGAAATTGATTCGCCGGATAACGTCTACTGGGGCGGGCAGACGGCACTGGCCCTGTACGCTTTGTTGGAGGTCGGGCAGACGACGGGCAACCCACAACTGCAGCGTGACGCCAAGCGCATAGCGCCGGCGCTGCATTGGCTGGAAAAAATTAAACCCAAACGCACCTACGTAGCTTCTTTGCAGATCAGTGCTTTGACGGTTTCTCCGGGCAATTCGCTTGCATCGCAGGTGGCGTTGGCCCGGGCCACGCGGGATTTACTGGAAACCCAGCGTCCTGACGGGGCCTACCATTACGGCATACACCGGCACCCGAGCAGCACCCCATGGGATAATTCCAACAGCCAATACGGTTTGTTAGGCGTGTGGCAGGCCCAGCTTTCCGGGATGCAGATACCAAGACTTTACTGGGTCCGAGCCCAGAAGCACTGGCGAAGTTGCCAGAATCCGGACGGCGGCTGGTCTTATATGAGCCATCAACCCTCGACCAGGGCGATGACCGCGGCCGGCCTTACCAGCTTGTACGTGGTGGATCAATATCTGCACAGTGCCGTGCATCGTCATGCGCATGTGGACAAAAATATAGAGGCGGGCATCACCTGGCTGGCCAAGAATATCCAGACCAATTCCAACATGTATTATCTCTACGGAGTGGAACGGGTCGGGTTGGCCGGGGGTATTAAGCGCATCGGCCCCGTAGACTGGTACCGGCAGGGTGCCCAGGAAATACTCAAAACGCAGAACCCGAAGACGGGCGGCTGGGATGGCTACGTGCTGGGTGTACATCGGAGTCTGGGCGGCCGGGCCAGCAGTGTCGCCACGGCTTATGCACTGCTGTTTTTGACGCGCGGACTCAACCCGGTGGTGTTTGAAAAGTTGGATTATCCCGGGAATTGGAATGCGCGGGCCCGGGACGACGCGAATGTCACCGAGTGGCTGGCCGCGCAGTTTGAACAACCGCTGAACTGGAGCATCGTCAATGTGCGATCGAATCCGAAGCATTGGCTTACCGCGCCGGTTTTGCTGATAACCGGGGAGTCCGCTTTGCATTTTACTGCCGGCGATATCCGGCGGCTGCGCTATTTTGTGGAACATGGAGGGCTGATATTTTCCGTGGCCACCGGCCATGGCACCGCCTTCACCGATGCGGTGAAGCGCATTGCCGCGGAGGTTGTCCGGGGGCGCTACGCGATGACTCCGGTCGGTGCGACGGCGGCACTGCGCCATGTGCAGTTTCAAATTCCGGCGGATGTTCCGCTGTGGGGCCTTTCCAACGGCGTGCGGTATCTGTGGATTCATTCGCCCGGGGATGTGAGTGCGGCCTGGCAAAGCAACTTATCGACGAGTCAGGCCGTGGCTTTTAATCTGGCGGCCAACGTCTATTTTTATGCGACCGGCAAGCACCGTTTGACGGGCCGGCTGCATCCTTTGCGTTTGCCGGCGACCAAGGGTGTTAGCGTGCGCCGGGTGCGGATGGCGATGTTGAAGATTGGCGGAAATTGGAATCCGGAACCGGCGGCATGGCCGCGTCTGGCCCAGATCATGGCGGTAGAGAATCGCACCACGTTGATTCTCAAAAAAGAAACGATTGATGAATTGAACGCACGGGCCACTCCCTTGGCTCATTTGACGGGGACGGGGGCGTTTCACGTACCCTGGCGGCAAGAGACCAAGTTGCATCTGTTTTTGAGTCATGGAGGCACGCTGTTTGCGGATGCGGCCGGCGGCAGCCGGGCGTTTCGGCGTTCTTTTAGAAGAATGGTGGTGGATATTTATCCGACCAAGTCACTGGTGCCGATTAACCTTAGCAGCGCCATTTATGCCGGCACCATGCCGGATTCCAAGGTCGCCACCGTGGTGAAATATCGCCGGGCATTTATCAGTCGGCACGGTTACAGCCTGCAACCGCAACTGCTGGGCATTCGGCGGCACGGGCGCTGGGTCATTATTTTTTCACCCCAGGATATTACCGGTGGGCTGTTGGGCTTGCATACGTGGGGCATTGATGGTTACGAGCCAAAATCCGCGCAGACATTGGCGGCGAATATCATTTTATACGCGGTGGAAAGAAACGTCCGTCATCCTGTGCGGCAAAACATTTCCTCCCAAGAGCCGGTGCATGGCGGCCATACGGGGCACGGTATGCCGGGCCAGACGGGCGGTGGGTCTGGGCCATCCGTGCCGCCGAAGATCATTTTGCATTGAATGTGGCCAAAGGATAAAAGGCGTCCTGGGTCAGGATGGTCCAGGTTTGCAGGCGGCAATGCGGTGGGGAGGTTTGGGAGCCGGGCGAAAATAACTTCAAGATTTCAGACAAAGCTCCAGCACTGTAAAACACGAATTTAATTTTGCCCGGTCCTTTATGGATGAGGCGTGCGCACGGCAACCTCGACAAACTGATTTGCCGCCGGGTTGAGGATCCAGCCGCGCAGGGCGGTGGGGCCGACTGGGGCAACGGATACAATCAGATACACGTATACCGGCCAGGCCAATCGAAGGTCCGTGGCGCTGGGCACGGCGGGATGATCGGGGTGGCTGTGATAGATTCCCAGGATTTCCAATCCGGCGGCCGCTGCGAGCCGGTCCTGTTGCAGCCAAAATCGGCTGTCGATGGCGTAGGCAAACCGCTGGTCCGCGGCGGCGGCATGGTTGGTTGCGGCAAGGCTTCGCTCTACCTCTAAGATGTTGCCGTTGAGGCGGGCGGGGCTGCCCAAAAGTAAGCCACAACATTCGCGTGGGTATTGGGCGCGGGCATGGGCCGAGATTTGCGTTTGAACCTCCAGGGGTATGGTAAGCGAGAGGTTATGGTGTATCATGGCGTTTACTTCCACTCGGGCCAGGCAGCCGGTAAAATAATTGCCGTTGGTGGCCGTGCGATTATTGTAGTCGCCAGACACAATTTATGCTGACTTTTATGAGCGGGATTTTTTGACCATGACGGAGCAACCTCCCAAAACATTGACCCATAATCCGGATTGGGAGGTAACTCCCGAGCAGGTGCGACAATGGTTAAAGCAGGGCGAGGATATTTTTATTCTGGACGTGCGCCGACCGGAAGAATGGGACATCGCCCGGCTGGAAAAGGCGGTTCTTATTCCCTTGCAGCAATTGCCCCAGCGCGTGCATGAATTGAATGACCATCGCCATAAGCGTCTGGTTATTCACTGCCATCATGGCGTGCGTTCGCTGCGGGCGACTGCCCTGCTGCGGGAGTTGGGATTCAAGCATGTGCATTCCATGGCCGGCGGCATTGATGCCTGGAGTCTAACGGTTGATGCAACGGTGCCGCGGTACCATTGACATAAAGGAGTATCCCTTGAGACCAGGTCTTCGGTTATTTTCAGTGGCTATGGTGGCCGTCGGCATAGGCGTGGGGTTGGGCGCGGTGTCGCGCGTTGCCGCAGCGGTGGGCCATGACGTTTCCGGCAATGTGTTAACGTACCACAATGACGGCTTCAATAATGGTCTTAATGCGCAAGAAAAGATATTAACGCCGCGGAACGTCGCGTCCGCGCGTTTCGGCAAACTCTTCACTGTTCATCTGGCCGGTGCCGAATCCGGTCAGCCGCTGTTTGAGTCCAACGTCAACATAACGACGGGGCGGCATCAGGGGGTGCAGAATGTCGTGTTTGTGGCGTTGAACAATGACAGCGTTTGGGCGATCAATGCGGATACCGGCACGGTTTTGTGGAAGGCCAGTCTGCTGACAAAATTTCACAACCGTGCGGATATCGTCAAGGCGGCCGACGGCAATCCCTGGAGCGGCTACAACCGTTTTCCACTGGAAGATACGCCGGCGATCGATCCGGCGAATAACGTGCTGTATGTGCAATGCGAAGAAAGTGAGCGCGGTCCCGGCACGGGCGGCGTTTTACACTGGATTCATCTTCTGGCGGCAATAAAAATTTACAACGGCCAGCGCTACGCCATCGCCAACATCGCGGAAGGTTTGGGCAACGCCCATTACATCAGCGGGCCGGCGGTAAGGCGGCGCGGGGGCGGAAAAACGGTATTCGATGCCTGCGATTTGACGTGTCGCTGTTTAACCTTTGATCCTGTGAATCACACGGTTTACATGGCTTGGGCGGACCCCGGCGATCACGGCCCGTACAACGGCTGGGTCGTGGGATACAATGCCATCCGAAATGCCGCCGATACGCTGGATTGTACGGCGCAATGGTGTGCGGTACCCACCGGGCACGGCACAGGCAGCACCCGGTTCAGTGATGGGGCAGGCGGTATCTGGCAGGGTGCGGGTGCTATTGCCGTGGATAAGCACGGCAATTTGTATGTCGAAACCGGAAATGGAACTTTTGACACGAAGTTGATCCCGGCCCCGTACCGCGGTCGCCTGAGCACCGATGGGCCTGATTTGCGGGTACCCGTCGGCGGTGATTATGGAGATTCGGTCGTCAAGCTTTCTCCAGACTCGGACCTTCGCCAGCATCGGGATAATCCCAATGGATTTGGCCTGCATGTAAGCGATTATTTCACTCCCAGGGATGAAGAGGTTCTCAACAATACGGATCGCGATCTTGGGTCGAGCAGCCCGGTGTTGTTGCCCGAATCCGTGGGCAGCCCCCAGCACCCAAGGCTGGTCGTGATCAACGATAAGCAGGGCATCATCTACCTGCTGGACCGGAACAACATGGGCGGGTACCACGGTGATGCGGCGGGTGATGGGCGGTCCGGCTTTAATGATGTGGTTGAACAAATCAATTCGGCTACGGGCGGGGCTTTCAGTACGGCCGCGTTTTACACGGGTGGAAAGGCCCATGGCGGCGTTATTTTCTACGTAGGGGTGGGTGATGCGGCCAAGGCTTTTGTCATTGCACATGCACACATCAAAGCTCATCCCGCCAGCACCTCTTTGCATAGCTATGGCCGGTACGGCTATCCAGGCTCGACCCCGGAAATATCCAGTAACGGCGCCCACGACGCCATTCTCTGGACCTTGAATCGAGGTAAGAACAGTCTGGTGGCCTTCAAGGCCGCCAATCTTCATGATTTGCTTTTCAACAGTGCGGTGGGCACAGGCCGCGCTCTGACGGGCTGGCTGGTGCGTTTCAATACGCCCATGGTGGCCGGTGGCCGTGTGTATGTGGGCACGAGCAACGCCTTAAATGTTTATGGCTTGCAGAGCGAAAAGCCGCACCGGCCGTAGCCGCCCTGATACGGCCCTTGTTTTTGTACCCGTCAGATCGCCTTGAGTTTTTTGGGATTGGCCCATTTGGCACGGTGGTGCCACGGGATTTGCGTGTTGGAAGAGGCTACCTTTTGGTGGCGTGGCGGCCGTTTTGTTATGTCCGCGGCGATCGGGCGTGGGTGACCGCAGTGCATGGCGCAAGTGGTTTGGCTTAGCGGGCCAAGCATGGTGAAGGGGGCGGGGGCGATGGCGGAATGAAATGAGAGGAGCGCAAAGAGAGTAGAATAAATTTAATATGATTCATTAGGTTGTGGATTTGGCATTTGACCCAGGTTATTAACTCTGATAAACTTGGTCATCGGTTGTGGATGAAAATATGCTATTTTTGTGGGCATATTTAGGATTTTGTTTACGAATTGATGATGAATCAAATGGTAATAGATCGGGATGGTGCGCGATGACGGGTCAGTGTTTGCGATTTTCAAGGGGCTTAGTCCTCATGGTCCTGGGGGTTGCGGGGGTGGGCGGATTGGCATGGGCAGGTCCATTGGTATCGGCAAGCCAGCATGTCCGCACTAACTTGGCGCGCATGACGGTGACGGCACTTCGTCGCCGAGCGGGCGCGCCCGTGAGTTGGCAAACGATTTACAATTACCATGGCGGGCGTGTGCCCGCCGGCACACGGATTTTTGCCGCCGGAAAATGGATTGATCCGGGGGTGCATATCGGCCCTGCGGGCATTGGCTTTTCGTTTCCGCATTTGCCGGCGCATCCGAGAAGTGCCTCGGAGTGGATCAACGCGGCTTTTGAAGTGGAACGGCCCATCGCCAATTATCCGACGCGCGTTACCGTGACTTACCAGTCTTATTTCAATCAAAACATCGGCGTGCCCTATGGGTGGTGGTCCCCCATAACATTCAACCGCGCGGACCATGAATTTACAGCATTGTTTTCCGCGACGCGCGGCATTGCGAACAACAAAATAAAGGGGTTGCTGATCCATCCGGTGGGCACCAATACGCTGGTGTGCACATTCGGTGGAGGCCAAAAGCCGACGATACTGATCAACGGCGGCAATGGCCGGGCTATTTTCCCGCATATTGTTTTGCCCAAGCCGGGGGCCATGCTGTTGCCCGGATTTGGCATAGGCAACGCTATGACCCTGTTGCCTGTCGACCACGGCCGATGGTACACCATCCGGTCGGTGAGGATTGAACAACTGCGGCCGCCGCTGGCGGTTTCGGCGGTAGCCGCGGTGGACTTGGATGTGCCCGGTGCTGTTCCGGTGCGCGTCACCATCGAAGTGGTCAACAAAAACGATGACGCGGTGGGCTATGTGCTGCGTGATGTGTGGGTGAATCCGGGGCGGCACCATTTATTTTGGGATGGCATCAACCAGAAACAAAGCCAGCCGCAAAATACCCGCTGGATTCATCCTGGCGATTACAGCTTCCGTCTGACGACCAGTCTGGTGCATGTATCTTACGCCGGCGAGCCGGACAACAGTGTGCGGCCCTACAATTCCCGCAGCTTTGCCCAAGTGGGCTGTACGGCCCTGGCGCTAACGCCGCCCGGCACGGTGGCGCATGTTCGTAGTCATATATATAACAATAATTCTGGGCGTAATCTGCACCCCAATACCACCAACTCCGTCCAGTTGATATGTATCGGCTACGATTCCAATCAGGGGGAATGGGTTGGTGCCCATGGGACGGTGATCAGCACTAAAACCGGAAACGCACACATGCAGGCCGGCCGCGGTCTGGCCTTGACTCCGCCGGATCCGGCCGCGCCGGCCGATCCCAACCACCAGTACTATTTCGCGTCCACAGCCGTTGATGGGCGCCCATCCATAGTCAGTTGCTCGTTGCCCAACGGCCCATGGCCAACCCACGCGAAAAAATTTTCCAGTCGGGAATGGAATCGCGGTGGGCCGCATTTTCAACCCAACACCCTCTACACGGATGCCGTTTTGCCGCCGCCACCGGCCCCCCGGAATTCGCCCGATGAGCCAACGTGGGATATATGGCAGCGCGGCTTCTACGGTTTGCAAATCGGCGATCACGGCAAGCTGCTGTTTGCCTGTGACAACGCGGATAATCGTCTGGAGGTGCTCAATATCGGTGGCAGCGGTGCGGCCATTGCTGAAATTCCCATCCGTTACCCGATGTACGTGGCGCTGGCACCGGCCGGCGCGGCGGAGGCTCCGGCGGGAGTCCGTTGGGTTTATGTGGATTCACCCAGGATGGGGGTCTTAAGAATCGCCTGGCACACGGCGGGCAACACGTTTGGCAAGCCGGTTTGCATTACGCCCGCGGCGGCGTTTGCGTTTCCGCGTGGGATTGCGTTTGACGCCGCGGCCAATCGACTGCTGGTGTGCGATGCGTATAACCTGCAGCGCACCAAGGTGGCCAACCAGATTGTGGTGATTGATCCGCTGACGGGGAAGGTGCTGGCGCGCTTTGGCAAACGGGGCGGGGTGAACCCGAATGTCGGCGGGCATATCACCCGCGATGTGTTTACCTGCCCTTTGACCATTGTAGCCGATTCGACCGGGGCTGTCTGGGTTAACGATTACTTCACCGGAGAGGTGCGAAAATACGCTTTTAATCCCGTTACCAATGTCTTTCATCTGCTCCTGCGGACCTTAGGCCCGAACACCACGAATATCTCGCAGTTTTACTGGATGCCCGGCGCTGCACCGACCAAGGTATGGGCATTCGGCAATTTTTTTGTGGGGTACAATTCCAAGCTTTCCGCCGACGGCCGCTACACCGATCAAAGGGCGGATAATGTCTCGACGATGCCGCCCGGTCAAGGCAATTTACGGCCGTTTGCCCATTTTGTCCGCATGCATGGCCACGTTTACGCCACATTTGCCGGCAGCGGGGACGTTTATGAAAAGCTCGGCCATCGTTGGATCCGGCGTGCTGCGTTTGGCCATGTGGCGCGTTTTACCTTAGGCCCGGATCTGGATGCCCAGCAAGCCGCCCAGGCCGCCGGCCTGCTGGCCAAACCCGGTCAACCGCCGACGGCTCTGGACAAGGCCATTGCCGCCTCCGGCGATCCGCACTGGCAGACCCGGCAATGGGCGTGGTCGGACCTCAACGGCGATGGAAAAATGGAGTATTCCAAGCAGAATCCGGAATTTAAGATCGCCTTTCATAAGGTTCCCATTCGCACGACCTACCTGCCGGCCAGCCCATGGCTACGTCCATCGGACGGTGCATTTATTTTGCCGGTGGATCCGGTACCCCCGGCGCACCATCCGGATGTTCCCGGTCTGGCGGTTATTGTGCCTAAGCTCATCCATGGCCATCGGTCCTACAACTGGGCCGATGCGCGGATCATAGAGTGTACTCCAGGGCCGCCGGTGATGGACGTGTGTACCCAGGGTGGACGTTATTTTGTGCTGCGCGATCAACGCCACGATGTGGGACCGGGCAACATTAATTCACTGCAATGCTACAGTGCGGCGGGTAAACTTCTTTGGACCCGGGAAAAAAGTGACTATTCCATTATCAGTCTGGAACCGGTTGGTCGTGGTCTGATAGCCACCATGGAGCGCAGTTGGTTTGAAGACGGCCCCGTGTCCATTCGGACCACCGAAGGGGACTTGGTGTGTCAGGTGTTTTGCCGGCAGCAGGGAGATTGCTGGTCGCCGGGAACTCTGCGCGTTAATGCGGATACCGCGATGATTGGCTTGGTGCAGGCCTACAAGGTAACCGGACTTACCAGCGTTCGCACCGCCACTGCCGAGGTGCGGCTGGGTGCCGCCGGCAATTGACGATACACCGTGACTAACTGGAGTTTTCCGGTGGGGGAGCGCGCATCCAGGGACTGGTCGGAGGCGGCTATACGCGTGTGGTGGTGGCGGGCGCGGGGGCGAATTTATTTTTTCTGTCCCGGCTTGCGGCGCGGATGGAACTGGGAGCGGTGCCGTAAAAACGGCGGAATTGCTTGTTAAAGTGGCGCGGGTCCGGCATGCCGACGGTGGCACCGATGGTTTTGATCTGCATGTCGGTTCCGTCCAGGAGACTGCGGGCATAACGCAACCGTTGAACCAGAATGTAACGGGCGATGGTCATGCCGTGGCGGCGGTGAAATTGCCGGGACATGTAGTTCCGGGATAATCCCGCCCGCCGACATAAATCCGTCACGGACAGCTTCGCTTCCAGGTTGCGGCAAACATCGGCGGCCAACGCATCGGTCTTGTCGGTGGCGGTGCCGACGGCCGCACCGCGCCGATGCTGTTGCCCGTCCAGGGCCAGCCAGATCAAGAATTGCTGCAAGGCCAGAGCGGCCATGGTGGTGTGCCTTGTGGCATCTGCCTCGTGGCTGTGTCCACGAACATACCATTGGGCGATGTTGGAAAACTGTTCTTCCAGATAGGCGCGTCGCCCGGCCAAGGCCTGATGTGGTGGAAGCTTCAGCAGCGGGCCAAGGCGGGGCTGGGGGCGAAAGTGAATGCACCAATGTCGGCCCGGAGCTGTGATTTCGTAACGGGAAGGTCCGCCCGGCGACGAAAACGTCAGATCGCCCGGCTGAAGCGTATACCGTTGGCCTGCCAGTTCCAACATCCCGGTATAATCATGGAGGTGCAAGGCCCAGGTGTCGTGCCGGTAGGTGATATTCAAGTGCTGCTCCGGCATGGCAAAGCATCCCGCCTGGGTAATTTCCGGAATGCAGCGTATCGGCCAAACGAATTGCTTTGCCATTTTCACGTGGTAGCTCCAAAACCGGCCTTTCCCAAGTGGTGAAAATTTACCACTAAAAGCGCACTTTTTCCAATTGCATGTCAGACCCCGGCCGGGACATAATTGATAGATCGCCCGCGTTGGACGGGCCGGCTTTTTATAAAGGGTGCGTATATGACCAGTGCAGGCTTAAGCGGGGAACAAAAGCGCTTCTACGACGAAAACGGCTATGTCGTATGCCGCGGGTTGCTCTCGGCCGACGAGGCTAAGGCTCTGCGGCGGGAAGCCCATGATCTGGCGGGCAGGCTGGTGCAATTTCGGAATATCAATGCCGCATGGGCCACAATTCAGCATACCAAGACCGTGGTTCAACATTGTCATGATGTGCAGTTTTACTCGGCTATGTTCAGCCGGCTGATCGTGGATCCGCGCTTCACTGCGGTGGCGGCCTCGATCATCGGCCCCAACGTGCAACTGCATCACACCAAAATGTTTATTAAACCGCCGGAAAAGGGCGCTCCTTTCCCCATGCATCAGGATTATCCATACTTCCCACACCAGCGCAACACGATGATTGCCGCGATTTTTCATTTTGACGATGCTCCGGTAGAACGGGGTTGTGTGCGTTTTGTGCCCGGCTCCCATAAGCTCGGGCCGATTGCGGTATCAACGCCCGATTCCTCTCTGCCGCCGGAACAATATCCGATTGAAAAGGCCCTGCCGTGCCCAGCCCAGGCCGGCGATGTGGTATTTTTTAATTATCTGACTATTCACGGATCGGGTATTAACGCCAGTGCGGAGGCGCGCACGACGCTGCTGGTGCAAATGCGGGATCCGACCGATGTACCCTTCAAACGGACCCATGAATCGCGCGGCCAAGGGATGATGCTGGCGGGTATCGATCCGTCCTGCTGTACCACCAAGGCTCTGGAACCGTCGGGAGAAGCTCCGACAATGGCAGCGGGTAAAATGTAACAGTGCGTGCCTACAGGTTCGATGGGATAAAATCAAACGCACCGCCCCGATGTACCAGCAGGAATTTACAGGGCGCCGGCCCGGAATTCAGCAGGCGATGGGGCACCGCTGCCGGGATGCTGCAGCATGCGCCGGGCGGTAGCGCATTTTGCGGCCGGCCTTGTATTTCCACGGTTACGACACCGCTTATGCAGTAGCACAGCTCCTGGGCTTGCGAGTGCGCGTGGGCGGAAACGTGTTGGCCCGGAGCAACAGTTATTTCCGTGATGCGGGCGGTGTCGGTATCGACCAAAACAAGATATCCGTCGGTGGTGAGATGGGGTTCATTGGCCATTGGCTTATCCTTGTGTCGGCAGGGTCGGAGAGCAACGGGCGGCCGGAGCTTGTTGATTATAGCCGCAGCGCCGGCCAAAGCACTACGCCCGTTTGCGCACGGCCAACTGCAAGTGGGCGGCCCGGCCCGCCGCCACCGGATCCCGCGCCAACAGAGCCTCCATGGCCAGCATTTGTTTGATGGCTCCGTTTGTCTGGAAAAATTTGCGATTCTGCCGCACGGGCAGAATGGTTTTTCCGATGATTGAGATCATGGCAAAGCCGGATTTGCCGGCCAGATGCTCAATTTGCTGCGGGGTAAACATGCGGAGAGCAAATTGTTCCCGCTCATCGGCCGTGAGCCAGTGGGTTTTTCCGCTGCGCACAAATTCATCGAGATCATCAAGCTTGCCGGCACTTACAAAATGGTCCAACCCGGCCAACAGGTTGTCTACGGTAAAAACCAGCACGCCGTCGGTTTTCATCACGCGGTGCAACGCCGATAGACACGCGGAGGCATCACCGCAAATGGAAACCACATCGCCCAGGGCGATGGCCAGGGAAAAATGATTCGGCGGGAGCGATTGGAGCATTTTAGCATCGTCCACTTGCAGCGTAGCCCGGCCGGCTTTGCTGCTTAAGTCGGCGGTTTCGGCCCAAGTTTTAAGTTTTCGCTCGACCATCTCCAGCATCTTGGGGGAATGATCGACAAAACTTGTCGGAAAGCCCGCCTTGAGCAATTTAAGGCCCCATTTGCCGGTGCCGCAACCCAAATCCAGTACGGCCGCATCCGAAGATTCGGGTACAAATGTTTTCAGGTGATCCCAGGTGAGTTGGTCGTGAAAATCCCAGAAGGGGTCATCATAGATGTTATCGTAGACCGCGGCGACGCGATTATGGTAAGCGCGAGATTTATCTGATGGATGTTTGTGGCCCATATTTCACCTTTGCACCAACGCGGAGGCCCGCCCCAACCGCCGCTACTTTACTCTCTCGTGCACTATTTTTCCCGCCAGCGCCGCTGCTGGGTGGCGTTATGGGGATTCTGCGGCCACAATAGCCGGGCACCACAAGGTGTTTATGGAGTACCATTGCATGTCCGGGTCAATAATTCCCAACCGCCGCCATATCCGCACGGAACAACCTAACCCGGCCTCCCGGCAGTTGGATGTAATGCCGATAGAGCAAGCGGTTTTGCTGATGAACCAAGAGGATCAACGGGCTATCGCCGCGGTGGGGGCGCAATCGGCGGCTATTGCGGTGGCTGTGGAAATGGTGGCGGCGGCTTTTCGTCGGGGCAGTCGGCTGATTTATGTGGGGGCCGGCACCAGCGGTCGCCTGGGCGCGTTGGATGCGGCGGAATGTCCACCCACTTTTTCCACCGATCCGGGCATGGTGGTGGGCGTTATAGCCGGCGGCCCCGCGGCGTTGACCCGCTCTATTGAAAATGTGGAAGATGATGCCACTGCGGGCGCGGCCGCTATGGAAAATCTTACGGTGGCGGCCGACGATGTGGTGTTTGGTATTGCCGCCGGCGGCACGACGCCGTTTGTTTACGGAGCGTTGGATGAAGCCCGGCGGCGGCAAGCGAAAACGATTTTTTTGGTGTGCACCGCCCGGGAGCACGTTACCGCCACGGTGGACCTGGTCATTGCCTTGGAGACCGGTCCGGAAGTTCTCACCGGCTCCACGCGACTAAAAGCCGGCACGGCCACCAAACTGGTGTTAAATACGGTGACCACGCTGGCCATGGTGCAGCTTGGCAAAGTCATGGGCAATACCATGGTGGATCTGGATGCGACGAAGAATTCCAAACTGGTGGATCGTGGGGCCCGCATTATCGAAGAATTGACGGGCCGAAATCGCGATGAATCGTTGGAATTGCTGTTTCAGGCGCAAGGTCAGGTGAAGAGAGCCATTGTCATGCACCACCGCCGCTGCGACAGCGCCACCGCCGACCGGCTGCTGGCCGATGCCGGCGGCCGCCTGCGAAACGTGCTTCAAGAGCCATAGACCCGCCGGAGCCTGGTGTAAACATGGCCACCTTCCACCCGTTTTGAGCCATCGGGGTTGCGTCATCCTTCCGTCCGGCCATTGTTGGGGCGGGTGGCGGCGGCCGCATTGCCAAACAAGGTGCAGGGGTTTCTCCCGGTCACCCGCCCGGCTTAGCGTTTCCAGTAGATTCGGTGCCGTTTTTCGTCGTAGCAAAGTATCTTACCATCCTGCCGCACCGCCTCAAAAGTGCCGTCCTTTTTCAGCTTCACGCGGATGCCCAACGTGTGCAACCGCCGCAGCAGCGCGGGCAAGGTGGAAATAGGCGTGGCCCCGATTATGTCGGCGGTCTGCCCTTCCACGGTCTGGGGTTGTTCCCCGCCGTACACGATCACCTGCCCGCCCCGGGCAGTAAACCCGCGGAGTACCCGGACAATGCATTCTTCGATGATGGTAAATGCCGGAACAATGAGCACCTTATAGTTTTTCAGGATGTTGGCTTGAATCAGGGTGTCGTTGACCAGGTCAAAGTCAAAATGGTAGCGCAGGGTGTCACATAAGTCGTGCGGGGGTTTAGGCAGGCCCCAGGGAAATTCCTTGATATCCCACGCCGTGGCATGCTCATGCACCCAGTTGACATACGCTTGCGACGAAAAAACAGCCACATCCACCTTCCGCTCAAAGCGTATGTCCATCCATTTACGGAAGCGGCGGAACTTGCGGATGACCTCCTCCTTGCCCTGAAAGCTGTATTCGTGGAATTCCCGTGCGTTGCTGATGATGAAGGCGAACATCCGGGCCACGATAAACTCCGGGGTAGAGCCGTGGGAAGATTCAAACCCGCAGTACGTGCGATGGAAATTGGTGCCCACAGCGGTGGAGCATTGATAGGTATTGAGAAACCGGAAATGGTCGCGGGCGTTGGTATCGCGAATGCCTACGTTGTATTTGGCGCAAAGGTCGGCGGCGGCGGCGTAATGCTGGCCCTCCTCGGCGGAGCCGTCACCCCCCATGCACAAATAGATATCCTTTTCAGGCCAGAGTCTGCGGGCTTCGCGCATCCAGAATTCCGCGTGGTTCAGCATCGCCCCCCGATACCAATAAACCTGATCCACCATGGCCCGGCGCGACGGGGCATCTTTTTTGAGGAACGGCCGAACTTGGCCAAAGTTCCGGTAGTCGGTACCCCAGCGGGCGTTGAGCGCCTCAATGGTGCTCCACTCCCGACGGCAATGGCTGCGAAAATCCTTTATTGCGGCGAGGTCATTGCACCAGAACCCGCGGTGGGTGTGATACTGCCCGTCAAAATTGCCGATGCAGGGGAAAATGGCCTCGCCGTAATCCCCGCTGATACCCAGCAGCAGCGAATCGATCTGATCCATCCGGTTGACATAGTGATCATGAAAAATCTTAAGGAAGTGCCGCGTCGGCCTTTGAAAATTCCGGTTCCAGATCGACTGGATGCCGGAATTTTTATTGTGCTCCAAACAGCGAAAAAAATGGCTATCTTGGGACTCGCGAAACCAGTACGGGGTGGCGTACCAGGGGCCGCAGATCAGAAAGGGCTGCCATTTTACACCATACCGGACAAAATGGTCCAATGCGCGGTCGAAGCTTTTGAAGGTGATCTGGCCGGGTTCCGGCTCAATGTCAATCCATTTCACATACGTTTCCACAGTGGTGGCACCGACGCGTTTGAGATAATCATGGAACTTGTGAGAATAGTCGCGTGCCGGATTCCATCCGATGTTGATGCGTTTGGGCTGCTCCATGGAGGATAATCCTTATGAGGTTTTTAAATCGCCGGGTTTTGCGAACAGGGGGCGCAATGGCAACTCCAGCACCGAGGTGCCCCCGCCCGCTTAGGCTCAGTGCCCCGCCACGTCAATGTATGTCGGGGCCGCCATCAGCCGCACGGCCACCCGGCCATGCGCCACTTTCACCGCCATCCGCTGGCCGTCCAGATTTTCCGCCGTTACACCGCGGGCCGTGATACCCACCGGAATTTCCGCCACATTGGCGACGGCTTTGTTCTGCGGGGCCCCACGGTCCTTCGGCACGGTCCACGCGATGATGCGCCTATAACCCGCGGCATTTTTGAATTCGATGACATAATCCAGATTCGTGCCCACGTGCAGGCGCCGCACGTAATGGTACCCCGCCAACTGGGCGGTCATGGTTTTCAGGGCGTTGTAGGCCGGGCGGCCGCGAATGGCAAAGCCGCGGGCCTGGTGCGAATCCCAGTTGTACAACACCGTCAATGGCACATTGCACATTTCATCCACCAGATACTGCCGCACGGATAGATCGGCCTGGTCCTGTAGCGTGACACCCCGGCCCGTCGGATAGCCGACTTCCGTGGCCACCACCGGGAAATTCGGGCTGTCATATTCCGCCATTATTTTTCGCAGCGTGGAATAGCCCTGCCCCGACACCGCACCCGGCTGGTGGGCGTTGATTTCGGTTTCTGGCCGGGGAAAGCCATAGGGGTGAACCGACAAAGCATTGATTCCGGTATGCAGCAGGCCCCGCTTAAAGGCCTGGTTCACCCAGCGGAAGGAGCCGCTCCACAAACAGGACACCGCACCTCCGAGAATATAACAATGCGGATCGGCGGCGCGCATGGCCGCCACCGTCTTTTTCACCAAAGCCACGTACTCATCGGCGAATTTTGGGGAGTTGAGTCCTCCCTTCCCATGCCAGAAGCCGACATTGGGTTCATTCCAAATTTCCCAGATCACATGACGGCCCTTGAAGTGGGCCGCCGCGGCTGCCGCCCAGCGGGCGTAGGCATCGCGTCCCGCCTTGGTCGTTTCCGGCGGCGGGTAAAGAGGATTGGCGTAATCAAGAATAAAAATTGGCCGCAGTCCGTGGGCTTCCATACCCTGGACCTCGTTACCGTATTGGCCAAAACGATACACGCCCTTTCTTTTCTCGATGTTCGACCAGGCGAAATCCCGGCGCACGAACTTGGCCCCGTCCGCTTGAATCGCGGCCCAAGTCCCGCTGGTTCCCACTATGTGCAGGTTAAAACCCAACCCTGCCAGCGGCCCCGCAGGTACGGTCCCCGGACCGGTCGGCGCGCCGGCCCGCGCCACCGTGGCTATGCCCCAAAACGACATCAGACACGTCGCCGTAACCGCCGCCGCCCAGCCGCCGGATCTCCATCTTAGCGCAGTTGACCTCGCCCTTCCGCCCGCCCTGAGCAGCCCACCCTTGACGTCCCGCTCCTCCAGCATCGCAGACCGGTTAATCTGTTTCATTTTCCAAAGCTCCATAAAAGGTAAACCATTCAAAACGATTCATCGTCCGCACAATAACCGCACCGTCCTACCTCCGCTCACGGGCGTGGAGGTAACTTCCCGTCCCATCCCCAGAGCCGTTGCGGCCGTGGTCCGTGGCTGTCCACGTGATGGCCGGGTTGGAATTGCCCACGGTGGCTCTCCGCCCGACCGTGCAAGTTTCCGCGAGCCCCCCCGGTAAACACCGCCTTGACCGCCGCCGGGCAAGGCTCACCTGGGCGGACCCCGGTGGGTTCCCCCGGTGCTCCACTGCTGCCGCCAAGGGTGTCCCCGCGTGGGCGGCGGGCCGCAATTCTTGCACACGGCTTACAATCCGATTACCGTGCCCGTTAGGTTCAACGGACCGGGCCAACTTCAATGGTCAGCATAAACTCCGGCAGAGTGCCAAAACAAGCCTCTGGCTCCAGTAGAATGGCTCCGCAATACAATTTTTTTATGGCCTCCCAACCTTCCGCCGTCGCCCGGGGAATGGCCCTTCACCGGAAAATGGCGTCTGGGCATTGCCGCCGATCGGCCTCCACCTGCTCAAACCAGGCATACAAAGCACCCTGCATAGCGGCGACCCGCTGCGGATGCTGCCCGGCAAGATCGTGGCTTTCAGCCGGATCATCTTCCACGTTGTAAAGTTCGGCCGGCAGGGGTGGGCCATAGCTAAGTTCGGCCCGTGCGGGAGCCGCGGTGAGGGTGGTAAAGTTTTCCGGGGTTTCACGCAGCCGACGGTCCAACTCTTCGTCCTGAACGCGGCGCGGTTGCGGCGTAAACGGCAGAATCAGTTTCCACGGACCATCGCGCATGGCGGCGTTGCAATCATGTTGCGGATAATACCGGTTCCATTGCCAGAAGCGGCGCGTGTTCACCCTGCCGCCTTCACCGCGCAGCACCGGCAGAACATTCCATCCGTCGAGCGCAAGATTATCCTGCGGGAGGGCCACATCGCACATGGCCAGAATGGTCGGCAGCCAGTCACTTAGATGAACCATCGCATCGAGATGGTGGTGGCCCGGAAGACCATCGGGCCAGCGCACGATCATGGGCAGCCGGATGCCACCCTCGTAAACGAGTGTTTTGGAACCATGGTAGTTGCAGTTGAATCGACGGAGCGAGTTTTCCGCGGAATTACCACCAAAATCAGGCCCATTGTCACTGGTGAACAAAACGATAGTATTGTCGCTTAAGCCTAACTGCCTAAGCGCTCCAAGCACGCGTCCAATGTTGCGGTCCATATTGCGGATCATGCCGTAGAGGGTGCTGACGGCCGGATTAAATCGCCCGGTTTGGAGAAAAGGGGACACATCTTGTTCGGGGGCGGTGATAGGAAAGTGCGGGCAGTTGTAGGCCAGGTGCAGAAAGAACGGCTCTTTCTGATGCCGCCGTACAAAGTCAATGGCCTCATCGCTGAGCCGGTCGGTCAGGTAGCGGCCATCCGGGCTCAAGCGGTGGCCATCGCGCTCAAGGCGTGATTGGAAATAATACTGCCATCCACCGCGGAAGCCGAAAAACTCATCGAACCCGCGCCGGTTTGGATGATAGGCGTCACCGATGGTGCCATTGTGCCACTTGCCGACCAAGCCGGTGGCATAGCCGGCGTTCCGGAGAATATCCGGGAGGGTGCGTTCGCGCAGGGATAACCGCTCACCGCCAAGATGGTCGTATGTATCGATGCTGCCGGTGCGTTGCGGATAGCGGCCCGTGAGCAAACTGGCACGCGAGGGGTTGCACACCGGCGAGGCGGCATAGTGCTGCGTAAGGCAAACGCCCTGTTGTGCCAACTCATCGAGCACCGGCGTCTGGCTCAGGCCGCCGTTAAAACGGCTCAAGTCTCCGTAGCCCATGTCATCGGCGAGGATAAAAAGGATGTTGGGTTTTGCCATGAAACACCCGCTGCACCGGCCTGACGGATTTAATCATGCGTATCCTTGGTGACGGTGACGTTGCGAATGTAGTATTGGCTCGCTTTTTTGTCATCGGACCAAAAGCTGAAATTATAGCCCCAGTCATTGACAAACTCGTCATTGGTAATTTTCCATTTTAGCGTATGCCACTTGCCGTCACGCGGCACGGCGTTCCACCCGATGGTTTTCCAACCGGTGGTGGATTCATAATGCAAATTGAATCCGGCGTGGCCGCCGGCCGGCTGACATACACTGGCGGTAATTGTGATGGGAGTCGGGGTGAAAGAGAGGAAATTCGGATCGACTGTAAAAAGAACGCCGATCCGAACACCCACGAAACGAGCCACGCTGCCATGGAAGGTTTTCAGCCGCGAGGTAAGGTGCGCGCTAAGCTGATGCAGTCCTTTGGCGATGGCCGGCCTGCCTGCGGTCCAGGATATTTCCTTTGCATCCGTGTAGTTACCATCCCATGGAAAGGGTTGACCCTTGTCCGCCAGCGCCTTGGTCACCAAACCGGGCGGAACGCCCAATACCAATATCGGCACATTCGTCAGCCGGACGCTATCGCCATGGGTTATGGCACCGGTCACCGGATTCATAATCTCCACAGGTTGGCCCATATCGACGGTATCCGTGCTATGCGGGGGGGCCCAGGCGGCCAGAACCGTCGTTTTGGCTCCGCGGAACACAAACCCGTAGTCCTTGTTATTCAGCAGTACCCAGCCATCGCTGCGCGGATGGGCTCCCAACGCCTGACTTAAATTTTTCAGGGCGGTATAGCTTGGCGTGGGCTGGGCCGCGTTGTTGATCAGACCCATGTGATAGGCTTCGCCCATGGCTTCAAACCATTCGATGTGGGCAAAACCTTCGGCAATGCCCATGGTGTAGGCCTTGACCAGGTTTCCTGGCCGGACGGGACTCGGGTTCATGCCGACTTCGGTAATCCAGATCGGCACGTTCACCTTGGCCGGATCGTACACCGCCAGCATCTTGCGGATGGTGGGGATGATGTGCATGTAAACCGCCTCCTGGCCGGACCGCAGCGAACCAAACACTTCATACGGATGCACCGCAATATAGTCGAAATGGTTTTTGGCACCATCGGCAATCGTCTGCTGCAACATCAGAATATCCACGCTGTGCACCGTCAGGCCGATCTGCACACGCGGGTTGGCCTTTTTCGCCGCATTATAAGCGGTGACCACGGTCTTGGCGTAGGCCCGGGCCTTCCCGGATGCCGGCTCATTCCATACTTCATAACAGTCAATTTTACCGGCGGTATGGGCCACCAAATGGGCCACATAGTTAGCCCATCCTGCCAGATGGTGGTTGGGAAGACGCCAGTGGCGGGACGGGGCCGTTCCGATCAAAATACCGCTGATAAACACGTGATTGGCTTCGGCGGTGCGCAGGTACGAATTCACGGTCGACCAATTCCATTTATTCTTGGACGGCTCCACCTGCGCCCAGCCAATGCCGATACGCATCCATTTTGCACCCGCCTCGGCGAGCTTGGGTATCCACACTGCATAGCGCCCCTGCGCTTGTGAGGAGGTGCCCACTCCGAAGGGATCCGTGCTTTTCAAATCCGCGTAGGGCTTGGGCGCAGCGGCTAAGGCACCCACGGGCTGGCCATACACGAGGGCGGCCAGTACCACCGCCACTATAGAACCATACTTTAAGGTCACGTTTGTTCTCCGTTTAAAAAAAATGCCAACTGCGCCATCCGCCGTCCTGGTGCCAATCCAGTCAGATCTGCGCCAATAAATTTCTTCATAGCGGACTGGCCGGACCATCCGTTGCAGGCAAACGCTGATCCGTCGCGGAACATCCGCCAATTACCGGCTCGCACGGTGCAGCCGTGCGGGGCCAAGAGTCAGGTCTGGCGGTCTATTTTCCACTATCTACAATCTGCACGCCGGAAACACCGGTCCATCCACCGGCCAAAGTTCCATTTACCTTAATGGTGATTTTCCGTGCGGTGTTACCCTTGAATACCACACAGTTGGACTTCTGCTTGCGCCCCGCCTTGAGGCTGGTGGCCGTCGCGGGCTTAAAATGGCCGCCCAACCATACAACGTGATAGTAATAGGTATTTGTCGGGTCGACCTTGCCGTGGCCCTTGGCGGCGATGGCAACGCTGCCCACACCACCGCTGCCCTCGGCATTCAAATATACATAAACCTTGTATTTGGCGTACGGTATGCCGACAATGGTAATCTGCGGGCGTGGCCAGAGGATGCCCCGCTGCAGTATCAGGTTACCGCCCTTGAACCCCCACGGTGCCCCGTTGGTACTCCACAATTTTGTGGCGTGGTCGGAACCGGTGTTCACTTTTACCAACAGCCCTTTGACCCGCGCGCCGCCGCTGTCCATGACTTTCTTCAAGACTCCATGGTTGTATTTGCCATTGGCGTCGTTGTTCTTGACCACCAGATTATTCCAATGGCTTTGCGCCACGCCAGTGGCACCTGCCACCGCCGCGGAGGCCAGCCTCTGCATTTTTGCGTTCTTGCCGACGAAATTAATGCCGATGCTTTTTGCACTGGCCGTTGCCGCCAGCATCGTAACGACCAGTGTAGTCAGTGCCGATTTGAGGTTCATCAATAATCTCCTTTTTGACGAGTTAAAAAAACAATTCCATAGTATCTCTTTCATGGTACACATTGAGTATATTCTCATTGGGCCTGAAAATCGCCCCATCAACCGCGGCCTATTATTACCAACTGTGCGCTGCACCCTGGCCGTCCCAATAGGCGAAGAGGCCGCAGTGGCTGGGGTTCAGCGGGTTTCCTTCGTAATTACTGGTTTCCGCACCGCTGCTGGTTAACAGCATCATCTGGCCCGGGTTGGCGTACAAATCCGGCCTTTCATAAAGCCCGGCGGCGTGCCCGTCGGCAAACAGGGCGTTGGCGTGATCGCCGTGCGCCATCCATACGCCATTGATTTGCCCGCTGTAATACAGGATATTGGTAACAAAAAAGGTGCCGCCACCCAATTGCGGCGGCATGGGGTTGAGTGCGTTCCCACCCCCCGTGGGCTCGTTCTCGCAGGCCGAGTCGGACAGGAATACATACCGGCCCGGGTTGGTAATCTTCATGACCTGGATGCCGAAAAACTGTTCCCACATCGTATTGGTAATCACGTAGTCGCCGGGCTGGTATCGCTTGGCTTGACCCGTTTGGGTTCCAAGCACGTCTGTACACATCGCGTAGGAACCGGTGGTCACGTGAGGCATCGCCGGAGGCGTGGCGGGGCATTGCCAGACCATCGACTTAGGCGGCAAAAAATTGGCGTTCGACGCCAAATCCCCATTGTAGAACTTATACCACGGCGTGAAGTCCGCGGTGTGTGTTCCCGCGCTGGCCGGCAAGCACATGCCCATCGGAACATTTTCGTGATAATCGTTTTCGTAGGCCGCAATCGCCAAGCCGCACTGATGGAGATTGCTCAAACATTCCACCGACAACGCCGCCTGTCGGGCGGCCGCCAACGCCGGCAGCAACAGGGCGATAAGAATCGTGACGATCAGGATCACCACCAGAAGCTCCACCAGCGTGAAAGCGCGCGCCGCGGGCCGCTTGCGAAACGCCACCGTCCTAAGCCATTTGGTTTTGATACGCATAACCGCAAACCTTCGTGGCGGAAGCCAACAATTATTGCAAAACGCCGGCCATCCAACCGCCATGTGCAACCGGGCCACCGGAACCACATTGGCTATCATAGACTCAAGCAATGTGCCTTAACAAGCCCTTGAATCCAATAAAATAGCTCCCCAATACAATTGTTAATCCGGCCATAAGGCCGGCATGCTTTACCACCACGCCGCAGATACATCGCGTTTTTGGCAAAATTATGGCGTTAGCAATGGTGCGTGCTGTTCTCTGGCTCTCCTATTCCACCGCAGCCGATGGCTGCAGGATAGCCTCCATATCCAAGTCTGTTTCGCAGCGGATCGCGCCGCGCCGATACGGCCGCCATCAGCTTCCGCAATGCGTGGCGGTCTGGAATGAAAGAGGGCTGTGGCTTTCCGGTGGTAAAACTGCTGATGCTCTTCGATGTGGCCACGGGATTGATTCGGCAGGTGTTGATCCATGCGTATCGCAGTCATGAGTTGCCCTTGGTGCAGCAACTCCATGGATTGCTGCAACTGGATGATTTACTGATCGGCGACCGTGGATTCTGCTCGTTCGTGCATCTGGCCAGCCTGACGAAAGCCGGTATTCATGGCCTGTTCCGTTTGCATCAGGGGGTGGCGGCCAGCTTCGATTCCAAGGATGCGAACCTCCATGGGATGCGAAAACGCCGGGTAAAAAAAATGGTACCTGACCCCTTTAATTTTAATGCACGCGCGCCGCGGAGGCTTGTACCTGTTGGGCGCGGCCGGTCAACGCTTTGAGTTTCGCCACATCTTTGGGAAAATCCGGAAATAACCGCGTGAATTTGGCGATGGCTCTTTGCACCCGGGCGCAGGTGTCACGAATGTTCTCCAGCGTATCGCGCTGGTCCGGGGTTACTCCCCGCCGCATCATCTGGCGGCCATTGTGCACTTTGCCATTCGCCTGGCGCTGGATGTTATTGACAGTGGCTTCCAGCGCGGTGAGCCCGGCGGTAATCCGCGCCGCCAGGTGCGTGCTCACCGAGTCTACCGCGGCCAGGGCCGGTGCCTGATCGGATTTGGCCGCTGCCGAGCCATCGGATCTGGAATCCGCCGCGGATTGTACATCCACCGCCACGCGCAGCGCCGGCAAGATGCCAAGTGTGGGGTTAAGCGATGTGGCACCCAAAGCCCGGATTATTCTGGGGTGCAGT
>JAJYZF010000121.1 GCA_021800165.1 Planctomycetota bacterium | reverse complement strand
TTTCGGGCATAATATGTTTCTCCGTGTAAGGGGTTGTAAAAAGTCATTCACTCTGCGGAAGTCTAACCGCTTCCGCCGGCCCCTACACGGTTTTACCCTCGTCGAACTCCTGGTGGTCATCCTGATTATCTCGATCCTCATCGCCCTGTTGCTGCCGGCGCTGGCCGCCGCCCGGCAAGACGCCGAATCGGTTGTGTGTCTAAGCAATCTCCGGCAACTTGGTTTGGCTGCGGACGAATACACCATCACGTATCGCGGCTATTATCCGCCAGCCTATTATGGCATCTCAGGTTACGACAACTGGGCGTTGGATCAGGTGTGGGACACACAAACCGACCAATTGATTTACCGCCCCGGGATCCTGTGGATGGGGCAGACGAATCTTCGGGTTTTTGTCTGCCCCGCTGTGAACCAGGTGCCTGCCGTCGGCCAGATTGTTCTGGGCTATAATTACAACACCAGCTACATCGGTCATGACAGCAAATTTTGGACGTCCAATTGGGCTCCCGCGCGGGTCACACAGGTACAGGATCCGTCGCGTTGCGCCCTGTTTGGTGATGGAGGGAGCTTTGCGGGCATCGATTACTTCATGCGGGCACCGGATTTGCTAACGCCGGTTCCAATCAATGCGGATGATGTCGAAGACCTGGAGCGTGCCGCCGGCACTCAGGCCTTCCGACACATGGGGGCTACGAACGTGGTTTATTGCGACGGCCACGCGGCTTCGCAAACCCATTGCTACACGCTAACGCAACCAACGCCCGCCCCGGTTGGCCCCGGCACGGGGTTCCTCTCGGCGGATAACTCGGCGTATAAAACCTATTAACGGAGAAATTCCCATGAAAATCCCAGTTGCACTTTCCTGGAGCGGCGGCAAAGATTGCGCCCGGGCGCTCTATGAAATCGCCCGCAGTCGTGACTACGAAGTGGTGGCCTTGATGACCTCGGTTTCGGAAGAATACAAACGCATCAGCCACCATGGCGTGCGTGAAAGTCTTTTGGATGCCCAAGCTCAGGCTCTTGGCCTTCCACTGGATAAAATTTATCTGCCCAGCAACAATTCGCACCCCTGTACCAATGAGGTGTACGAGCAAATTATGGAAGCGGCCATGCGGCGTTACCTGGCCCGTGGCGTGCGCACCATCGGCTTTGGAGATTTATTTTTAGACGACCTTCGCGTCTGGCGGGAAAATAACCTGGCCAAACTGAATATGAAAGCGCTATTTCCACTGTGGAAACGTCCCACCAAAGCGCTGGCCCTGGAAAATATGGCCCTAGGCTTTAAAGCCTATTTATCCTGCGTGGAAGGCAAGGTCGGGCCGGGATTTGCCGGGCGCAGTTTTGACCAATCTCTGCTGGCAGACTTGCCCGCGGAAATCGACCCCTGCGGCGAAAATGGTGAATTTCATACTTTTGTTTACGACGGTCCTGTTTTCACCCGCCCGGTACCGGTGGTGGTTGGCCAAGTGGTGGTTCGCGATGGCCGGTACTATGCGGATCTGCTGCCCGGCAACGAAGCGCCGCAGGCCACTGTGGCCGCATCCGAGATTCCACCAGTGCATTGAAACTCGCGTTGCTGCAGCAAGACAAGTTCTCGACGCGGCATACTTGATCGACGTTACATCCTCCGGCAACTCCCGCCAACTGCAACAAAATCTCCGCGGACGCTCATGGCTGGCAGCACACGTTTGAGCGTCTAATTTTGCACCAGCCCGATTGGGCCGCACAGCACCACGCGATCTTGTTGCATGGTCTGCATCATCTCAAACATCTGCATGGCCGCCGCCCGGAACTTTATAGGCATGGCTTCCAGTGCTGCGCTTAGCCCAATCGGCAGACTGGTTTGCAGGCCCAGTCTTTCCCGGAGGATATCGGCAAAGGTCTTCGGTCGCGGGTAAATCATCAGTTGGTAATTCTTTTGAATGTGGGCCTTGGTGGCCGCGGCCAGCACCACATCTTCCAGCGATCCGATACGGTCAGCCAGGCCGGCGTGAATGGCAGCGCGTCCTACAAATAATCGCCCGCGGGCAACCTTCTGGATATTGGCAATGTGCTTGCCCCGGGCCTGCATAACCCGGTGGGTAAAGAGCGCATACGTTTTGCGCATTAACCTGGTTACAAAAATCCGTTCCGCCGGGCTAAAGGCCGTTGTGGAATCAAAGAGGCCCACATTTTTCCCGCGGGAAAATGTTTCCACATGCAGACCGATGGTTTTGAACAGACCGGCCAGGACAATCTTTCCTCCGACCACGCCGATGGATCCGGCAATGGTTCCCGGATCCAGCGTGATGGACCGGCCCGCCGTGGCGATGTAATACCCGCCGCTGGCGGCTTCGGCCCCCATGGACACGGTCAGCGGTTTTTTAGCGCCGGCACGATGCAGGATTTGCCAGATTTCTTCGCTCGCTGCCGCAGACCCACCCGGCGAATCTATCCGCAGCACAATGGCTTTGACCATGCGATTAGCCAGAGCCGCCCGAATTTCCCGGTGAATGCGCCAGGGAGTCACCAGGGAATCATTTTCGTCGGCGGCGGGTGAATTATCCACAATCATGCCGTCCGCGAAAATAACCGCCACCGCCGGACGATTGCTGACATTGGTGGGCGACTTCGGCCGGAACAGTTCAAAAATCGAAAACGGACTGGCCACATTTGTCTGGGGTTGGGCCAAGGCACCGGCCCGGCGCGAAATCCGGCAGCCTCCCAGAAAGTGCATGCGTAGGTAACGATCTACAGTCAATCGGTCCGCCAGTGCATCCACCAGATGGGCCTTGAGCGCCGCATGGCCGTCAAACCAGCCACGGTTGATATCCGTATGCACATCCGCCGGCGTCAACATAGGACGGTTACGGGCGATGGTGGCAATGATTTCATCAAACCACGTATTGACCACGGTGTGAATTTCGCCCGCAAACGCCGGGCTGGCACTGGTGCGGGTGAGGGGTTCCTCGGCTCCTTTGTATTTGCCGATCTGTACCATATCCGCCTGCAGGTGCAGCTTTTCCAGTACACCCTGAAAAAACATTAGTTGCAGTTGCACGCCCGGCAAAAACATATCGCCGTGCGGAGCCATGATAATCTCATTGCCGGCGGTGGCCATCAGATACGTGTTGGTGTCAAAATTGGTGGCATAAATGGCGACTTTTTTGCCGGCCCTGCGCAAGTGGTGGATCAGTTCAGCCACTTCCTGGGCCTGGGTAAGCGTCAGGTCGAACCCCTGCAAATTCAAAAATACGCCCGCAATGGCTGGGTTCTTCGCCAGTGCATTGCATCGGTCAATCAGATGAGTAAGAGCCGGTCGTCGATTGGCTGCCAGCGACAAAAGTGAAAAATTAAAACTATGCGGACGATCCGCCAGCGCGCCGGAAAGACGAATTTCCACCACACGCGGCTTCTGGGCCAGAGCGGATTTTGCCGGAAGCTCTGGCTGTACCGCCGTCGCGCACAGAGGTTGGGTGGCTATCGCCGCGACCATGGTAAGGCCTGCCGCAACCCTAGCTGGCACCTTGTTGGATTTAACGTAAGTGAAAAGAGAAGCTAATATTTTCATGGCCGCAAGAACCTCTAAAGAGTACCCAAGAAAGCATTCATACCCAAGTGAAGTATAACACACACTCCGGGCCGGAAGCCAGCCTGGCTGTTCAAATGTTGACAGGCCCGGTTATCTTGAGTGAAATACACGCGAAAGGGGATTCTTGATGTCCAGCGTCATCAGTGCTGCCAAAGCGGATTATGCCGCCATTCAAAAGTTTTTGGAAGATGCGTATAATCACGCAACCGACTTTTTCCCGTTGCACTATCCCTGGTGCTGGCGGGAAGAAAACACCGACTTTGGCCATACCTATCTGATACGCGAGAGTGCCCAGATCGTAAGTTTAGTTCGGATGTTTCCGTTGGATTTATCGCTGGGCGGCGTGCAGATCCACATTGGCGGAATCGGTGGCGTATCCACCAAGCCCTCCTGCCGCGGCAAGGGCTACATGAGCCAATTGCTCCAGCATGCCGTCGACCAAATGAAAGCGGAGCAAATGCCCGTCTCCATTCTATGGGGTGATCAACATCGGTACCAAAGCTTCGGCTATCAGACGGCGGGCAAAGCCGTTACGCTGGCCATCAGCAGGCGCGGGCTGGAGAAAATGCGCGTGTCTCCGCTGGAAGGCGTGCGATTTCAGGGGCAGCCGGAACTTCTCTCCCAAATGATGCAGGCTTATCACGCCCATGCTTTTCATCGTCGCCGTACTCTCGAAGAATTCCGCCTGGTCTGCCGCCATCCGGATCTTCTGCTGTTTTGCACGCAGGCTAAAGATCCATTTGCGTACCTGGGCCTGATGAATGGTGCGCCGGTGGAATATGGTGGTGATATGCAAAGTGTTCTGGGGCTGACCGCACATCTGATGACGCGGCTGGGGCGGTGGACGATGGATTTTCGTTTTCCCCACTGGGCTGCTGTACCCGCATCCGTTCGTGCGGCCGCCTGGACCTGGAAAATTGAGCCAACCGGGCAAATCAAAATCCTGGACCTGGAAAAGACCCTCACCGGCTTTGCCCCGCAGGCACCAGAGGCCATTATTCCACCGCTGCAAAAGCTGCGGGCTATGCCGGAGAGTCAGCAGACCGAGGCGCTCTTTGGCACTGCGCATGGCAGCCCGTTTAACATTTGGGTCTGGCCGCTCGATAACATCTAAAGTCCGCTCAAATCCATCTGCTTGCCACTTCGGATCTGCGCAAGGCGAATCGGAAAAAATGCGAACCACCCCAATCAGGCTTGGCCTACCCCATCAAAACGCCCATGATACGCAGCAGTACAGCCGGGTTTGGACGTGCAGGCTGATGCAACCGAATTGCCAAAACCGTCAAATATAGAGGAATTGCGCGATGGTGCATAAGTACGTACACGTACGCAAACCGGATACTGGGCCCGCCAAGATTCGAACTTGGGACCTCGTCATTATCAGTGACGCGCTCTAACCAACTGAGCTACGAGCCCGGCCTTCGCTCGTGGGAATTCACGCCTGTTGTCCACTGCCAGAAGCATCGGCAACGGCTGTCGGTTCGCCCCGGAGCGACTCACCATTTTCCTCCAATCAGGGCCAACTGTCAATTCGCACGCCAAGCCTTGTTTTGTTGCGTGTTCGAGTCTGGCCGCAAATTTGGGCCGCCCTCGAAAAATCAATGGATCCGACCTCGCCATCCATCTTAGCGGCGGCATTTATGCCGCGGTTTTCCGTGGTTGTTCCAAACAATACGGCGATACCCGCGTGTTGCCTGTGTTTGTGCTAAAGTAGAAACATCCGCACTTTGAAAAACGGACCTAAGCGTCCGGGACGCGCTCTTGGAGTGGTGCAGGGGGGGGACGGGCGGTTTACGAAGGCGGTATGCCCCGTCGCAGTGTGAGCACAATAGCCTGGGCTGGGCAGAATAATCGCAGCCGCACTCCCGCCTTGCCCATGCCGCGGTTTACTACCAGCCAGGTGCTTTTAATGCGATGCACACCAGTACAGAAATCCGCCGGTAAGGAATCATGCCCCATCAACGGACGCCCATCCGGCAAACAGATTTGTCCGCCATGGGTATGCCCCGCCAGGCAAACATCCGCCCCGGCCGCCAACGCTGCATAGACCATGTCCGGATAGTGCAGCAGCATCAGTTTAAAATCCGTGGGACGTACGTGGGCTAAGGCCGCAGGAATATCCGCGTCAATCCGCCGACGTTGGGCCAGACCAATAATGGCCAGCCGGTCCGTTCCATGCCGCACCAGAACAGCCTCATTGCTTAAGCCCCTGATGCCATTGCCTTGCAGTGCCCGGCCGGTTTCCAGGGCATCGTGGTTACCCAGAATGAAAAATACGCCCAGAGGAGCTCGCAGTTCACCCAAAAGCCGCCGCAGCCCAGGCAAACCCCGCCGCCATAACCAACTGCGGTGTCCAAGATCCCCGGTAATCATGACCGCATCCACACGCAGCCCGCCCAGCATCAATCGCCATCGCTCCATGCGCGGGCTCCAATTGGTCAGATGTAAATCGGAGAGGTGTAAAATTCGCAGGCCGTCAAAAGACTGCGGCAGACGCGGGCACAGCAGAGATATTCGGTCAATGAGAGGTTGACTGGAAACCAAAGGTTGGGCCACTTGAGTATATCTCCATCGCCACCGCCGTACCCCGTTGACATTTTTATTATAGCCATCTCACGTGGGCCGTGGATTTCCGCATCGATTCGGCTTTGCACCCAAGTGCTTTCTCCCGGCTGGAATTGGTGGCGGCACCGGGCCAAAAACCACCTGGCGCTGTGGTTCCGGCGTGTCGGCGTTGGATTCTTCGCCTTGCGGGTGGGCGTTTGGTTGGTGGCCTTGCGTCGCCTCGGGCAGGCCCATCAGCCGCATGGCCGTTTGCGATGCCGGCCTTCCACCACTAAAATCACCTGATAATATCCTTGCCCGATTAAAGGAACCCGCCATGCAGCTTTCCAAACGCACGCAATATGGCATCCGGGCGCTGGTGTGCCTTTGCGAATCCTATCCGCGGGGTTTTCTGCAAACCCGGGAATTGGCCCGGCGCGAAGGCCTGCCCACCAAGTTTCTAGAATCCATCCTTTCCAGTCTGACCCGGGAAAAAGTTCTAATTTCCAAAATCGGTGCCACTGGCGGGTACCGACTCGCCCGCAAGCCGGAAGAAATCTCCGTCAGCGAAGTCATCAGTCGTCTGGAGGGAAAAAAATTGCTCCTGGAGACGGATCGCGTTTCCGCCGATGCCCGCGCCGGCGAAATCGCCGTGAATGTCCTGCACCAGCAGCTTTCGCAAGCCTTGTGCAGCACTCTCAATTCCATTAGTCTAGCCGCCTTGGTCGAACAGGTGATGCAGCGGTCACGCGACGGCCAGATGTATTATATTTAGCCTGTGGCCTACAAGGTGAAATGACATGACTGAACCCGCCAGCCCGCCGCCCCCCGCATCCACCGCCGCAAATCCGCCGCCGGCACCTCGGTCCGAATCCGGTTTTCTTCGCCACATGAAATCCATTTTTATCGGTGGATTGATCGCCCTGATCCCGCTTTTCGTTTCCCTGTGGATTCTCGGCATTCTTTTCAACTTGGCTACCGGCTTTTCCTACCCCATTGCCCGCCTGGTCGCCAACAGTGACTTTTTCCAGCACATCGTGCATCTCAACAACAAGACGGCCATCCACATCGTCTCCTACATTTTGGCCCTCATATTTTTCGTCGCCATGGTTTATATCATCGGCCTGCTGGGTTCTCTGGTGGTCGGGCGCCAATTGCTGAACATGGTGGACAATTTCATTGAAAACCTGCCGTTGCTCAAAGGCATCTACGGCACCACCAAACAGGTTATTTCCGTGTTCCGCCAGGGGGGCGGCGGTGCCGGTTTCCAGCGCGTGGTGCTGGTGGAATTTCCCCGCCTCGGCTGCTGGACTCTCGCCTTTGTAACTAATGAAGTGACCGATTCCAACTGCGGCCAACGCTATCTGACGGTTTTTATCCCCATGACTCCCAACCCCACGAGTGGTTTTTTTCAATTTTTCCCGGCCGAAAGTGTCCGTGAGACCGATTGGACCGTCGATCAGGGAATAAAAATTGTCCTTAGCGGCGGCATGTTGGCCCCCAAAGAATTGCACTTTGGATGCAAGGAAAACCCCACCAGCCTCGTGGCTCCGCCCGCTGGCGCCATTTCGCCTGCGAATGAATCAAAATAGCAGAGTTTTCCGCCATGGAATCATCAGCCACTAAATTACCTTCCATTGATTCCGGTGAGACCCCTCGGTGTTCCTCCGCAGTTTACCCCGATGAAATGGATTTCATCCATCGCTGGTTTCAGGCGCTGACTAATCCGCCAGCCACGTCGCTGCTTAAACTTACCGCCATCCGGAACGGCTGGGGCACCATGCTGGAAAGCCGGTCGTATTTAAATTGTCCGCTTTGCCTGGGTGGACGGCAATACGACACCGGCCTGGGAGTTCATGCCGACAGTGAGGTTCAGGTGGCATCCGCCGTGGCCATGCGCCGGTTTTGCGCGACCGTGGGAGTGGATGAAAATCGGTTAACGCTTCTCCACGGTGCCCAAACTAAATTGATTTTTTCTCTTGAGGCGGGCGGCCGAGAGCGGTGGCGAAGCCAGCCGATGGCTGTCGGCATCGCACCCGCAACGGTGGATGTGCTACTGGACGGAGCCGGCAATTTTCTCCTCAAAGTGACTTCGGAAGATGGCAAAACGAACCTCGGCCATGCCGACTGGGCCAACGCTTGCGTGGAATTGGCGGATGGGCAATGGCTTTCCCTGGCCCGCGGTCCTGGCGAACTGCGACTCCCTGATGCCTTGCCCTTTTCATTTGTATTTGATCAGCGTGACAGTCGCGATCTTTTTTTCCTGAATACCGCAGAGCGCACATGCGATGTGTGGCGCGATGGCCAACGCAACAGCATCCTGACATGGCGTGACCCTGTGACCGGCCTCGCCTGTATGATGGAACTTACTCAATACGAAAACTTCCCCGCCCTCGAATGGGTGCTGCGCGGGTGTAACTCCTATTGTTGGCGATCAGGCGGCGCGTTGCGTCCAATAAGTTTCCACCAAGCCGGCGTAATCCAAACTGCGCAAGGCGGTCATGTGTTCTGCCCGCTCAACGCGCCA
>JAJYZF010000042.1 GCA_021800165.1 Planctomycetota bacterium | reverse complement strand
GGAATTCAAACGCGACATGAAAATCTGCTTCGATTCGTTTCTGCCCCAATGGAACTATCGGGCTGGCCCTGTAAGCACTTAAATAGGGAAGTTATTTCGGACCCGTTACTAAGGCATGGGGATATTTTTCAGATCGAACGGAATCTTTAAATCCCTGGCCCGGGTAAAAACCGGCATGGTAAGTCGGGCCGGTTTAGCCCCCATTTGTATGGGAATGGTGTACACCATGCCCTGTTGCCAACCCCCCATGGAAGACCATCCATTGGGATTCAAGACCGTTCCAGCGCTGCTGTAAATATCGCCGTTAAAATTCTGGATTTGATTGAGGATCGCCTGCTGCGTGGGCGTGGGATTGTTGGCCGCCGCCTCCGCCGCCGGTAATTTGATGGCGAGAGTGAATTGCCATAGGCCATTCACCTTTTGCAGATGGCCGACGGAGATTCGCACACCGTGGAGTGTTTGGTGCACGGTACCCTTGGCTCTAATTTTGAGGTTAAGCATTTTTTTGTGGTAGGCGGCCAGAATCGGCAGGTAGCCTTTGAGGGTGGTGATGCGCGTTCCGGGTTTGTGCGGCCACTGTAGCGAGAGCGTAAAATTATAAACGCTCATAGGCTGGTTCGGGAACCATCCATTCTGAAAGAACACGGGCTGTGCGGGTCCCAGAAGAGAATTGCCATGGTTATCCACAGCCTTGGTGACATCGGCGTTTTGCATTTGCAGCGGTCCGGTTTTGCCAGGAATGGTTAACAGAACCATAGAGAGGCTAAACATATTGTTTGCCGCGGGTTTCGGCTGGTTTAACATGATGGTTCGGCTAATACTCTGCGCCACGATTACAAAGGCTCCTTGGATGCTCATGATACTGCCTCGATTGAGTACGCCGTTAAGACCCAGTTGCAAGCCCGAACCTTGGTTGTACCACGGGACGGGGGAAATGTTGGTGAGCACCGCCATTTGTTGCATCACCTGCCAGAACGGAGCCTTGGTGGCGTGAATGGTGACGTTGGGCGAAATGCCTTGCTGTATCACATTGGCCGTGGTCCCGGCTTGCTGGCAGATTTCCTGGAAGGCTTTTTGGGCGGAAATGTTCTTGACATTGATGGTGATGAGCGGGCCACGGAGAAAATCTAAATTCGTAATTTTGTTGATGTCCTGCCGGAGCAGATGCCGCATTTCGGGCGTGGTCAAACCATCCAGGGCCTTTTTCATGGCCGGCATGGCCGCATCACCCGCAGCCAAAAGCTTTCGCGCTGCCCGATGGCGGATACCGTACTCATCACTGGCCAGAGCGTGGATCCACCGCTGAATTTCAACGGGCGTTGGTACCGGTGCTGAAACGTCCGACTTGGCGCTGTTGGTTGCCGGAGGCGTCATAGCCGTGCCGGTGGCGACGTGCGTGGTTCTGGGGGCGGAGGAGTTCTTCGTCGTGGGGATGACGAGCGCCGGCGTAGCTGATGCCGCGCGGACCACGGTTGCCGCTCCGCCCGCCGCAATGGCGCATACCGCGATCAATACCGATGGTGTGTTAAATGGCTTGAACATGAACGATTTTCCTTCTTTTAGTGGTTATGGTTGGTCCGCAAGAGTTGCCATCGCCCGGTTAAATGCGGCCCGGTCTACGGGCAGCCATACGTTGAGTTTCCACCGCCAACGGGCGAGCATCGCCGGCGGAAAGCCATGGAATTGGGCGTAACGGTAGGCCAATACGCGACCGGGCCATTGCGCTCCCATATCTTTCTTGCTGTAGGACGCCCGGTGGTTAAGCAGGTGCCAGAGCTTCCATGCCGGTGATGCCGCAACGCTTGGATCGGGTTTATATTGGGGCGGCCGATAGTCCTTCATGGGCAAACCGTCCAAATTGGTAAATCCGGTAAGGTTTCGGGGGCCACTGACCCGATCCAGAAACATGCCGGCCACCGTCATCCAATAGCCGTAATTTCGTTTCAGCCGCACCTGATAATTCCCCGGCCCTTTAAGCACAAAGGAACAGTACATGCCGCCCCAGAACTGCATAATTCGGGCTTGGGCTAAAGGTCGCTGACAAGCCCATGCCAGAGCAGGACTGGAGTGCTTGGGATAAATCCCCACGACGTAATCCCGCCGGTCATTGCCACCGGTTTGGCCGTCCTTGTTATGGAAATAGAAACTCAGACGATACAGACCGGTCGGCACCTTTACTTTTAGCCACATATCCGGACCGTCATAAAGCCGCGGATAACGACCGCCGGCATCATTCCATTCCGCCTCAATACGTTGGTTGGCATCCGGAAAATAGAGTGTTCGCCGCAGTGCGGAATGATACCAGGACACGTAATAGGCCACATCCCCGGCATATTGATGCGGCGAGCTTTCCCGGATGATATCGGCACCGCCGAGGCCGCCAAAGAATTGTTCCTCGGCATTGGCATATTGCGGCGTGCCGGCGCATAGCCGGGCATAGCTGACGCCGTAGTGTCCTACCCAGTCGCCCTCGGTACGCCAGTCTTCGTCCATAAAGGCCGCCGTTACGGCGTGGCCTTGACCGGCCGTGACTCGTGCAATCCACCGCGCCAGTTCCGCCTGGGAAGGAGGTAGAGCGCCGGCCGGCAGCGGTGGGGTGGTGGTGGATTGCCAAGGCGACCTGCCGGGGCGCATTGCCGACCAACGTTCAGCGGCGTGGAAAGCGCCACATTCATAGCCGCCAATCAACATACCACTACCGACCAAAGGAGCCAACGATGCCACAAAACCTGTGGCAATGGCGATGTCTGAGGCTCTCGCCGTTGGAAAAATACGGTGCTGATTCTGATTCCATACTTCCAGGCCCGTGCTGCGGTGGCCGATCCAGATGTTGCCGTCGCCATCCATGGCCAGACAAGTGACAAAATCGGAAGTGAGAAGCCCGTGGAGTTCACGGCTGGACGGCTGCGGGTAATGGGTGGGTACGTGCCAAAGGCCCTGGATTTTGCCCAGGTAATTGCGGCCGCGAATAAAACGCCAGCGGCGTCCATCCTCATTGCCTATAGCCAAGCCGCCATCCGTACCGGCATACACCCGATAACGCCATCGGCCATGTACTTTTTTCCGCGGCACCACCAACAAAGCATTGATCAGGTTGGAAGGCAACCCCCGGCCCCTAGCTGTCAACGGCAAATGCACTGGGCCGACAATGCGGTGCCACAGGCGGTAATGACTCTGGGGCGAGGCCCAGGCAATGCCGTTGCATTGTGTACCAATAAACAGGGTACCGTCCGGCGCAAAGGCCAGGCAAGACAAGGTGTCCACGGGCAGGCCATTGGCGGTGGTGTAATATTGCCAGGTTTGGGCGCGAATATGGTAGCGGGTCAGTCCTTTGCTGGTGGCCATCCAGACGCTGCCATCTACCGGCGAGGTGGCGATGGCAAACACCCGCTGGCCCAGCGGGCCGGCGCGGCTTATGTTGCCGGGAGCAGGCTTATATGCCAGAAGCCTGCGCGGTTGTGCGGTCGCCAAAAATGCCTCAACCGAATCTCCAGCCGCAGTGCCATAACGTCGGCCCGCCAGCAGGTCGTAATTCCGCCAGTATTGGCCATTGTATACGCATACGCCATGACCCAGACTGCCCGCCCAGATACGCCCCAAGGCATCGCACGATAACGCATATACGTTGCGGGGCGCGCCGTTACGCCTGGTAAAATGCCGCCACTCGCCCAAACCATGGGCGGCCGGGCTGTAGCAAAATACGCCCTGCCCTTCAGTACCAAACCACCAGCGCCCGGCCGAATCCTGCGTCACAGCCGTGATACACCGGCTTGGCATGACCAACTTGGAAACGTCTACCATACGAAGCGGCCTGCGGGGTTCCAATGTCGTTGCGGATGGGCGGGCGGCGCAGCCCAGGAGCATGTTGCAGACCATTCCACAAAAGGCGAGAGCTATCGGCAAGTGCCACCGCTTAGCAAATAATGTGTTCATGCCAGACTCCGCATGAAAGGCCGACTTTTCTTACTGCTTGATCATCTGCTCTACGCTCATTTGTCGACGGCGATGCAAGAGTATAACATACGCTGCGGAAAGTGCTATTGTGATGGTGACCATGATGTCGAAGCGGGCTGCTGAGAACAATGTGCCTGGAATGGGGCGGAATTATCCGTTGTCGTATGGGCGCACGGTGAGGATGCCGGGCCAGGGTTGTTGGAGGGGCGGCGTGATCATGGTGGTCTGCACCCTGGTACTCATGAAGGTCTGTGCGTGCGGGGCGGCCGCGGTCTCCGGCGGCCCAGCGCGGCGTATTACCTGGACGGCGTCGTTGCAATCGTTGCTGGGGCAGTGCCGGCGTCACGCCGGCGGCAATGTGGCCCAGAAAAATGGAACGACTTACGTGCGGTGGCTGCGCCTGATGCAGGGAAATCTGCGTTGGCAATGGTGGTTGATGACGCGCCCAATAGCCCAACGCCGACGGCTCATACGCGAGGTTCGCCGTCCCGGCTTTCAAAGGTTGGTGGAACAGGCCTTTTCACCCTCTCGCCGGGACCGGGCCGCGGCGACCAAGCGGCTTGCGGCCGTGCCTGGAAATTTATCCGCTACCCTCTTAGGTGTGCTGGTGATGGACTCGAGCCGCTACGTGCGCCTCTGCACCATGAACGCTTTTTGGAAACGCTCGCCGGACGCGTATGCAACTGCGGAATTATTTTGGTTGGCGCTGGAGGCCGGCGGTGGAAAATATGAATTTGACCCGGACAGCCGAACTTGGGATACGTTGTCAACAGGAGGAAAGCCATGGCTGCGGGTACGGTATCACGGATCGCGCATTCTGGTCAACCTGCCGGTGGCTGCAGAACGGTTTAGTTTACGGGAAAAACGTCGGGCGACCGGCGTCCTGGTTCATTGGCATTCGGCGGTTCTAAGACGTCTGATGCTTCAGACGCTGCTGTTTAAAAAAGCCCTCGATATGATGTATATAGAATATCCCTCGCGGTACCCGGTTGCCTTGAGTGTGTACGACCCAACCAGATTTCTGCAAATAGTCCGCAGTTGTCGCTCCCACGCTGTCGCAGCCCATTTGTTATCGCAAATTGCTGGAACTGGCGGCCACGCCCGCCAATGGCTTAATCCGCAGGGACGGGGGTATTACCACAGTAGCCGTACCGACGTGCTGTGGTGTTTAATGCTCGATGCGGGGTTTAATCCCACGCATTATGGCATCGTCAAGATCGGATGCAGCGCGGCCCAATACAGCCCGCCGGAAATATGCGCATTTTCCCGCCACCAGCAGCTTGCGGACATCAAGATGATGCGTCGTTGGTGTAAAGTTCATGGCATAAAACCGGTTCGAGAGCGGCTGACCGTGGTATCGTATGAGGTGGGGCCGGCGGCGATATCACAGCATGTTCTGTCGCTGGCCGATCTTCAATATGGATTGCTTAGCTGGTTGTTGTGGGTGCGGGGTATGTCGCCCACCGAGCGCATGGGGATGATGCCTTGGGGAACTCAACCGACACGTTTAGAAACGGTTGCCATGGCTTTTGCACCAGATTCGTCGCCGAAGATGGCTGCGGCTCGGTTGCTGGCCGCACACGACAACGCCTTCTCTCAGCGATTATTGGCACGCCTGATATGCAGCTCCAGTCGGGCGGTTTCATTGACTGCGATGAACGCCTTTTGGCGGATGAAGCCGGATGCGTTCGTGCTGGCCACACTAAAACGCCTGATGCGGGGACGGCAGGTGGTGGCTGGTCAAAGATGCCCAGCCGGACGAGTGGGCAAATGGACGATAAAATTTCGCGGACACACATGGGCTATCGCCAAACGCCTGCGGCATGTGCCGTACTGGCTGACCCAAGGCACCAAGAATCGAACTCCCTTGGAGAAACTGCTGCGGCACTGCGTAGTGCAGCAGCGGGGTGGTTCATAGCGGCATCTTGTGGATGCGGTTGGGACTCTCTAAAGGTTTAGTGCCACTGTGGGGCGTTGCCCCCAACGCACTGCATCGCGAAAACGCCTGGCCTTTGTAGCTTGGCAAAGGCGGTCCCTAAAACAGGAAAAATCTTTGGCCGGAGTGGTCGTTTTTTTTCCGGCGGCTGGTTGGGCAGGCATAGGACAACCGTTTAAGAAAAGGTTTGGCAATAACGGGAATTATATCTGTGACGGTTAAGGCTGTGGCGTGCTATGGCAAGACGCGGCGTTTCATGTTAATCTTAGTGATTGTGGATGGGTAGAGGCGAGATCCGGCGGATGGAACCGGCCCCGGTGGCCGGAGTGGAATTTGGAATCGTTGATGCTCGCCATGATTTTCATCAACCCTGCCTATTGGATTGTGGCCTTTGCCTTAACCGTTGCTTGGGCGTGGTTTGGCACATGGGTGGGTCGCGATGCGCCGAGTCTGCGTCGCCAACGGGAATTTCTCTGGAACTGGGTGATGGTGGGGTCGCTGGCGTTGCTCCTGCTTTTTTGGGTGCTGATACCGAATTTTTGGCTGGCTTTGCTGGTGAATCTGGCGGTAATGGCGGGGGTTGTGGCCTGGTACTGGCACGTGCGAGTGGCAGAGCTAGGCCCAAGCGGGCACCTGCTGGCCGCCGTGTTTGCCTCCTTGGGGCGCGTGGCGGAAACGCGTGAGATTAAAAAATCTGCCGAGCAACTTATTTTAGAGTACATCACCGATGGTGGGGCTCCACAACGGCTGCCGACCACGGATGATCCACTCTATGGTGGCGTGGTGCTGGCGGATCAATTGCTGGTTCAGGCGATGGAATCGCGGGCGCAACTCATAGAGCTTTCCCCGTCTTCGCAGGCCTACGAGCTTAGGTTTTCGGTGGATGGAGTGGTCTTTCCGCAGCCGGCCATGCAGCGCAGTGCTGCCGAACCCATTATTCAGGGTGTGAAAAGAATTGCCGGGCTTTCGCTGGAAGAACGCCGGCGGCCGCAAAAAGGTGGAATCATTGTCCGTGATGGTGCCGGCCAGCGAACCGTGTGGACCGTGGAAACCAGCGGTACCACGGCAGGCGAAAAGGTCCACTTGCAGGCCGGTGCAAGCCAAAGCTGGCGTTTGGCCCTTTCCGAACTGGGAATGACGGCTGAACAACTGGGCATGGTAAAAGAGCTTGCGTCGCTCCCTGCGGGCGTGGTGCTGGCTACCGCACCGGCGCACATGGGGCGCACTACGCTGCTTTATTCTTTGTTAACCACGCATGATGCGTATACCAATAGCATTCAGACGGTGGAAAGCAATCCGCGGTGCGAATTTGAATCGGTGACGGTGAACAAGATTGATCCCCAAAATCCGGAATCGAGCGCGGCCAAAATCCTTTCCAACCTGCTGCTTAAAGACCCCAATGTGGTGCTGCTGGGACTGTGCGCGGACGCCCCCTCGGCGGATGGAATTGCCAGGTTTGGCCAAGATCGTAAAGCCTACGTGGGCTTGTTGGCCGGCGATAGTCTGGCCGCCTTGGAGCAATGGCGGAAGTTGGTGGGCAATTCTGACGTGGCCGCACAATCACTCCAGGCGGTCATTGCTTCGCGGCTGGTGCGTATCTTGTGCCCGGCGTGCAAAACCGCATATACACCAGACGCCGACACGCTGGCCCGTCTTAATTTGCCCTTGGGGCGCGAAATTAAAGCGTTTAAGGCCAATACTCAGCCGATGGTGGACCCCAAAGGTAACCCCGTGAAGTGCGGCGAATGCGGGGGGATCGGTTATAAGGGGCGTACCGGAATTTATGAAATTCTGGTCATCAACGATGATATCCGTAAAGCCTTAACTTCTAACAAAACCATTGACGAAATCCGCACGCTGGCCCGGAAAAATCACCTGATGTTGCTGGTGGAGCACGGCATTCGTAAATTTGCAGCGGGAGTAACCTCCATTCAGGAGGTGCTGCGGGTATGTTCGCCGGAAAAGGCCACCCGCGGATCAGCGGCACCGGCGCGGTCGCAGCGGTCGTCATAAGCTCGGCCAGCCGGCGCTGGTCGCCGGGGCCACGGGAGTACCCATGATTCTGGACCTGATTGTTTTACTGTTTGTCTTACTGCTCACGTTGTACATGGGCACACAGGGTGCTTTTTCGGCGTTGTGTCTGCTGACGGCGTCGCTTTTTGCGTCGTTTCTAGCGATGGGGTTGTATCAATGGGCTGCGGCCCCGATCATGTCGCGTCAGCCGGATTATGCGTACGGGGCTGCGTTTCTGCTGCTGTTTATGTTGGCCTTTGCGGCCACACGTGAATTGATCGACCGGCTGGTTCGATTTGATATGGTCCTGCCGGTGTGGCCCAACCGCGTCGTAGGCGGGCTGGTCGGTTTTTTTGCGGCCATGGTCATCATCGGCACCACCCTTATCGGCATCGACATGATGCCGCTGCCAAGTTCTATTCTTGGTTACAGCCGCTATCCGGACGGTATGAATCATGCGGCCACGGATGTCTGGCTGGATCCGGACGGATTTGTGACGACGCTGTGGAACAATGTCGGCGGTGCCTCCATGGGTGGCCCGACGGTGTTTGCCAGCGTCAATCCCGATTTTCTCCGGCAGTTGTATGGATATCGCCACGGCGTGTTTTATGGAACCTGGAACACGCTACCACCGAATTTGCTAAAGGTGATTGCCATGGGTTCGCTGCATTCAGACATGCTTACAACGCTGAAAGTCCCGGCACCGGGGCAGCGTCATAAGATATGGCTGGTCCAAACACGTGTGCGGCGGGGAGCTACGGAACCGGACGTGAGCGCCAATCGCGCCGATGGCCATAATTACCTTTTTTTAACCCCCACCCAGGTGCGGCTGGTGACCACCGGTGGTCACCAATACTATCCGATCGGCTACCTGAAGTTAGGGGAAGTTTTTCACCCGTTGCATTTGAATACGCCCGTGGTCGATGATTATCGTATGGTTGACGGCCATCACAGCGTTTACCAGGATTGGATATTCAAAGTCGCCTCGGATGAAAGGCCGATGCTTTTTGAAGTGAAGAATACCGCACGGGTGGCGCTGCGCAAAATCAGTAAGAAATTCAAAGTCCTTGCGGCCCGGGATTATCCGCAACGACCTTATAACAAAGCAACTTTGGCGATTTCGGTTCAGTCATCCGGGATGCCGGGCCCTTATCAAGTGATCATTGTTCCAGCGAGTGTTAAAATGTTGGACCTGCAAAATGAGGTTCATGCGGCATATAGCCGCCTGCATCATCTCTCCGATGTGCTTTTTAATAACCGCAGTGGAGCGTGGGCCGGGGCAGCTACTAAAATACAAGGCACGCCGAATACAAATTCGGTGCAGCAATATTATCAGCAGAGCATTACGGCCAATAGCAAGTCAATTTCTTATCGTTTTTCCTGGCCGCAGATTGTTTCGCTGTTGCTTAGTTCCCAAATTGGCCACAATACCGCGCAGTGTCTGCAAAATGTCGGTAGCTACTTTACCGGCAATATCCTTCCAGTGCTAAGGACTAAAAAGGTGGCCTACTTCAACACCGACATGCATGGGGCTATCCCGAATCCCATTCATATTGCTCCGTCAGCCTATACTGTGGTAGCTTGGCGTATTACCGGTAGAGCCCTGCGAATCTGGATGGCGGATGTCACCGTCGCGCCGACCAAGGCACAAAGTCTAACCCTCAATAGCGCCGCCTTGGTAGCGTCCTATTCGCGCTAAGATAGTCTTGGTCGGCTTGACTTCCACCGCACTTGCCTTCTATAACTAGGTGGGCGAACGTGATCGGACCGGCCGCATTGGTTTAAGAGGTTGAGTCGTTCTTCGCTCGTTTTTGAAAGGGTTCTATCATGGCGTTTACACTTCCCAATTTACCATACGATTTTGCCGCTCTTGAACCGGTGATTGATGCCAAGACCATGCAAATTCACCACGACGGGCATCATGGCGCGTACGTCAAAAATCTTAACGGGGCTATCGCCGGGAAGGCCAACTTGGAATCTAAAACCGCAGAGGCACTGATAAGTGATCTGGCGGCAGTACCGGAAGATATCCGCACGGCCGTGCGCAACAACGGCGGCGGCCATGTGAACCACAGCATGTTCTGGCAGATTTTGGCCCCCAAAGATCACGGAGGCGGCGGCGAACCAAGTGGGGCTTTGGCTGCTGCTCTCACCACCGATTTTGGTTCCGTTGCGGATTTCAAGGCGAAATTCACGGATGTCGCCGCAAAGCGTTTTGGTTCCGGCTGGGCTTGGCTGGTGGTCAAAGGCGGAAAACTGGCCATTGGTTCCACTGCCAACCAAGACAATCCGTTAATGGGCGAAATTGCCGGCCTTTCCGGTAAGCCGGTGCTGGGCTTGGATGTGTGGGAACACGCCTATTATCTCAAATACCAAAACCGGCGACCGGAATACTTAGCGGCCTGGTGGCAAGTCGTAAACTGGAAAAAGGTCGGGGAAATTTACGCCGCGGCTAAATAAATGTTCATCATCGGTGCCGGGCTAAGGTACCGATTTGGGCCAGTCTCTGTCGCCGTCGTTGGCGGGCGCTGCGAAACAGCAGCAGGGCGTACCCTGTGGCAAATAAACTGCAGCCGACAATCACGCCGACGGTACCCATCTCTCCAATGCGTTTGACCTGCTGATATTGTCGGCGGCTGATGGCCCATTTGCGCTGATGGCCATGCCGAAGGCCCGCCACTTCGAAATAGGTTCCATCTTGATGGATGACAAAATTTTGTGGTGATAGGCCGGTGAGAGGCCGCGTTACCACGAGCGGCAGTGCCATCGCCAGACCGGCGAGAATACAGCCCGCCCAGATCAGCCCATGGCAGATCTTTCGCAGTGAAATAAAAGCAAAGGCGCGTTTGAACATTGCATCTGCACAGTCGTCGGTCCGTTGGGGTGGAACAATGGGCCCGGCTCGCCGCCATTAATTTTCCACATGCCATTGGGCCCCGTTACGGATAACCCGGCGATAGAGGGTGTCACGCTCGACGGGAATATAACCCGCCTCATGCACGAGGCGACGAATGTCTTCCACCGTTTGTTCCTGATGTTGCTGGCCCGCGCCGCCTTCGCGCTTGGTGATATCGTACCAGACCACGGTGCCATCCAAATCGTCTACGCCAAAACTCAAAGACACCTGCGAAAGCTTCATCGTTTGCATGATCCAGAAGGCTTTGACGTGGGCAAAGTTGGGGAGCATCAGCCGGGAAATCGCGAGCATTTTCAAGTCTTCCATGCCCGTGGGGCCAGGCAGATGGCCCAGCTCGCTGCCGTCGGGGATAAAAGACAGCGGGATAATGGTTTGAAACCCAGGGGCTGTATCCTGCAATTCTCGTAGCGCAATCAAGTGCCGCACGCGCTCGGCCCGCGTTTCCACATGACCATAGAGAATAGTAGCGTTGGTTTTAATACCGAGTTCATGAGCGGTGCGATGAATCTCCAGCCATCCATCGGCCCGCAGCTTGCCCCTGAAAATCTCGTCATGCACGCGATCATCAAACACTTCCGCTCCGCCGCCGGGCATGGACCCCAGCCCATGTTCGCGCAGGGCTATGAGTACTTCCTTATAGGAAAGCCGGGAAATGCGGCTCAAATGGTCGATCTCAATGGCCGTGAAGCATTTGAGATGCACTTGCGGGTGGCGTTGACGTAATCCGGAAAGCATTTCCAGATACCAGTCAAAGGGCAGCCATGGGTGCAGGCCACCGACGATGTGAATTTCCGTGGCTCCGGTGCCGACGGCTTCTTTGGCTATTCGATAAATATCTTCCAACTGATATTCATAGGCACCATCTTCTCCGCGTTTGCGGTGAAATTCGCAAAATTTGCAGGATAACGCGCAGATGTTGGAATAATTGATGTGTCGGTTGATATTATAATAGGCAACCCGGCCATGCATGGCCTGCCGCATTGCATTGGCCATGGCACCCAGAGTGAAAATATCGCGTGTGTTCCACAGTGCCATTCCATCTTCAAAGTTCAACCATTGGCCCGTGGAAATTTTTTCGGCAATGGGTTTCAGCGCGGGATCCGCTATATCTTCTCTACGCAGGTATTCACCGATCGGTCGTGGTACCGCGTACGTGATTTCCCGGTTTAATTCATCAGTAGTAACCGACATTCAACACCCTTTTCACCAGCCGCGTGGCTAACCCTATCCATATTAAGCCGTGGCAGGTCCGATTCCAAGTCCGCCGACTATTTGTTGCTTCGATTGGGGTGTGGCCATAACCCCTTTTAGCAGCATGCGAGAGTTCAAAAGAGACGACGTTGCCGCCAATGTTGGCGGCGGAATTCATGCCGCTGGTATCTGTGGTTGGGCAAAAAATATCGCCACATGGATGAGATGTCGAAATTGGCAGGCAACGGTAAAATAAGGCTGTGGCAATTTATCAAAAAAGCGAAGCCCTGTGTTTGCGTCTGATTGATTTTTCTGAAAGCAGCCAGATTGCGCGGCTTTTTACCCGCGAATATGGAATCCTTTCTGTGATTGCCAAGGGTATTAAACGTGGGCGACAGACCTCGGCAAATCCACTTGGCGGTCCGCTGGACCTGTTGGCCCGTGGGCAGGCGATCTTTGTGGCGGGACGCGGAGGGGCGGACTTGGCTACGCTTTCGGGTTGGCAGGTCTCGGATCATTGGCCGTTGATGCGCAACAATTTGTCTCGGTATTATGCCGGGACTCTGGTGGCGGAAGTGACCCTGGAGTTGCTGGCCGCGCTGGATCCGCATCCAGATCTATTTGATGATTTAGTCGTGACCCTGCAAATGTTCGGTGATGCCGCCTCGCCGGGATCGGCCCGCGTGGTTGCCGCTTATCTTAAAGCCGCCCTGCAAGAAACAGGCTATTGGCCGGTATTGGAGCACTGCGTGCTTTGTGGTGGGACGATAAAATCCGATCTCGTGCGTTTTGTGCCCCAAGCCGGAGGAGTCATCTGCGGTCATTGCCGCGCCGCCGGTACGGCCATGGCGGTGCCGAGTTTGGTGGTGGTGGCGTTGTCGCGTCTGCCAAGACCTGGGGCGATGAAGAATTCGGTACCGCAACGGCCGGCCGATCCGCAAGCTCTATACCTGGCTTTGCAACTCTTGCTGAGCCATCTGGAAGGTACTTTGGATCGCGTGATAAAAACACGGGCGCTGTTGGGCGTTGTTTGCGGGTGTGAGCCGACAATGTCGTCCGCCTTGGAGCCGTCGGCTGCCCGGACCAATCTTAAACGGGGCTTTGCCGGATCGGTGGCGGGTGGGGTGGGGGAATCTCTCAGTTCGCCGGGGGAGGCTCTCGCATGATGATCGCTGGATATAACGCTTCCTCTGAAAACCAGACGGCTAAGACCGGTGCGCAAAATGGCGGCGCATCAACTGCTGCCGACATCGTGCTGATTGCCGTGGGAACCCTGCTGGTGGTTGCGGCCTTCCTGAAATTAGATGCGATGGTAACACGGCAGTGGGTGGCTTCTTATATGAAGATATTGGAAGCCTTGCTGGAGACGACGGCTGGATTGTGGTGCTGGTGTGGGGCGTGGCGCCGGGGGGCATGGGTTGCGGTTGTCGCTCTCTTTTTGGTTTTTGCCGGCGTCTCACTGGTTCGTGGCTGGGCGGGTCATCAATCCTGCGGCTGTTTCGGCAGCGTTCGCGTGAACCCATGGTGGACGCTGGCGCTGGATGTCGGAGTATTGGTGGCCTTGTTGTTGTGGCCTCCGCGCAGGCCGGTGCGAAAGGCTGACAAATTTCAGTTGATGGGGACGGGATTATTGCTGTTATTGTTGTTGGCCGGAGCTGGTTGGCTATTCGTTCGCAATCGCCCTGCGCGGCTGCATGCCGATGGAAGACTTACCGGTGGCGGTGGTACCGTCATGATGAATCCGGTTCGTTGGACTCATTATCGCCTGCCGCTGTTCAAATATATGCGTCATACGCAGCTTTACACCCATGGTCGATGGTTGGTGGTGCTGTACCACCACGGCTGCCAGGTGTGCTGGCGGGCGATTGCCTTAGTTGCGGCGGAACTTGCTGCGGCTAAACATCCACACCATGTGTTACTGCTGGAGCTGCCTCCGAACGGTTCCTTGCCCGCAGATCTTGACCTGCACGGAATGGTTCACGCAAGAGTCCATTTTGGTCGAACCTGGGCGATACCGATGTTTCCGCTTTATCTGGATATGCATAATGGCGTAGTGACGCGGGTACGAATATACGTTAAGGGGTACTGGAGCGGGTTCTGAGAGGCCAACCGGTCATTGGCCAAAGTTCACCACTACACGTTACAATGGTCGGTATGAAAATGGTGTTGAATATTAAACGCTGGGTACGCTGGCCATCAACGGTGGTAATGCTCATCGGATTCAGTGGGCTTTTGGGGGGCTGTCACACGGCGCTGGTGCCGTTAAAACCGGCGGCCATCGGCCCGCCTTGGGCGGCAAGTCGGCAGGTAGCTACCACGCGTTCTGATAAGCCTGTCACGAAGGTCCGGAGTGCCGGAAAAAAAAGCGGTGCGATGGCGTCGCCAGCAGTCGGCGGTGCCTGGGTCGCCAATTTATCCAATTCTACCTCCCAAATCGTTGATATTGCCAGTTACAAGCATATTTTCAGTCAGGCGCTGCACCTGGTTCGCCGTACCGGCTATCGGGTGAGTTGGTCCAGCTACAGGCTCGGAATTATTGTCAGTAAGCCGCGGATTGGACCGGAAGTGCTGCAATGGTGGCGACCGGATGTTACCAACGGCAATTCCCTGATGGAGAGTACCTTAAACACATTTCGGCGAACCATTCGCTTGGTCATTGAGCGGTTGGGTAAACAGCGATATCGAATTAGCCTTGAGGTGCTCGTGGAGCGGCGGGAAAACCCGCAGGGCATGGTGGGGGCGGTGGCATTTAATGGCATATCCGCCTTTGGCGGAAATATCCTGCCATTGATGGCCAGCCATGCCGCCCCAGGTGTTGGTGGCGAGTATTGGTATCCGGCAGGGCGTGATCCGCTGCTGGAAAAGAAGCTGCTCAAAGAGCTTTTAAAGCGAATTTGAAGTTGCACTAATGGCCGGTGCTTCCAAAGCCACCGGTGCCACGTTGGGTTGGAGTCAGGTCTGTGGCACTGGCCTGAATTTGCCATCTGGCCTTCACCACCGGAGCAATCACCATTTGGGCGATGCGCATACCTCGGGTGATTTCAAACGGTTCGCTGCCGAAGTTGATGAGAATAACCTGCAATTCCCCGCGATAATCGGCATCGATGGTTCCAGGTGCGTTGGGCACGCTCACACCGTGTTTCATCGCCAATCCGGAACGTGGGCGAATTTGAGCCTCAAACCCCGGCGGAATGGCTAGAATAAAACCGCAGGGAATGGCGCGGCGTTGCATCGGAAACAACAGGATCGGTTCAGTAATCGCAGCCTGTAGGTCCATGCCTGCGGCACTAAGGGTCTGATAGGCCGGAGGCTGCAGGCCGCGACCGTGTTCCAACCAGGCCAACTCCAAGGTTACCTCAGACGTTGCCGATAGCGATTCATTTGGCATAAGACACTCCAGAGATAGAGGCGGTGGCCCGTTGGCAGAAATTCTAGCAGTTAGCCCAATAACGCCGTCCATCGTGAAAAGACGTTTTTACTGATCGTCAGAAGCTCCGGTAGATAAGTGGAAGTCTGGGCAAGAATGTTGGCGGCATTGACGCCGGCCGCCTTGAGTTCATCTGGAAAAGACCGGATCATGGCTTGGATAGATTCAGCCGTTACTTCCAGATGACATAGCAAAGCCCAGGTTCTCGTTCCGAAGCGAAAGCCCTGACACGCGGTAATGTCGGAACCAAGCAGCGGGGTGGCGTCTTTGGGCACCTCAAAAACGTCACCATGCCAGTGAAATGCCGTGAACGCAAACGGTACACCGACAAACAAAGGATCACGCATACCGCCTTCATGAAGTCGCACCTTCAGCCAGCCAATTTCTTTTTTCCTGCCGGGATAAACACGGGCCCCAAGGGCCGCGGCAATGAGCTGGCTGCCCAGGCAGATGCCAAGCACCGGCTTTCCGGCGGTCATGGCCGATTGAATTAAAGCTAATTCCGACTCGATGAATGGATAGCGATCTTGTTCATAAACGCTCATGGGACCGCCCATAAGAATTAATCCGGAATAGTTGCCGATTTCCGTCGGCACACTTTGCTGACAAAAAACCTCGCAGGTATGGACGGCTACATTGGCGGCCGCGAGCGGTGCGGCGATGGAGCCGATGGTTTCAGCAGGGGTATGTTGAATGGCCAGAACAGATTTCATCGTCATTAAATTCCATTTTGTCAGGCAACCTTATGGCCCACAATTCAACCAACTTGGTCTTTTACCACAAGCGTGAGAAAAAGTCCCGCTAGTCTCTGGACACGAAGGCGTTTTCAGGGAGAATAAAGATTCGGTGTCGGCGTTTGCAGGATCCACGATATTGAGAAATAAACTTGTTACCCATGACGGACGAAGCTTTGATCATTTTCTCGTTTGGATCGCCATGATGATATTGGTTATCAGTGGTGGTGCGGTGCGGCTGCGCGCCGACGCCCCGCCGCTTTTAACCCTTGATCCATGGGTGGGTTCGGAAATTGCCCAGACGTGGGATCACCCGATGGAGGAAAACAAAGCGTGGATTCGCAACAATGGTCAATCCGCACATATCTTCTGGTACAATTCCTTCGGACGTATACGGTTCCAGCCCGATAATGCTTACTCACCGGCCATCGGGTATCGCGTGATGTATGTCGATCTGGGCACCCACAGCCCGCTGCTGCCGGAGCAGCTTACCGATCAGTCGCTGGTGCTGGGAGCACATGTGATTCGTAACCGCCGCTGGGATTTGGGAGTGGTCTTGGGCGGTGGATATTCCGGCAACAGCCCTTTTGGTGATTCGCGGGCTTACTACGGTCTGGGGCATATTCAACTGGGGCGGCGGATTTCGTCGGAAGACCAATTTGATGTCACGTTGGATTACATCGGCAACGGTGGCTTGCTGCCCGATGTGCCCCTGCCGGGCTTCGGCTGGGAACATCGCGGCAAGCAGGCATACTGGCGGCTGGGATATCCAACTGACGAAATCCGTCTTCATCCGGTGCCGCGTGTCCGGTTGATCGGTTATTACGAAGCCCCCATTGATGGTCGGGCGGAAGTATCCTGTCGCATCATCAAAGGCCTTTATGGCTTTGCCGATTTTCAGAATTATTTTGAGGGGTATACGATCAATACGTATCCCGATCACCAACGTCTTTTTATGGAATTCAGCCGAATTGAAGCGGGCATCCGAGTTATTCATGAGCCTCTTTTCGACATCAGCGTGGCCCTGGGCTATGCCTTTAACCAGGAATTCATGAGCGGTTTCGATATTCGGTCCCTGCAGCCGCAGGCCCAAATTGCCAACGCTCCTTATGTGGCCTTTCTTATTCGTGGGAAATTTTAGGGGGCTATTTTTTTCCAGCCTGGCCGGAGCATATAATAATTTTTCGGGTTTAACGGCGTAAGGCCCGAAATAAACTGCCGGATAAAACATGACTGATTCATCCTACGCTTTCACAACCCCAGACGTTGGTCGCCCCGGCCCACGGCGACCAGGCGGATTGCTCCGAGCAGCCCTGCTGTTGTTGTGGATGGGTGGTTCGGCTGGTTGTATGAGCCAGGCCACGGCTATCAAATATGGAGCGGTTTACCCACGACAGGGCAGCGCGAAGGTGTATTCGGTTGACCCCTGGATGCGCCAGGCCTTGGTACGCATTGCGCAAGGGCGGCGTGTGGCCTGGTGGGATTCCGACTCATTGTTGTTTAAGAATGGTCGACGGACGCGGACCTTGGAAGCCAAACCCGGTGAAACGATTCATTTCGACGGATTGGATGCGGATGGCGATTTATTTTTGGCCCGGGCCTGGATTGGGACTAAGCCCACGGATTACAATTTCAGCCCGCATCTTCCACTGATTTCCCGCGATATTACCCTCCATCCGCCCGCGACAACACAGCCCGCTCCATCGCGGCCATCGCAGGTATTGCCACAATTGCCCCGGTAGCGCGCAGTGGCAATGACGGGCCTTCTCCATCGCGAGGGTGTCTCGGCTACCCGGCTCCGGGCGATGGTCTTAAAAATTCGGTTTATCGATGGATACCCCAAAACCCCAGCCGGCCCGGTTGTTATGGATTTTGACCACAATGTGATTTTCACCGGCATTGAGATGAATTGGCACCACATCCTGATCCGGTGAAAATCCGCGGTTCACATTGTTTTCGTGTACCAGTTTGCCATTGAGCCATATCGCGATACCGTCATCGCTGCCGCAGCGCAGCTCCGTATCCCGTGGATGCACGCTCGAATACGTCGTGTAACCATAACCGATCACGGATTCCACCTGTCCAAGTTCAGAGGAAAGATTCACAAAACCGCGATGATCCGCCGTCGCTTTTTTCCACTTGAAGACCACGTCCGCAGCGCGAAGCGATTCCTTAATCGCCACCTTGCCGTCTTGGCCCAGCCACGCCTGGGATTCAAGAGGGGTCTTGACACGTAGCGGCCGGACTGATCTCTCTGAAATTTTAAATGGGCCGATCAGATGCCAGTTTTGGATGGCGGTTTCATGTTGGCGTCTGTGAACCGCATCCCAACTGCGGCGCAGATCGCGGGCATTCACGGTGCCAAAGGTCCGACCACTGGTGGCAATGAGCTTGGGATTGTTGAGTTTCGGGAGTAAATTACCGTGCGCTGCGATCATTTCATCACAGAGTTCCACAATTTTGTCCAGACTTAAGGTGGCCGCGGTCAGCGGATCAAACATGGCCGCCTGATACACGTGTTCACGCTTGCCTTCCATCGCCGCGCGAATGAATAGTTCGTGTTGGCTCACGTGTGGCTGCATGTAGGCGATAAGCTGTGGAGGCAAATCACCCACGGTCGTGAATTGCAGGCCGCTGCGGTCCACCAGCGTCGGTACCTCGGCGATTGCGGTCGAGGGTAGATTGCTGATGGCTCCGCGGTTGGGCATGTTGCCATAGACCACGCGTGGTTGCCCGGTGACTATGGAATGAATAATAGCGCTGCCATATTCATGGCTGCGGTGATGCTTTATTGGAACATTGGTTTTGGTCATGGCTTTGAGTCGGGCGAATTCATCGACGATGCCGTCGGAACGCCGCAGATACTCATCAATGGGCACATCATATTTTTTAATGGCGTCTGGCCCGCGTGGGATAAAGTACGGATTGTATTCCGCGTTGTGTTCGCTGGATTCGGTAACAAAGTGTCCCAGCACTTTCATCATCTCAAAGCGGACTTTGTTCGAGGCGTACACTTCGGGACGTTTCATGGCTGCAAATAGACGGGGGTAGAGGTCCACCCCATCTTTTTCAAGCTTCAGGTAAAACGCCATGTGATTAATGCCCGCGCAGAGAAAGGCCACCTCTTCCGACTTTTCACCGATGTAGCCCATGAGTTGGTCAAAGGTTCCCTGCACGCTGTGACACAGGCCCACCGCCCGGATATTGCTCGTGCGGTAGATCGTTTGCATATTCATACTCATGGGGTTGGAATAGTTCAGCAGTGTGGCCCGAGGGCATACCTCCATCATATCGCGGCAGAGGCCGGTCAACATGGGGTACGTGCGCAGGGCGCGAAAGAGGCCTCCCGGCCCTGTGGTGTCGGCTATGGTAAAATTGAGGCCGTATTTGCGTGGAATTTCAAAATCCACCAGGGTGGAATTAAAACCGCCGATCTGCACCATGTTGATGACAAAGTCCGCGCCTTCAAGAGCCTTGCGGCGGTTGGTGGTGTAGTCAATCTTAGGTTTAGCACCTATGGATTTACTGATTTTACGGCACAGGGCCGCACCCACTTCCAGTCGGTCTCGGTCGATATCCATGTATGAAAACGAAGCGTTGCGGAATTCGGGAAAACTGAGGATGTCGCCGGTCAAATTGCGGGAAAACACGACACTGCCCGCACCAATCATCGCTACTTTAATCACCTGATTTAACTCCTGTTAAATTTCTCATAGGTCAACAGCCGGAGTGAAAGTATATCCGGAATGGGCTGGGTTTGCCATAGTTCATGACAAGACCCAGCGCCGCGACGGAATTTAGGGCGCTTGCGGGTTCTGCGAAACGGTGTGCCGGCGGTGAACTGGCGGGTTTAGCTACTCACGGAGGAGCAAACCCCTCTTGGCTCGTCCCGTGGTTGGCCGCAATTGACACATTTTTCCATGATTGCTAGAATCCGTTCGTCGGCAACAAATTGGTGGGCGTTCATTCTTGCAATACGTCAACCATTTGGGCAGTTGTGGCGGGGCCGATCCAGCGGCAAATGACAGGAATAAATGATGGCGGAAACCGTTTCCATTCTTGAACACAAGGGTTTGGGCGTAACCCAGCGTCGTGATAACTGGTGGATTAAGCCGCTGCTGGTGTTTATCGGGTTGTCCGCGTTTGGCGTGTATTCTACCTGGGCGGCTTGGCAGGGCAATAACTTTCTTTTCACCGGTCACGGGGCGTATTACCTTTCGCCTTTTTATTCGCCGCAGGTACAGTTGTGGTTTGGCCTGCATCTGCCGTTTTCATTTGCATTTCTGATTCTGTGGATACCGCTTGGTTTTCGGGCCACCTGCTACTATTACCGCAAAACCTATTATCGGGCGTTTTTTTTGGATCCGGCGGCTTGTGCGGTGGGTGAGCCTAAGCACCGCCACTACCATGGCGAGCGCAAATTTCCTTTCACCGTGCAAAATATACACCGATATTTTTTCTATCTGGCCACGATTGTGCTGTTATTTTTATGGTATGACGCGGTGCGGGCATTCTTTTTCAGGGGTGCTACGGGGCATCTGCAATTTGGTGTGGGGGTGGGGTCGGTGGTGATGTTGGTGAATGTCATTGCCTTGTCGGGCTTTAGTTTCGGCTGCAATTCGCTGCGTCATCTGGTGGGCGGTAAACTGGATTGTTTCAGTTGTTCACGGACGGCCCGGGCCCGTTATAAAATATGGGGTAAGGTTTCTATTTTGAATTTAAGGCACGCCGAATGGGCTTGGGTAAGCCTTTTTTCAGTGGGGTTGACGGATTTGTACATTCGCCTGTGTGCCATGGGCGTATTGCATGATGCGAGGCTGCTATTAATCAAGTGAACGATAAATACGAAACGCACGAACATGATGTCATCGTTATTGGTGCCGGTGGCGCTGGGCTCCGGGCGGCCATTGAATGTTCCGCCATGGGCATGAAAACCGCCCTCATCTGTAAATCCCTTCTGGGCAAGGCTCATACCGTGATGGCCGAAGGGGGCGTGGCGGCGGCCCTGGCGAATGTGGATTCCCAGGACAGTTGGCAAACGCATTTTCAGGACACCATCTTCGGCGGCAAATACCTCAACAATTGGCGCATGGCCGAGATCCACGCCAAAGAATCGCCCGATCGTGTCAAAGAGCTGGAAAAGTGGGGCGCGGTTTTTGATCGTACCTCTGATGGAAAAATCATCCAGCGGCCTTTTGGCGGTCATACCTATCGCCGCCTGGCCCATGTCGGTGATCGTACCGGCTTGGAAATGATCCGTACTCTTCAGGACAAAGGCATTCATCAGGGTATTGATGTGTATATGGAGTGTACCATCACACGCCTCCTTAAGGATGGCGACCGCGTTTGTGGAGCCTTTGGCTACTGGCGGGAGACGGGGCGCTTTGTGGTGTTCAAGGCCAAGGCGGTGATTTTGGCCAGCGGCGGTATCTGCAAAATGTACCGAATCACCTCCAATTCGTGGGAAAGCACCGGCGACGGTATCGCTTTGGGTTATAACGCCGGAGCGCAATTGCTGGACATGGAATTTCTCCAATTTCACCCCACCGGCATGGTCTGGCCGCCGGGCGTGCAGGGACTGCTGGTGACCGAAGCCGTGCGCGGCGAGGGTGGTATCCTGCGTAATAATAAAAATGAACGCTTCATGGAAAAATATGATCCCAAACGCATGGAACTTTCCACGCGCGATGTGGTGGCCCGTTCCATCTACACCGAAGTAAAAGAAGGACGCGGTTCACCGCATGGCGGATGTTTTCTGGACATTTCGCATCGTGGCGCTGAATACGTTAAGAAAAAACTTCCGAGCATGTATCATCAGTTCAAGGAATTGGCGGATGTGGATATCACCACAGGGCCGATGGAAGTTGGTCCCACCGCCCATTATGCGATGGGCGGCATCAAGGTTGATGCGGAAACCTGCGCCACACGCGTGCCGGGGTTGTATGCCGCCGGTGAATGCTCCGGCGGTATGCACGGAGCCAATCGTCTTGGCGGCAATTCGCTCTCCGATCTGCTTGTCTTCGGACGGCGCGCCGGCATGGCCGCGTCTGAATACGCAAAGAATGCCAAGCCGGCGAATATCGACTCGGCGGAGGTTGAAAACGCCGCCTCGGAGATGACCGGATTTTTTGGCCGCCCCAATGCGGAAGACCCCTATAAACTGCACATCGATTTGCAGACCATGATGGAAAGTTTGGTGGGCATATTCCGTGAGGAAAAAGATCTGACCGTCGCGGTTGCCAAACTGGAAGAATTCAAACATCGCGCCGCCAATGTGGGCATCAATGAAGGCCAGCGGATGTTTAATCCCGGCTGGCATCTGTGCAAAGACCTTCGCAATATGCTGGTCTGCGCTGAAGCAGTAGCCCGGGCGGCTCTGCTGCGCAAAGAAAGCCGCGGTGCCCACAGCCGTCTGGATTATCCCAAATATGATGATTATTGGGGGGAACACAATGTCGTATCGGAAAAGCAAGGAGATGCGATGCATGTTGAACCTTGTCCGGTGGTCCAGGCACCCAACGTGGTAGCGCTGGTTGAAGAAAAAAAAGCCAAGGAGAAGAAATGAGCCAGCGCACGTTTAAAGTTTGGCGGGGTGATGCCAACGGTGGGGCCTTTGTGGATTACCAGGTGGACGTGCAGGAAGGCATGGTGGTGCTTGACGCAATACATCAAATTCAACGCCAGCATGCTCCCGATCTGGCGTGTCGTTGGAATTGCAAAGCCGCCAAGTGCGGTTCCTGCAGTGCGGAAGTCAATGGCAAGCCGCGGCTGATGTGCAAGACCCGGCTTGATGCCCTGCCTGCTTCTGAAGCGATCAGCGTTTCGCCGATGAAGACCTTTCCGATTATTCGCGATCTGGTGACGGATGTATCCTGGAATTATACGGTGAACAAACAGATTCCTCCCTTTACGCCGGCCCCGGACGCCACCTTCCTGATGCAACAGTGCGATGTGGACCGCGTCCAGGAATTCCGCAAGTGTATCGAATGTTTTTTATGCCAGGATGTATGCCACGTTCTGCGTGAACACAATCTGCAATCGCAATTTTTCGGACCGCGGTTTCTGGTTCGCGCCGCCAGCCTGGAAATGCACCCGTTGGATACCCTGGACCGTCTGAAATTACTCAAAGATCAGGGTGGCGTGGGCCTGTGCAACATCACCAAATGCTGCACGGAGGTGTGCCCGGAAGAAATTCATATCACCGATAACGCCATTATTCCGCTGAAGGAGCGGGTTGTCGATAAATATTACGATCCCTTGCGCATCGTGCTGCGCGTGCTCACCGGTGCCGGCGGCAATTCGAAGGGCAAATAATCAACAGGGAAGGGTGCCTCTGGCAATATACCGCCAGCGAAAAAGATTGGCCACGCCCAGCACACAGACATAGATTGTTGCCATCAACCATGGCCCGCCCGGGCCTGCTTCCGGGTAGAAGGTGGCAGCCGTGTAGCCGCCGGCCACGCAAATGCCCCAGGATAAAGCCAGCCATAAAATAGCCGGCACCAGCGTATCGCCGGCCCCGCGCAGGGCACTGATGGAAATGATGTTGACCGCATCAAAGGTCTGAAAGACGGCGGCAAAAATCAGCAAGGCTGCTGCAATATGGACCTGCCTAGCGCTGGCCAAAAACACTCTTGCCAGAGCGTCTCCGCCAAGCCAGAACAGCAGTCCGCATGAGCTCATGTAGAGCATGGCCAGAGCCAACGCCATCCGCGAGCAGCGCCGCGCTGTGGCGGCATCACCTGCGCCCCAATATCGAGCCACAACCGCATTCACCGCTGCTCCCATGCCTACCGCAGGTAGGTACGATATTTGGATGAAACGCATCACCGCGCTTTGCGCCTCGGCGGCATTGGGGCCAAAGCGATTCACCAGCCAGAGCGTAAATATAGTCCACGTCAGCACATCATTGCTCCACTGGCAGCCGGCGGGCAATCCCAGCCGCAGCAGTTGGCGAAATTTAGACCTACTAAAACACCATGTGCTGATGCTGTGAAATTCGCGGCGGGTTTTCGCGGAAAGAAAGAAGCCGGCCATGATTCCAAATGAAACCAGCGTGCCGGTGGCCGTGGCTATCGCCGAGCCTGCCAGCCCGAGTTTGGGCATACCGGCGTGGCCAAAAATGAGCAGCCAATCCAAGATCAAATTCACCAGATTTCCGGTTAGACCCGCAAGGGCCACACGCACCGGACGGGCTACGCCCATGTAAAAACTGGTCAACACCATCCAAGCCAGGTTGACGGGTGCCGCGGCAATAAGAAAGTCGAAAAATACCACCTGCCCATGCAGCAGCACACCGGTCTGCCCCAGCAGCCCAAAGATAATTGGAGCCAGGAAAATTAAGCTGATGCAAGGCAAAATGGCCAACACCGCGCACCACAAGCCTTGCCACGCGAAGGCCGCGGCATCGGCGTTGGCACCACGTCCGAAAGATTGGCCGGCCAGAGTATTGACGCACTGGGCCAACCCGGAAAGAAAGGCCAATGGAATCCATGCCATGATGCCGCCTCCGTATGCCGCCGCCAAGTTCACCCCGCCCCCGGGTGTTTGGCGGTCCAGCCATGAAAGCATCAGGCCGTCGATAAACTGCATCACAGTCATTCCCAGCATGCCCAGAACATTGGGTGCGGCATTGAGCAATATCTCAGAAAGCAGCGCCCCACTGGTGGGGCGGTTGCCAGGAGGGTGGGGGGCGGCGGATTGGGTTTGGTCCGGTGGAATCATCTGCGGCGGATTCTACCATGTCGCGGCTGGCTTGATAGGCAAACCCTCTTCACGATACTATAATTGCCGTAGTAATAAGGAAAGGTTTTATCCATGACCAGTGCCTATGCTAACTCAACCGACCTGATGAATTCCGAGTCCAGCACCGACGGTTACAGCGCCATCCGTGGATTTTTTTGGATTGTCTTATTCTTGGCCGGTGTTGGTGCTATTGTCGCGGACCTGCTCATTCGTAACAAGTACCTCGCCCAGGCAACCCCGACGGATTACGTGCGCCTTGCGATCCTCGGCGTCACCCTGCATCTGGTGGGATGTTACTTCGCTGGCGGTGCGGTAGGCTTGGCTCCACCTAAAAATAAGGCGTTGTTGGCTTTAAGTATTGTGGTTTTGGCTGCTAATGTGCTTTTTACGTTCCTGCTGATTGCGACCGGCCCCTTAACGCTCACCTATATAAGGGCATAAGGTGGTTGGTGGCACGGCGAGGCTCTGGTTTGACCGCTTGGTTGGTGAATGGGAGCTGGCGTTAAAAACGCCTCGGGGTTAAATTGGCCTGATTACTAATTCCTATATTTACAGTAGGAATACACTTGCAATAGGCCTTGCAACGTGATATACCACTGATAATATGTTGTTTTAATTACCTACTTGTGATATATGTAATTAAATTTTTGGAGTCCATATATGAATGTTACCACAGCCTCAGCAATTCCGACGGGGGCCCGTAAACTTAACAAGGTAGAAGAAATCAAGCTGGCCAAAGACGGGTTGGATGTATGGGATGATATCTTCCGCTATGCCCGCGCCGAGGTTTCCGAGCCGCTGGAGACGCTGCTTTCCCCAAAAGATTTGGAAACCTATCGCCGAACAGTTCCCCATTGCGATGCGCCGGAAGTCGTTCGCAGTGCTGCGCGGCGGGCCAAGGTTACGGAAGAAGATTTTGTGCGCTTGCGCTGGTTCGGCATTTACCAGCAACTGCCCAACCTCTGCCATTTTATGCTGCGCATTCGCATTCCCAATGGTTTTCTTAACGTGGAGCAGCTCGAAACCGTAGCCGCCATTGTGGAAAAGTATACCAGTGGCTTTGCCGATATTACCACGCGACAATGTTTTCAGTTGCATTATTTAACGCTGGAAGCCCTGGCGGAAATTCTGCCTCAATTGGAGCGGGTGGGCCTGGTAACCAAGTTTGCCTGCGGAGATACTCCGCGCAACGTGGTGGGTTGTCCGCTGGCGGGTTGTCTGGCTGCGGAAATCCTGGACGCTTCTTCTGCTGTTGCGGCCGTCAACCAGATGTTTCTGGATGGTAACAAGGAGTTCAGCAATTTTCCCAGAAAATTTAAATCTGCCGTTGCCGGTTGCCACCTGCACTGCCATCAGCCGCAGATCAATGATATCGGCGTGTTTGGTGTGCGCCGGACCCATCCGGTGAGCGGCCAGGAAGAACGTGGTTTCGGCCTGTGCGTCGGTGGCGGGCTTTCCAGTCAGCCCTATATCGGACAGGGGCTGCGGGCGTTTGTGCGTGCGGATCAGTTGCCGGCGGTGGCCCGTGGAGTAGCCCATATTTTCCGCGATCATGGTTACCGCGAAAAACGTACCCGGGCAAGAATGAAATATCTGGTGGCGGACTGGGGCTGGCAGAAATTCCGCGATTATCTCGAGGCCGACATCGGATTCAAACTGGAGCACGATGACAACATTGCCGCCCCTGAATATGCTCCGCATACCGATCACCTGGGTTCCGGTCCGCAGAAACAGCCTGGATTATCCTACATCGGAGTACCCATCGAACGCGGGCGCATCACGACGGCCCAGTTGCATGCCGCGGCTGAAATTTCCCGGAAGATGGTCGGCTCCGGCCAAGGGCGCGTGGCCCTGTCCAACAAGCAGAATCTACTGTTTGTCGACATCCCCACCGCCCGCGTGGAGGAAATGTGCAAGGCTCTGGATGGTGCGGGATTGACGCCTCATGCTCCGCTCTGGCGGGGCAACCTGCTTTCCTGTACCGGCACGCAATTTTGCAATCTGGCGATTGTGGAAACCAAGGCCCGGGCCGAACGGATTCTCAAATACCTGGAAGAAAATGTGGACATCGATACGCCAATTATGGTCAGCGTCACCGGCTGTCCCAACAGTTGCGCCCAATATCAGGTGGCGGACATCGGGCTGATGGGTGTGGTCTGTAATTTCCGCGGCCAGCGCGGTACTGAAGCGTTTCAGATAATGCTGGGCGGCACGCTGGGCGCTGACGCCGGATTTGCCAAAGTTGCGCTGAAAAAAGTACCGGCGGACTTTGTCCATAAATCCATCGCCCAGGTGGTGCAGGCCTACAAGGCCAATCGTACCGACGAAGACGAAACCTTCCGCCAGTTTGTGCTCCGCAACACGCCGGAACAATTGGTCCAATGGCTGAATATTCCGGAAATGGCGGAGGTCAATTAAACCGGGTTGGTGTTGCCGCGCCGTAAGTCGTTACCGCGGCCATATCATCCGCTGGCCATATTCACAGGTTTCAGCGCGCAGGTTGGGGTACTTGACCCGGTAATAATCGAGAAAGTCTTGAGGGTTGGCGCTGTTCATGGCAAACATGTCGTAATGGGCCGGCAAAACCAGTTTGGGCTGCAGTGCGCCGGCCAGGTCTGCTGCTTCCTGGAAGGTCAGGTTGCCGATGCAGCCGCTGCTCAGCCGCTTGGCATCGCGCCCGTTGATCGGCAACAGCATCAGGTCAAAGTGCCAGCGCCGTAGTTTCGCCTGCATACCTTCGTACATGCACGTATCGCCCGCGTGATAAAAGCACAGGCCGTCGGCCTCAAATACGAACCCCAGAAACAGATTCCCCCCGGTCTTGGGATCAACGGCCAAAAATTCGTGGGCCGCAGGTACGCCCGTGATTTTCACCGGACCGGCTTGCACGCTTAGTCCGTCATCCACCCCCAAAAATCGCTGGACCGGCAGATGAAATTCTTCCGCCAGGCCTTGAACCAAGGCCTGTGGTACCACAAATTTTGCCTGTGGCGAAGCCTGGGCGGCAATGGGCCATGCGGGATGGTCAATATGATCAGCGTGATCGTGGGTACCGCAGATAAAATCGGCGTTGGTGGCAAGCTCTGCGGGTATTAGAGGCGGAACAAGACGATCCGGCATGGCGGTAAAAAAAACATCAATGTACAAAACTGTGTTGGCAATCTTCACGACATAGCTATGCTGGCCCAGCCACCACAATGCCATTCGCCCTCGCTCAGGCTGGCACGCATTGATGTCGGCAATCAGATCTGTTCCGGTAAGCATGAGTCGGGCCTTTCGAGAAGTTTATAAAGAAGCCTGCTATCAGTGAGTCCATTATCATTCTGTGCTGGCAACACCACAAGCAGACCTGCGATTGGCCGGCCGTCGCGGGTGCGCGGCCTGTGGAGGCCAACGCCGTGGCCACCCGCCAGATCCCCAACGATTTGCCGCCGTGTTTCTGCTGACCTGTCAGGTATTTTTGTCCCGGAGTGGAAGCTCCAGACGAAAATTGGTGCCCCGTGGTGGCTCGCTGCTGACGCGGATATGACCGGAATGTTCTTCAACAATGCGCCGGGTGGTAGCCAGGCCCAGCCCCGTCCCGCCTTTCTTGGTGGTGAAGTACGCTTCAAACAAACGGGGTAAATGCTCCGGTGGAATGCCCATACCGGTATCGGATATGTCCACGATGGCGGTGGAGCCGCTGACATGGGTGCGAACAATAAGTTCGCCTCCGGTCGGCATCGCTTGCTGCGCATTAAGCATCAAATTCAGCAAGGCCTGCTTAATGAGGTTAGTATCCAAATTACAAATGGGGTCTTCCGGGGCGAGGCTGGCATGCAGGCGCACCCGCGCTGCTTGGGCCTGCGGCATAAAAAAGTCAATAAGATCCTGCACCAAAACATTTAAATGCACCGGTGCGGTGCGCAATTCAATGCGCCCCGCAAACCGCAGAAATCCTTCCAGCGTCTGGCCCAAACGGTCCACTTCTTTCTTGACCGTGACGGCCCGGCTGTGACTGGTTTCCGCCCCCGGCATTCGGGCCAGATCTTCTATTAACAGTTGCAGATTAAGTTTAATCGTGGACAGCGGGTTTTTTAGCTCATGGGCCAAGCCGCCTGCAAGTTCGCCCAGAGTAGCCAGTTGATGCAGCCGGGCGGTTCGCTCTCGATCCAGCCGCATTTTTTCCGATTCCGGATTCGCTCCCGTGGTTGTCTGTTCATCGGAAGGTGAATGGACGCCGAACTTTGCAGGAACCGCTTCGGTCATAAGGATTCCGTCCAGGACATGCGGAAATTTTTGCCAAGTAATCGCCGCGAAACCCTAAGGCAAACCACCAGCGTTTGCCGCCAGGACCCGCATGGTTACTGCGACATCTGCGGCTCCGCCGGATGGCTTACGGCGGCCGCACCCGTTGCGGCGGGCGCTTCGTCCTTCATGGCCTGCTTACGCGAGAGTTTGATGCGCCCTTGGTCGTCCACCGCAATCACCTTGACACGAATTTCCTGGCCCATTTTTACGGCTTCCGTAACATTTTTGAGGAATTTGTCCGAAAGCTCACTAATGTGGCACAAACCATCCACGCCCGGTGTTACTTCCACAAATGCGCCAAAGTCCTTGATCGAGGTCACGCGCCCGGTATAGATGCGACCAATTTTGACGTCTTCGGTCAGCCGTTCCACTTCTTCGCGGGCCCGCTCGGCAGCCTGCATTCCGACGGCGGAAATAAACACCGTACCATCATCTTCAATATCGATTTTAGCTCCTGTGGTTTCGACGATTTTCTTGATGGTCTTACCGCCGGGGCCAATCACCTTGCCGATTTTTTCCGGGTTAATCTGAATCTTCAGCAGTCGTGGCGCGTAAGGCGAAATCTGCGCCCGGTGCGTGGGAAGGGCGGCGGTGATGGTGTCTAGAATTGCCAGCCGGGCTACGCGCGCCTGCTCCAGCGTTTTTGCAATCAGGTCATGGCCCAGGCCGTGAATTTTCAAATCCAGTTGTATCCCGGTAATACCGTGGGTGGTGCCGGATACCTTGAAATCCATATCGCCGTAATGATCTTCTTCGCCAAGAATGTCGGTCAGCAATATGTCTTGTCCACCTTCGCTGACCAGGCCGATGCTGATGCCGGCAACGGGACGAATGAGCGGCACGCCCGCATCCAGCAACGCCAGCGTACCGCCGCAAACAGAGGCCATCGAAGAACTGCCGTTGGATTCGAGAATATCGGAAACCAGGCGAATCACATAGGGGAACACTTCCGGTGAAGGCAACACCGGCTCGAGTGAACGTTCCGCCAAAGCCCCATGCCCGATCTCGCGCCGCCCTGGTCCCATGATGCGCTTCACCTCACCTGTGGAAAACGGTGGGAAGTTGTAATGCAGCATGAATTTTTTGGAATATTCTTCGCCCAATCCATCTACAATTTGTTCGTCATCTCCAGTCCCCAATGTGGTAGTGACCAGGGCCTGGGTTTCACCGCGGGTGAAAATGGCTGAGCCATGGGTCCGCGGAAGCACTCCGACTTCACAGCTTAGCGGGCGAATGGTGGTCGAATTGCGCCCATCAGACCGCGTCCCGGAAAGAATAAGCTGGCGCACCACTTTTTCCTCCAGGGTGGAAAACGCCATGGCCACATGCATGGGATCATACTGCGGCTTGTTGGTGACGGGATTCAACGCCGTGAACTTTTCTTGCACTTGCGTCTTGACCTTATCCACCGCGGTCGCACGGTCCTGCTTGCCCGGAATCTTCTTGGCCGTGATCAAGGCCTCTCGGTAGCTGCTTACCGCCTGCAACAGCTCGGCAGACGGACCATGCAGCGTGCACACTTTGGGCTTCCCAACTTTGGCCACCAATTCCTTCTGAATTCTTACCAGATCGGCAATGGTTTTATGGCCAAGGTTGATGGCTTCCAGAATGGTTGATTCCGGCAGTTCCCGCGCACCCACCTCAATCATGTTGATCGCCTGATCCGTGCCGGCCAGAAGTAAATCCAGATCGGAGTTATCGAGTTCGGAGGTGGTGGGCATCACCACAAATTGGCCATCGACCCGGCCTATGCGAACTGAACCAATCGGCCCTTCAAACGGCACGCTGGAGATAGCCAGCGCCGTCGAAGCCCCCACCATCGCCAGCACATCCGGGTCGTTTTGCCCGTCCGCCGATAACACCAGCACCTGTACCAGCACTTCATCGAAATAGCCGACGGGAAAGAGGGGCCGAATCGGCCGGTCAATCATTCTTGCCGTTAGCGTTTCCTTGGTACTTGGACGACCCTCACGTTTGATAAAACCGCCGGGGAATTTGCCCGCTGCGGATGTTTTTTCGCGATAATCCACCGTCAAGGGGAAAAAATCAGTGCCGGGCCGCGGATCGCTGGATACCACGGTTGCCAACACCACCGTGTCGCCATACCGAACCAGCACCGCTCCGTCCGCCTGCTTGGCCAAATGGCCGGTTTCCAGGGAAAGAGTTTTGCCGTTAACTTGGGTTTCTACTTTTACTGCCGTCATACTTTTACACCTAACATGTCGAACCAACTAAAATCCATATACTCATTCAATTTCACATCTCACGGCTTTCCAGTACGGCCAACCGCTTTTAGTTCCCAGCCTTCATGGGCTACGCAGTGGGGCGGCCACATGATCCATGCGTTCTGGAAATTTTATCCAGTGTGAATCCGCCACCGATGGTGTCTCTTTGCCAGGCGCAATCAACCACCGGAGACCGACTCTTATTTGCGTAGTCCAAGCCGGGTAATCACATCCTGGTAGCGTTTGGGATCTGTACTGGTAAGATATTTAAGCAGGCTGGACCGGCGCCCAACCATTTTCAGCAAACCCCGTCGCGAGGAAAAATCCTTGCGGTGCGACTGTAAATGGCCGGTCAATTCGTTTATTCGTGCAGTCAACAGGGCTATCTGGATCTCGGCAGATCCAGTATCTTTTTCGTGAATGCGATTACCTGCGATAACCTCCTGTTTCTTTTCTGTTGTAATCATTTGGCTGGGAACCTTTCTATCGTTTGCCCCTATCAGGATACCGCCAGCACATGCCAGCATGTTCCTTGAGACTGCCACACAAACCGCAAAGTATAACCCTCCCCCCATCCTTTACGCAAGTAGACACTAACTTGGTGTCAAGCTAAAATTAAAATGTCCACTCCCCTTATACCTATCTCGGCACCAGCTTGCGGCCAGCCCGACACCAGTGCCCGCGGCGTGGGGTGGAATTGGAGGTGCCGCTGCCACAAGCGGTAAAATGCACCCAAGCCCGCCCCACAATAAACAGCTTTACAGGGGTTTGACCGATCTTTAAGACCTAAAAGCCGACGAAACCTCCGGTGCCGATAAGCCCCAAGCTCCGGCCTGATCGTAAGCCTCTTCTGGCCCAGCAAACTCGTTGTCGCATGCTCTCGCCGCAACGCCTAAAATACCCCGGCCGTGCCGGTCTCGATCGGGGTGGTTACGTATTCACGCGGATCCGTTACCCGGCCGGTTAACGCACTAGCCGCTACGGTCAACGGACTGGCCAGGTATACCGCAGACTGCATGGATCCCATCCGACCGGGGAAATTGCGATTCGTGGTGCTGATGCAGGTTTCGCTGTTGTTCAGCCGGCCAAAGGTATCGGCGGGTCCGCCCAAACAGGCACTGCATCCGCTGGGGCCGACCAGACAGCCGGCATCAAGCAAAATGTCTTCAATGCTTTTTTCGTTGCTGTCCCTGGTAACGCCGCGCAGATTTAATCGCTTCATATCGGCATGAACCTCCGTGGACCCGGGCACCACAAAGGTGGGTATTTTCACGCTATGGCCTTTGAGGATACTGGCGGCAAAAATCATATCGGTGATCTTTCCGCCGGTGCAACTGCCGATGTAGGCGCGATCCACCTTGATATCACGGCAGTTGCGGGCGGTATCACGATTGTCAGGAGAATGGGGCTTGGCTACCAACGGTTCCAGCGTCGACAAATCCCATTCCCGCTCAAAACAATAGGCCGCACCGGGATCATCGCGAAAAACCTCCCACTGTGGAACCTGACTGCGACGCTGCACGTATTGCAGGGTCTTTTCATCCACGTCACAGACGCCGTTTTTGCCGCCCGCTTCAATGGCCATATTGGTCAGGGTCATGCGATCTTCCAGGGTCAGCGAGGCGACCCCTTGTCCCGCAAAATACATGGTTTTGTAGGTGGCACCCGCCACGCCGATCTCCCCAATTACCAGTAAAATGAGATCCTTGGCCGTGAGATAAGGCGGTATCTGCCCATGAAAAGTAAATTTCATGGTGGGGGGCACCTTCAGCCATGTCTTGCCGGTACCGAGAGTAAAGGCGGCATCGCTATTGCCCACGCCCGTGGCAAATTGGCCAAAGGCACCCGCGGTACAGGTGTGGCTGTCGGTTCCCAGCAAAATTTCGCCCGGCCGTACATGACCTTCTTCCGGAAGCGCCTTGTGACAGACACCTTTGTACGTGGTTTTAGTGGGATCTTTATACGGATTGGGCATACCGGGTTCGTTTTTCACAAATTCCGGATCATAATAAAACTTCAACCCCTGCTCGCGCACAAAATCGCGCAGAATCTGCACATTGCGATGGCACTTCAAATCGGCGGTAAAAATGTAGTGATCAGGAATGATAACCACGCGGTTTTTATCCCATACTTTGGCATCGCGGCCGAACTTTTCATGAAAAATTCCAATGGTTCCCGGCCCACACACATCGTGCGTCATAAGAATATCCACATCCACCCAGACGTTGTCCCCGGGCTGCACCCTCCGTTGGCCGGAATGCTTGGCGATGATTTTTTCTGTGAGGGTCATTGCGGACATCAATAGTTCTCCTCTTTTTACCGGCGCCGGCGAATTTCGCCATCCAATGACGCCAGACGATTATAGCATTTCGGCCGCAGTGCGGCGACTACTGGGAGTCAAGCACGAGTTTACAGAGCCGGCGTATAGGGCGGCCGGATCGATCCCTGGCCTTTGGAGAATACCATAGCGAGAATTAACATCCTCCAGCCGCGGCGATGGGGGGGGGCGGCAGTGGTCTGATGAAAATATCCGCCACTTCACATCTCTCAAGGTACCGGGGTTCGGCCGTGGCTCTGCACCCACCAGCCCAGGGATTGTTTCCAATAATGTCCGGAAACTCCAAGGCGTGGGTTGGGCTCAAGGAGATAGGCTGTTCATGAGCCGAAGGAGAGCGGAGCCAACCGCGTGTTGGCCATATTTCAGCGCAGGCAGCGGCGTCACCGTCAGGGCGAAAAAGAAAATCCCCGTGGTGTTTTAGGCCTCTTTTTTTTGTGCCGCCTTGCGCT